>CAZNVU010000073.1:0-12277 GCA_964576575.1 uncultured Chryseobacterium sp.
GGATCCAAATCAAGATTACATTATTGATCCTCAACTTGTTTTCTCCACATTCAGTGGAAGCACTTCGGACAATTTTGGATATACCGCAACCTATGATCAACAGGGTTATTTGTACAGTGGTAGTAGCGCATTCGGTCAGGGATATCCAACCACTTTAGGTGCTTATCAAACTACTTGGGCAGGAGGTGATGGTAGTGGTACTTTGGCTGGTACGGATATCGCTTTAACTAAGTATAGCCTGGATGGAACGCAATTGATATGGTCTACTTTTTTAGGAGGCGATCGTGATGAGTTACCCCATTCCTTGGTGGTCAATGATCAGAATGAATTGTTGTTTTATGGTTCAACGGGCTCTTTTAATTTTCCAGTAACAGAGAATGCTTTTGATACAACTTTCAATGCCGGAATGGCATTTACTCCTCAGGGGATAGGCACTACATACGCTTTTGGTAGTGATGTGATTTTAGGGCGACTTTCTCCTGATGGCTCGCAATTATTGGAGTCTACTTATTTTGGTGGTTCAGGGAATGATGGGGTTAATACTGCAGTTGGTTTAAAGTTCAACTATGCGGATGAGTTTAGAGGTGAAATTGATATAGCTCCAAATGGCCAAGTGGTGATTGTGGGCACAACCAATAGTACTGATTTTCCTACAAGTATAAATGGGGGTTCAGGATTGCAGGATGCATTTATTGCAGTTTGGAATTCCGATTTGAGTGGGTTGTTGTGGTCAAAGAAATGGGGAGGGTCTGATGATGAATCGGGATGTTCTGTAGCCTTTGATGACAACGGGGATATTTGGGTTTGCGGGGGCACTCAATCTGCTGATTTAGTTGTCTCAGCCAATGCCAATCAAACGCAATTTTCTGGAGGTTTGAGTGATGGTTGGATGCTGAAATTATCTCCCAATGGTTCACAACTTTCAGCTTCCTATTGGGGCAGTGCTGTTTATGATCAGTTGTATTTTATTGATACCGATGAACAAGGCTTTCCTTATGTATATGGACAGTCGTTGGCTGCAGGCTAACTTGGGTAAGCAATGCGGGTTGGAGCCAACCCAACAGTGGCATGTATGTGGCCAAATGGAATACCGATGTTTCTGGTGTTGAGTGGTCTACGGTTTTTGGATCGGGTAGTGGTGTTCCCAATCTCTCACCGGCGGCTTTTTTAGTGGATGTATGCGGCCAGATATACCTCTCTGGTTGGGGAGGTAGTGTCAATCAAAGTTCTCAAGCCAATGTGGGTAATACACAGGGATTATGGATTTCAAATGACGCGTATCAATCCAGCACCAACGGTAGTGACTTTTATCTTTTGGTGATGGATCAAAGTGCTGATTTCCCTGTTTATGGAACTTATTTTGGTGGAGGTGTTTCTGCAGAACACGTGGATGGTGGTACGAGCAGGTTTGATAGAAAGGGTGTCATTTACCAGAGCGTTTGCGCTGGATGTGGAAGTAATGATGATTTTCCTATTTATCCTGCCAATGCATGGTCATCGATAAATGGTTCGAACAATTGCAACAATGGTGTTTTCAAGTTTGATTTTGAACTGCCATTGACCTATGTAAATGCTGTTTTTCCTGAAGAAGTTTGTTTGGGAGAGTCGGTCCAATTGCTGGCTGAAACTCAACTAGTGAGCCAAGTACAATGGGTTATTTTACCCAGTGGTGATATCCTCTCCAACGTTGCAAATTTTGATTTTGTATTTCAAGACACCGGGATGTTTTTTTTGCAAGCGGTGGGAACAGATCCAATGACTTGCAATGGTATAGATTCTTCAGGTCATTGGATTCATGTTCGTGGTCCTCAAAACCAAAACTTGGACCCACTGTCACTTTGTTTTGGCGATACTGTCATGGTTGGGATTCAAAATCCTCTGCCCAATGCCACATACCAATGGATATCGGGTTCTGGTATTGTCAATGATTCTGTTTATTGGTCTCCATATGCAGCCAATAGCAGCGAGGAGTTGATCCTTTTGCAGCAAGGTGGTTTTTGTGTTGATACGATAAGACAGCGGGTTCAGGTGACGCAATTGGAGTTGGAAATGAGCGATGATGTTGCGCTTTGTAATCCTCAACAGGTTATGTTGACCGCCAATTTCAGTCCAGCTAATGCAAACGTGCAATGGGCCACTGATTTCAACATGAACAATGTTATCGGAAGTGCCATGCAGTTGAATTGGCTTGCCGATTCAAATATTGTGCTTTACGCCAATGTTTCACTGAACAATTGTCAACGCATTGATTCCGTTTTGGTTCAGGTATTGAATGTTCAATCTTCGCTTTTTGAATCTGAAACTTGGTGCAAATGGGATACCGTTTTGGTTTCTGTACCTAATCCAAATCCGCAATGCACTTACACGTGGCAATCTAGTACTCAAATCATATCGGAGTTAAATAGTTCTTCAGTATTGATTACTCCGATTCAGAGTTCATGGTATTTTGTAACAACAAGTATTCCAGGTTGTGAGGTGTTGGATAGTATATGGATTGCTACATCCACATTGAATTCTAACGGGATTCAAGTGAACGCCTCAGCAGATTTCATTGGTGTTGGGGAGTCGGTAATTGTTGATTGTGCTCCGATAGGCTTTGATTACGATTGGTCTCCCGTTTCGTTCCTAGAAAGCGCCAATGCTGCGTCTGGGACATTTGTATTGACTGAGGATACTTGGATCCAAGCAGAAGTCATTGATGGAAATTGCCGCCTCACAGATTCCGTTTTGATTAAAGTAGAAAGCGTGTTGTGTGAAGAACCGTTTGTTTTTGTACCCAATGTTTTTTCTCCCAATGGTGATGGTCTTCATGATGTTATTGGTATTCAAAGTTCCTTTTCATTGGATGGCTTATGGATGATCAGAGACCGCATGGGTAATGAAATTTTTAGAACATCTTCATTGGACGATGTGTGGAATGGAAGCTACAAAGGAGAAGTTGCAGAGACTGGCGTCTATCATTTCTACCTTCGTGTCAATTGTCCCAATGGAGAAGTTTGGGAAAAAGAAGGCAACATCACGCTGATGAAATGAGCATGAACAAGTCATTTGTCATTTCCCTTTGTTTTAGCATGCTGTCCAGTTTTGGGTTGGGACAAGATGTGCATTACACGCAATGGTGGATGAGTGATGGGTTTGTTCAGCCTGCAAGCATTCACTCTGCGCATGACATTTTGGTACAGGCAGGGATGAAGAGTCAATGGAATGGGGTGAGTGGCGTACCTTTTCAATTGCAGAATTTTCATTTAAACATGCCCTTATCCAAATGGAAAGGTCTCACTATTCAAGGAGCTTTTTTAAAAGACAAGAGTGGTGATGGTTCATGGATTCAAAACAAATGGAATGCAGGAACGGGATATTGCTTTGGTAACGATTCATCAAAGATTAGATTAAATACAGTTCTTATGGTGAGAGGAGGGAGCAGTCGTTGGGACAATTCAGCTTGGCAATTCATGGATGATTGGAATGGCTTGTATTATCAAGAAGATTTGGGACAAAAAGAATTTTTCGATCGCTCATCGGCTTGGGGTTGGGCGATTAGCTCTGTTGGGCAATATAACCTAAAACCTGAACTGCAGGCCTCACTTGGATTTAGTCACTTTTCATCCATGCAATATCGATTGAAGGACGGGACATATTCATATGCTTGGGCATCCCAGCAGATTCTTGGTATTCAGGTGAATTTGAAAATGAATGAATATCATCCTATTCATTTTTATTCGTTGCTGCAACAACAAAAAGCGCAAAGAGCTTGGATGGGCTATGGCGAATGGGGCAGTGTTCTAGACGCACGATCTTGGTTAATGACTACGATGTGGATAGGAGGTGGCTGGCGTTGGAATGATGCTTTGGTTGTTGGAGCTGGGTGCAGTTGGGGTGGTCACTTGCTTCGATTGACCTATGATGTCAATGTATCTCCTTTTCGCGTGGCTACTGAGTACAGAGGCGGCTGGGAATTGCAATATCAGTTTCAGTTTTTAAAGCCCAAATTGGTCAAGAGAATGAAGACCATTTGTCCAGTCTATTATTAGTTAACTTTGCACAATGGTTATTTTGGTCTTTATTCTTGGAATATTTTTTAACACGTTGTACTGGATTACAAAATTGACTTATATCCAGTATGGATGGAGCTCCTCCATTCATTATCAATTCAACGATGTTATGGGATGGTTTGTAATGCTTAATTTTTTAGCAGTCGCCACTTTGTATGCGGATACCATCATCAGATGGGAGGAGTGGAAAGGCAAGAACCAACACTTGACACGATTGTTGCTTATGGTATTGTTGGCTTGTTCTTGGGGAGGAACTATATTAATTTCAGTACTGGAGTTGTATACTTTAGGTGGGATACAATAAGCATTACCCCCCCACAGCATGACGCAGGTTTTCAATAGAACTTTCCCAAAGTAATTTTGACTCGTCTTCTTCACCCTCCTCGCAGAAATCTGTAATGAGCAATGAAATGTCGCCGGTCATTTCATCTTTGGTTATTTTAATTTCGAAGAAAGTTTTTTCTTTACCATCATCTAACCAATGAAAGCGAACAAACTGATCCTTTTTAGTTGAGACCAACTTGGCCGTTTTGGCCTCACCTTCCCACAAAAAGGTAAATTCATCACCTTTGATATTAACTTTATCTGCAAACCATTCTTCTAGCCCACTTGGATTGCTGATACAATTGTAAATGGTATGGGTGGAGGCTTTAATGAAAAATTCTAATTGAATTTCTTTTTTGGTCATGGTCTAGTTGTTTAGGTGTTACAATGATAATGAAAAAAAATCATGATTGATACATCCAACCCAATTCGTTAAAATTTTGGTAATATGAGAGCAAATCAATACATTTCAACTCAATTTAACCAGAATGTACCTTAAATTAAAGTTTTTAATCTTTTCACTGATTGTGTTTCCATTGGTATCCAAAGGACAATTGCAGGTGACTCCTGGAATTCCTGCAGCCACATTGGCTACATCCGCATTTGGAAATGGAATTACCGTTCAAGGTTTGCCACAGATTAATTGCAATACAGCTCAGTATGGTTCGTTCACGAATGGTCTGACAACTTCTTTGGGCTTTAATAGCGGGCTTATCATGTCAACCGGAAATGCATCAGCGGCTGCAAATGCGCAGACTTCAAATGCCTCAACAATCATTGGGGCAACATTTGGAGATCCTCAGCTAACATCCATTTCAGCTGGTGCAACCAATGATGTTTGTATCATCACCATCACTATTGTTCCGCAGTGCAATACTTTGGCATTGCGTTTTGTTTTTGGTTCTGAAGAGTATCCTGAGTTTGTTGGAGGAAGTTTCAATGACGTTTTTGGTTTTTTTGTCTCAGGAGAGAATCCCGGTGGCCCTGCTTATGACAATTACAATGTTGCTCAACTGCCTAATGGCACTCCGGTTTCTATCAATTCAGTAAATGCCAATAATAACAATGCATATTATGTGAACAATGCAGGAAATGCCAGCATAACCTATGATGGTTTAACTACCGTGTTGCTTCCAGTTTTAGATGTGGTGCCTTGTCAGCCTTATGTATTCAAGTTGGCCATTGCAGATGCAGGAGATTCTTCCTACGATTCTGCGATTTTCATAGATTTCATCTCATGTGCTACCAGTGTAGCTGCAGTTAGTCCCAATATTGTTCCTTCTACATGCTCTGATTCAAATGGAAGTATCTCTCTGGGTATCGAGGGTGGAACAGGACCATTTGAAATTGCTTGGCAAAATTATCCTGACAGCACCGGTTTATCATTGCACAATATTCCTTCAGGACAATACACTTTGAATGTTCTAGATTTGGGAGTTCCCTGCGCAACAGTGAGCACTTTCACCTATACCGTTCCCGATGGTAGCACAGCACCTGCAACCAATATCAACGTTAATGATCCAACAATTTGTGAAGGCCAAGAGATAACTTTGACAGGAACTGGTGCTGATACCTATGATTGGATAACCAACGCAGGAAGCTTCACAGGGACAAGTTTCAATTTGATTGTTGAAGAGGATCAATGGATTTATGTCAATGGAACAAATATTTGCGGAGAACTGGAAGATTCATTGTTTATCAACGTAACTCCTACTCCAACTTTGAATCCCACTGTTACCTTGGACACGCTATGTTCAGGTCAATCTTTTCAACTGATAGCCAATCCCAGTATGTTTGGAACGGTGCAATGGACAGGGCCTGCAGGTTTCAGCAGCAATCAGACCAATCCCACCATCAATAATGCCTCAGCCAACGCCTCTGGAAACTACAATGCCAACTTGATTGTCAATGGATGTGCATCCGGATTTCAATCCGTGAGTGTATTGGTTTATCCAACACCGATGGCTTTTGGTTCTGTATTGCCTTTGGTCTGCGAAGGAGGTAATATTCAAATGGGAGCGCAAGCAACAGGCGAAAGTTATCTTTGGACAGGTCCTAATGGGTTTTCTAGTACACAGCAAGTTGTAATATTGAACAATGCAACACCAGAGCAGTCAGGGGTGTACACATTGCAATCGTTTTTAGGCAGTTGCGCTTCAATGCCCGTTAACTATAATATAACCGTAACCAATGCTCCTCAAATCACGATGCCGGAAACTTATGTGGTTTGTGATGGTCAACCGTTGTTCATCAATCCAAGTCAAATAAGCGGCGCCACCTACCAATGGACGGGGCCTAACGGTTTTACAGCCACAACGGGAGATTTATATTTCCCTTCTGTCGGACCCAATCAATTGGGACAGTATCAAGTAGTAGCAACACTTTCCAATTGCCCTTCATCTGCTAGTTCTACTAATGTAATTTCTCTTCCATTTCCAGTCGCATTGCCTTCAATTTCAGACAGTGATGTATGTTTGGGTGAGCAGGTTGTGTTTAATGCCAATAGCTGGACAGGAGCAACTTATGAGTGGACAGGTCCAAATGGTTTTGTTAGCAATGAGCAAAGCCCGGTCATTTTAAATGCAACGGAAGGTAACGAAGGTCAATACACCTTGGTGATCAACGCCAATGGTTGTATCAGCAATCCCCAGACGGTGTCATTGATTGTTAATCCAATTCCTTCAGTCAATGCATTTGCCTCAAACGCGTTGTGTCAAGGCGAAGATATATTCATGTTCTCTGATGCGTTTGGCAACGTTTCTTACCAATGGACGGGACCGGCCGGATTTAGCAGCACCCTTCCAGAGCCCATTATTACAGGCGCACTTACCAGCAACGCTGGAGATTACAGTTTGGTGATTACAGAGAATGGTTGCTCCTCTTCCCCTAGCTCAGCATCGGTCGTGGTTTATCCTTCTCCCATTGTTAACGTAAGTCACAACGGACCTCTTTGTGAAGGTGAGAATTTGGTTTTGTCCACCTCCAGTAATGCGACTAATTTTAGTTGGACAGGCCCACAAGGTTTCAGTTCTACCAACCCCAATCCGGTGATTAATTCTATTTCTTTGTTGCAATCGGGCACCTACACCGTTGTTGGTATGTTGAACAACTGTTTATCGAATCCAATTTCTGTCAATATTATTGTCAATGAAAATCCAACCGTGAGCATTACCGGAGATTCGCCCATTTGTTTTGGAGAGTCAATCACTTTGAATTGCATCGGATTAACCAATGCCCAATGGTCAACGCCTCAAGGAACAACCTCGGGTATAACCGTTTCCTCAACCCCTCCCTCCAATTTTACCTACAGTGTTCAAGGTGCAGATGCCAACGGTTGTGAAGGAAGCGCACAATGGGACGTGACGGTGATTAATCCTTATCTGGAGATAGATTCAATTTCTATCAATGCATTCGGAAACATGGACTCAACGGAGGGTTATGCACCTTTTGATTTAACAATTCATGTGGTCACCAATGTTGATAGCTACCAATGGATTACTGGAGATAGCACCATTGTATTGCCAGGTGATATGACAACTTACTTCAATAGCTATGTATACTTAGATGAGGGGTATTTTACATCCTACTTTATAGGAGAACTTCAAGGTTGCATGGTAATGGATTCTCTGATGATTGAGACTTTTGGCTTGGCGATGTTGGGTTGCGATCTTCCAGTAGGGGAGTGCGCAGGTGGAGAAATACCCAATATCGTAACACAAGATGGAGATTTGAAGAATGAGGTGTTCTGGATTCCCAATTTGTTTTTAGAATCATTGGACGTACACATTTTTAATCGTTGGGGAAATGAAGTTGGCAGTATTAATCAACCGGCGCAATACTTTGATGATCGCAGAGGACATTGGAATCCAAGTGAGGTTGAAAATGGTATTTATTACTACACAGCTGTTGGAAAGGGTTTTGATGGTCAAGTAATTAAACGCAATGGTTCCTTTCATGTCATGAAATAATGAAAAAAATCTGTTTGTTTTTATTGTTGCAAGTTGCTGCTCTCGCAGCACTGGCCACTCACATTTTTGGAGGTGAATTGACATACACCCATTTGGGGGATAATATCTATCAACTGAGATTGGTTGTTTACAGAGATTGCGGTCCGTCCAATACCAATGGAACTGGTTTTGATGCAGCTCCAGCCATTGGAATCTACAACTTTGGAGGTACATTATTTACAACAGTCACCACCTCTTTATCCAATGCTGTAGTGAGTGAAGTACCCATTTCGCTCAATGATCCTTGTTTGGCGGTGCCTGCTGAACTATGCGTTGAGAAAGCCGTTTATACAGTGAACGTTACATTGCCTTTTTCAGCACAGGGTTATACTGTTAGCTATCAGCGATGCTGTCGGAATAACAGCATTGATAACCTTGTTAATCCAAGCAATGCAGGAATTACTTTAACTACTCGTATTCCGGGAACCGGAATTGTTCAAGTTCAGAACAGCAGTCCTATTTTTACCTCGCAGCCCCCGGTTGCTTTGTGTTTAGGTTCTGAATTTGTTTACGAGATGGGTGCAACGGATGCAGATGGAGATTCTTTGGTTTATTCATTTTGTGATCCCTTTTTGGGAGGGACTTCTTCAGCCCCAACCCCCAACCCCCCGACAGCTCCGCCTTACACTCCCGTATCATGGTTTGCAGGTTACTCAACCAATTACCCCATTGCCTCAAGTCCAGCCATGGCTATCAATCCCATCTCGGGAGTCATCACAGGTGTTGCCAATCAGATTGGGACTTATGCAGTGGCCGTTTGCGTAGCGGAGTACCGCAATGGTATTTTGCTGAACACCATTCGTCGAGATTATCAATTCAATGTGGTTTTGTGTGATCCAACTACTACAGCAGCCATTACTGTACCTTCATTTACTTCAACATGTTTGGGTAGCACTGTAACCTTTAACAATGCATCATTGAACGCCAATACCTATCACTGGGATTTTGGTGTTGCCGATTCCACTAGTGATACATCCAATGTTTTTCAACCTTCTTATGTATTTCCGGAGATTGGGACCTATACAATCACGTTGATTACCAATCCAGGTTTGGATTGTGCGGATACCACCCAGGTGAATTTCACAGTTTACCCTATTCCTTTAGCCAATCCAATGCCAGTTGAGCCCATTTGTGTGGGGGCTTCTTTTCAACTGCAGGCAGAGAATGTTCAAGGAGCTAGTTTCCAATGGACAGGGCCAATGGGGTATTTTTCCAATCAGCAAAACCCCTCTGTTAGCACCAATAGCCCCGCGCAATCGGGAAATTATAATTTGATTGTGTCCTATCCTGGTTGTTCTTCTGCGCCTTCTATTGTTTCTGTTACGGTCAATATTATCCCTAATGCCAATCCTTCCAATGGTGGTGCAGCTTGCGTTGGTGGAAATATTCAGTTAATTGGAAATAATCTGCAGAATATCAGTTATTTATGGTCTGGCCCCAATGGTTTTACATCCAATCTTCAAAGTCCTGCTTTGAACGGTGTAGATGAAAGTTTTGAGGGATATTACTATTTGCAAATAACGCTTAACAATTGCATTTCGCCGTTGGATTCCACTTTCGTGAATGTTCTCCAGGAGCCTTCAACACAAGCGGCCTATCAAGGACCACTATGCTTGGGCGATTCATTGGTGTTGAGTTGTGATCCTATTGCTGGAGCGACATACCAATGGTCTGGCCCAAATGGTTTTTCTTCAAACGAACTTTCACCCATTATTCCCAATGCCAACTTTGGGATTCAAGGAACTTACAGCGTTGTCGTTATCTCAGCCTCTTGTCCGTCATTGGCATCTGCCGTCAATGTTGTGGTGAATCCCATTCCTTCATTGAATATCAATCCCATGGATTTGGATTGGTGTGTGGGAGAGACGATGAACTTCAGTGCCAATGCGCCCGCCAATGTGAACTACAGTTGGGAAGGTCCCAATGGTTTTGTTTCCAATAGCGCACAACCATCATTGGAATTGACCGACATCAATCAAACGGGTGTGTACTTGGTTCAGGTGGAAGCCAATGGATGTTATTCAACAGTGGAGAATGTTTTGCTCAATGTTTATCCCATCCCAACGGGTCTTATCAATGTCAATTCACCCATTTGTGAAGGAGAAACCTTGACGTTTCAGGCCATAGCAAATTCGCCAGCTCCAGCAACTTTCCAATGGAGCATGTCCAACATTGGATTTTCATCCACCAGCAGCAATGATGCTATTGTCAACGCTAATTTGATGATGAATGACAATTTGGAATTGATTATCATACAAAATGGCTGCTCATCGGACGTTATTATTGAAGACGTCGTTGTTAATCCAATTCCTGTTGTTACTTTCAGTGGCGAAACCGTCTATTGTCAGGGTGAACAATTGACCATCAATGCCAGCGCGCAAGTGAATTCCAATTGGACTTGGGCGGGTCCATTGGGATTGACGGGAACGGGTGGCGCTATAGTATTGAACAATGCTCAGGTGAATCAATCCGGATTTTATAGTTTTACTGCTACTGCGCAGGGGTGCGTATCTCAGGCTACTAGCATTGAAGTCACTGTTCATGCCAATCCAACGGCTGAAATAATGACAATGGATTCGTCCATTTGTATCGGAGAGTTTATTGTGTTGACCATGACGGGGGCAACCAATGCCATTTGGCCCGATGGAGTTATTTCACCAACCTATACTTTTCAGCCCACTGGTGATGTACAAATTCAGGCGGTTGGTATCGATGCCAATGGATGCCAGGACAATGATGTCATTGATGTCATTGTGTATGATCCGTATGTCAATATCGTTTATGCCAATCCATGGCATGTGGAGATTGATGGTGCTGTTGGTGGATACTATCCGCTATTGAGTTCCTTTTTGGCCATCAGCAATGTACCATTACTGAACTGGAATTTCAATGATACGACAGAGATTTATACAACCTCAACCATAGATACGGTTTACCACATCTACGAAAATCCGGGTAGCTATACGTTGGAAGTAGTGGCAGAGGTGGATGGATGTTATGCATTTGATACGCTATTTGTGGAAACCTATGCAGAATCTCAATTGGGTTGTGATGATACCACAACGTTTTGTGCATTGGGAGAGATCCCCAATGTGGTTTCGCCGAATGGTGATGGATTCAATGATGTTTTCTTTGTCCCCAACAGGTACATGCGTGACTGGCATGTCAACATCTTTAACCGATGGGGTGGTTTGGTAGGAACAATAGAGAAGGGCAATGAGTACCGAATGATTCCCTACGATTATTGGGATCCAAAAGATGCAGCTGCAGGAGTATACTATTATGAGTACCAGGGAGAAGGATTGGATTACATTCCTTATCAAGGGTCTGGGTGGTTCCATGTAACGAAATAGTTGAAAATTTGGCAGTAAAGAAAAAAAGATTATCTTTGCAGTCCTTAAAAATTTTAAAATCAATAAACAAATGAATCGTTACGAAACTGTTTTCATTATGACTCCCGTGTTGTCTGATGATCAGGCAACGGAAACAGTGGACAAATTCAGAAAGTTTTTGAAAGGAAAGGGCGCTACCATCAAGCACGAGGAGAACTGGGGCTTGAGAAAGTTGGCTTACCCTATCCAGAAGAAAACAACCGGATTTTACCACTTGTTGGAGTTCGAAGCTGCTGGAGATGTTATCAACCCGTTTGAAACGGAGTTCCGCAGAGATGAGCGCATTTTGCGCTTTTTGACCACCCACATGGACAAGTATCATGTGACTTACGCGGAGTCTCGCCGCAATAAGGCAGAAAAAAAGTAAGTTGAACGTCTAAAATTGAACACAATGAGTGAAAATGGAGAAATTCGCTATTTAAATCCCATCGTGATTGAAACCAAGCAAGCCAAGTATTGCCGTTTCAAGAAGTCGGGTTTCAAGTATATCGACTACAAAGAC
>CAZNVU010000074.1:0-12158 GCA_964576575.1 uncultured Chryseobacterium sp.
TGATTATTCAGAAAGCACCATCATCGAAGAAAAAAAAAATCTACAACTAAATACAATAAGAGTTGAAAAATCAGATGTTGATTTTGAAATACCCTTAAATAATACAACAAAGAAAAACACATATGCCTTAATTATTGGTAACGAAGATTACAGTGCAAACCAAACAGGAATTGGTTCGGAGGTTAATGTGCTGTATGCTGAAAACGATGCACGTACATTTTATGAATATTGCATTAAAACTATGGGCATTCCAGAAAAGAATATAACTTTAATAATTAATGGGACTGGCAGTAAAATGTTACAAAATATTGATTTAATCTCGCAAATTGTAAAAGCGAGCAATGGCAATGCTGAAATAATATTTTACTACGCTGGCCATGGATTACCGGATGAGCTAACAAAAGAACCATACTTAATTCCTGTCGATGTAAGCGGAAATGACTTAAAATATGCTATTAAGCTTATGGATGTATATAGAAAATTGACAGAATTCCCATCACTTAGGGTTACAGTATTTCTTGATGCTTGTTTTAGCGGCGGAGCAAGAAACGAAAGTTTATTAGCCCTGAGGGGAGTGAAAATTAAGCCAAAAGAAAGTGTTTTTGACGGCAATCTTGTCGTATTTACCTCAAGTTCTGGAAATGAATCGTCCGCTCCTTACAAGGAAAAAAATCATGGTATGTTTACTTATTTTCTGCTTAAGAAAATACAAGAATCCAGAGGAAATTGCACATATCAAGAATTAGAAGAATATTTAGAATATGAAGTGTCACTAAACTCTTTAGTAATAAATAAAAAACAACAAACCCCGCAAGTCATTAGAAGTCCTGAGGTCGAACAAACATGGAGAAATTGGAAGTTAAATTGAAAGGGAAAATCAGAAACGTGATTTGATACAACTAACTTGCAGCAAATACCAAAGCCGATATGTAATCAAATTGTTTACACAAGAGCTTTTGTATGAAATAAAAAAATTGGATTGAACAATTCAAACAACTATTTAGTGATTACAGAAATCAAACATAATACCGTTTTACCAATAAGCTCGGCTCAACCTCTCGCCCTAATAAAGAATTAAGTGACACTCACACCTACTCGTGAAACGTTACCTTAAATTATTGGGCGGAATTACACCCATGTTGTATACGCTCAATACTCGTTACTCTGAACTTTTCACTCTTTCCTCAATCCTCCTTATCTTGGCTCATATGAATAGAATTTTCATTGCTGCGCTTATTGGACTTTTATCCATATCAGCCTCAGCCCAACTCCCCGACCCCTCCTTCGTTGAATTTTTGTACAACAAAAAATATCCGCTGGATAGGTTGGATACATTAACTCGACAAGAACAGTTATTTTACATGCAATTTGTGGCTTCCCATCCCAATGACACCGCATCTGCACAATTGCGTAGCTTGATACAAGGTCATGTCAACGCGTTGAACGAGGCTTCCATTACGATGAGTCAACGTCCCATCCTTCCCAATGAAACCATTTGGCCGCTTACCCAACAAAATGATACACTCAACTTTGATTTCTTGCTTCAACTTCCTACTTCTGAAAATTTCTTGATTGAATATCTTGGGAGATGCGTGCGCACGCCAAGACAAGCCAATCAATACGCGGAAATGGGCGCTCATATTGTTGAGCCATTTGATCTTCAAATCTGGTACGAAGGGGTCTTTTATCTGATCCGAAATGGCCATTTCACTCCAAAAATCCAAGAAACCCTTATTCAGCAATTTGAACTTTGGAACAACGAAACCAAAAATCCGCTAACCCATTTTCGCTCATCCTACTGGAAAGCCATTGTTAGAATCCCCAAATCAAAGTTTGACAAAACTTCATGGTCCTCCCTTCTTCTCGGTTTGCCATTACAACCCCAGAATCTTCCACACAACAAATACTTTGTTCAGGTTTTGGGAAAATGCAATCAACCTGTATTCAACCAACTTCTGTTGGACTGGAGCAAGGACATTAACCTAAAAAAGGAATTGCGTTTGGAATGCTTGATTCAATTGCAACGCAACAATTTCAAAGATTGTACACCACTGCTCTCTCTTGTTCAAGAGCAAGACAATGTGCTGGGTTCATGGGCCATTCAACTCTGCGCCAATGCCTTTGCTTACGATTCCATTCCAATGCCCTTTGCATGGGAGAACTCTGCGTTTAAAACCACTCATCCCGACATGTATGCGCAATTCAGCGTGTGGCGTTTAAAGACAACCAACTTTGATCCGAAAGGAAAGAAAACCTGGCAACTTTTCCTTGCTGAAAAGGATGAATACCACAGAATGCGCGCACTTGAACAACTTGCGTTGAGAAAAAATTGTTTACCGCAATTGATCGACTACCTCACCTCTACCAAGGCATCTTATACTGATCTTTACTATGGTACCGAAATGCTCATTGCAGCCCATACCGAATTAGAAAATTCGGATTTTTGGAAGTCGCAAGCCTCACGATTGTGGGAAACAATGGATGTCGGCGTTCAAGCATTATTGGCCACCGCCATCAAAGAAGCCAAGTTATCAGATGAACTCCTTGCGCTTTGGTTTGCATTGTTGGAGAAAAGACTACCCTCATTGATCTTGCCCAAAGAAGTGGAAACCTACAATGAGATTGTCTTGGCGTTGAATTCCATGACCACCATTTCAAACAAAAAATTTCAACCTTTTCAACCACAACCCATCGTTCAAATTGATGCAGACCAATGGCAAAAATTAAAGTCCATTCGCAGTTATGAAATGATGATTGTTGCACAGGGCGTTGAACAAAAAATAATCTTTGATGTGCATGAACTTCAGCACCCCATCACTGCTATGCATTTTCAAAAACTGGTGAACAACGGCTTTTATGACAACAAACACATTCACCGGTATGTACCCAATTTTGTGAGCCAAGGGGGATGTCCAAGGGGAGATGGCATGGGTGGTTTGGATGAAGTTATCCCATCAGAATTCACACTGGATAGTTTTGATGCAGGCTGCATTGGATGGGCCTCAGCAGGGCCGCACACAGAAAGCTGCCAAATCTTCTTCATGACCAGTGATGCTCCGCACCTGGATGGTCGTTACACCAACATGGGGCAAGTAATAGAAGGGATGGAATTTATTCCAGAGATGACCATTGGAACAACCATCAAAAGCATCAAGGAAGTAAAATAAAAAGTCCTAGGTCTTCTGCTTTTTTCTTTTGGCCGCAGGAAAAAGAATGTTATTCAAAATCAAACGGTATCCTGGAGATTTGGGATGCAACGAAAGATCTGTGGGAGGATCCCCAACCAAATGGCGGTAATCTTCTGGATCATGACCTCCGTAATAGGTCCACTGCCCTTGTCCTAACTCACCATGAATATAACGTGCTGTTCCCAATGACTTGGTTTCGCCCATTACGGTTACATTGCTCTTGATGTAGTCGTGGTGAAAGGAAGTTGTTTGGCCCATGAATCCTTTGATGACCTGTGTATGATTTTGCGTAAGGATGGTCGGCACAATGTCCCATTTGGCAGAGAAATCAAACAGGGTGAAAAAATCATTCAATTCTCCCATTTTGTTGTGATCTTCTGTGGCGTCAATGGAACTGAACTCATACACCATGGGATCTTTGATCAATCGATAATTTTGAAACGCAAAACCGTTGTTGAATTCCAATTTTTGTTGCGCTTGTGGATCGGAAGGGTCGCCATCAAACACAGCCTCTGCAATGTCCACATGCTCTGCCGCCAGTGCGATATCGTAAGAATCCGTTCCACTGCACATCGTAAACAAAAAGCCTCCACCTAAGACAAAATTTCTAATGTTCACAGCTACTTGTCTTTTCATTTCGCTCACTTTTGAAAAACCCAATGAAGCCGCTGTGCTTTCTTGGTTCTTCACCTCATCTTGGTACCATGCTGCATTGCGGTATTGAGCGTAGAATTTTCCGTATTGACCTGTAAAATCCTCATGGTGCAAATGGAGCCAATCGTATTTGACCAAATCACCTTTGATGACTTCTGTATCGTAAATTTCCGTGTATGGAATTTCGGCATAGGTCAAGACCATGGTCACCGCATCGTCCCACGGTTGTTTTCCTTTGGGGGTGTATACCGCAATCTTGGGGGCAACCTCCAACTTCACCCGTTCCATGTTCACTTCTGGATCAGCAATTTGAGAATAAATCTGTTGGGCTTGAGCGTCTGCAATGACCTCAAAGCTCACACCCCTGATGGTGCATTCTTTGGTCAATGATGGCAAATTGGGACAAAGAAAACTGCCGCCTCTGTAATTGAGCAACCATTCCAATGTTCCGCCATTTTGCAATAACCAATAAGCAATGCCGTAGGATTTCAAATGCTCTGCCTGCGAATCATCCATGGGAATCAAGACTTGACTGGCATGACTGCGAGGCACATTGAACAACGTTATAAAAACGATGCACCAAAATATTCGGATTCCTTTCATTTTCCTAAAATACGCACTGTGAGAAAAACACAACACGGATTAACGAAAATTAAAATGGAACCACATCATTATTACCACCTGTGAAAGAACCAAAATCATCATCATCTTCCTCATCGGGCATGGTATTGATTTTTGAACTCACTGTTATGGTAGTGGATGAAGAAGTGTCAAAACTGGTGTTGGGAGACATGGAACCGCCATAGCTGGGATTGAATCCGTGGCGATCACGATCCGTGAACTTGGCCAGTTCTTTCTTGAACTCTAAGTCAACATCTGAAATGGCTCCATTTCTGTGTTTGGCAATTAGAATTTGGGCCAAGCCCACCGTTGACTGGCCTTCCGCATCGGTAAGAATACCATAATATTCTGGACGATAAATAAAGCCTACAATATCCGCATCTTGCTCGATGGCACCAGACTCACGCAAGTCGGAAAGCACGGGGCGTTTATCCCCTGGTCGAGATTCAACACTACGCGACAACTGCGACAATGCGATGATGGGAACATCCAATTCCTTGGCGATTTGCTTGATGGATCGGGAAATGGTTGAAATTTCTTGCTCTCGGTTTCCTCCTCTACCATCACCTCCACCCACTGACATCAATTGCAAGTAATCAATGATGATGATTTGAATACCGTGTTGTGCTTTAAGTCTACGGCACTTTGCACGCAAGTCAAATACAGAAAGGGCTGGTGTATCGTCAATAAACAAAGGAGCATCGGCCAATTTTGCGATTCGTTGATTCAATTGCTGCAATTCCAATTCTGACAAATTACCTCGGCGTAGTTTGTCCCCTTCAATCTCTGTCTCGCTGGCAATCAAACGTTGCACCAACTGCAAGCTGGACATCTCAAGTGAAAATACCGCCACCGGTGCTTTGTGCTCCACAGCAATGTTGCGCGCCATGGACAATACAAAAGCCGTCTTACCCATGGCAGGACGTGCAGCGATGACAATCATATCAGAGCGTTGCCATCCGTTGGTAATTCTATCTAGAGCATTGAATCCTGAAGGCACACCCGTTACGCCGGTTTTGTTCTTCATGGCCTTGTCAATCTCATCTAATGCTTGCTTGACCAAATGACTCATCTTATCATAGTTCTTTCTGATGTTGCCTTGGGTAACTTCAAAAAGTCCGGATTCAGCTTTGTCTAACAACTCAAAAACATCGGTGGTTTCCTCATACGCATGGGTGATGATACCTCCAGAAATACGAATCAGCTCACGTTGAATAAATTTCTGAGCGATGATACGCGCATGTGCTTCAATATTGGCAGATGATGCCACTTGATTGGTCATGGCTGCGATATAGGGTGCACCTCCTGCAGCGTCTAAAAGACCCTCTTTTCTCAATTGTTGAGATACCGTTAAAATATCAATGGGAGATCCATTGGAGAACAAGGATCGCACCGCACTGTAGATCAAAGTATGTTTGGGGTCATAGAATGAATTGGGCTCTAAAATCTCAATCACCGAATTCACAGCGGAGTTGTCCAACATCACGGCACCCAGCACTGCTACTTCTAGGTCACGCGCATTAGGCGGAATCCTGCCCATCTCACTGCCTAAAACATTGGCATTGAAATCTAAACTCTTCTTTGCTCTGGTGGTGCGTGTTTGTTTATCCATGAACGTAAATTAAGGGAAGTCAAATTTAGAACGGTAAATAGGACTTGCGGAGCCAATCTATTCACAATGCATCCTCCACCTACTTTGATAACTTTTGAAATCTTGAAAAGACCAATAAAATCAAAGGTTATAGCAGAAAATATTGTCAATAAAAAAAGAGTTTTCAACTTACATTTGGATAATGCGGTGGATTCCATTATATATGATTTTGCTTTGCTTTATCTCTTGTAAAAAGGAAGAGCATGCAATACCTACCATTCAAATTGAATGGGTTGGAGAAAACGGGCCATTTGGATTTGGTCAAGCTCTAACAGTTTCTGTTGAAGCCCAGGCCGGCGGGCATGATCCAATTGAAAAAATAACGATGCAACTCTGTGATGCGAACCAAAAAGTATGGCTTTCCGTTTTAGCAACAGACCAACTTCCGTCTGCTTCATTTAATGGAAACTTATCAATCGAACTGAATGATCCTTATCTTCCTTCTGGTCAATACTACATCAAGGTTACAGCACACACCGACCATACATCTAAATCGGCATTCCTAGATTGCACCGTTCTGGAATTGACTAAAAAACGAAAAAACATCTTTGTCATCAATAACAACGGATTTGCTGGAGCGATGATTGACACCTTGTCCTATGGGATGCAAATGGGAACCTGGCGAAGCGCTCTTGGTCCTAGAAACCTGCCTACTGTAAACTCCTACAACAAAACTTTCTGGTCAAGCACACCCGGGCAATCAACGCTGGAGATGATGGACATACAAAATCCATACTCAGAATTGTTCTCCTATCCTTTTGCTGGCAGCAATGACTATTTCGTGGATGCTTCAAACGATCCAATTGACCACAGCATTTGGTACAGTACGCAAGATGGATTGAGACAATTCAATAAGAATGGGCAATTTTCGCAATGGATTCTAGGTGACAATCAAAACCACCTTTGCGTCACTGAAAAATACTTGTGTGTGAATCAAAAAACACCCGGTCAACCCGGACGCTTGAAATTATATCTAAAGACAACAAATAGTTTGGTTCATTCATGGGTTCATGGACTTGACATCGTGGATATGTTTGACTTGAATGAAATGATTGGTTTGATTACGCTAAACAACGGTACTTATGGAGTTTCGCTTTTTGACCTTGAAACTTTGCTCCCCATCAATTGGCATCCGCTCTTGGGATATTCCAGCAACAACTTCCAATGCGTAACAACTGGTAATGGACTTTGGATCAGCGACGAAAATGGACTAAGTCGTTGGAATAATCAAGGTGAATGGATCAATACATGGGGCAATTATCATCCCTCCCGCATGTTGACAGATGAAACTGAACCGTTGCTTTGGATGATCGACGGCGGGAATTTGAAAGGCTTTCAATACCTGACCCAGCAACAGGTTTATCAAAGCGCAGACAACGGATATTCTGAATTGGCAATCGGCTATAACAAGTGAACAAAGACCCGATAAAATGGTTTTTAGATTATGAATATTCTCATCACTGGGGGGACAGGTAACGTTGGTAAAGTCCTTATCCCATTGCTCAAAAAATCAGGACACGATTGTTACATCCTGACAAGGTCTCCAAAATCCGAAAAAGAAATCTCCTGGAATCCGATTTCCCAAGAAGGCAAGTTACCCGATGGGATAGATTTTCAGGCAGTAGTTCATTTGGCCGGATACAGTGTTTCCAATCGTTGGACCCAAAAAAACAAGCAGGAGATGGTCGACTCCAGACTGCAGTCCACCATGCTCCTTAAAAAAATGCTACTCGACAGAAAAGTTGAAAACATAACTTGGATTCAAGCCAGCGCCATTGGCATATACAACAACACACAAGAATGGCAAAACGAGGACAGTGTTCACGGACAAGGGTTCTTGGCTCAACTAACGTTTGATTGGGAAAATGCAATTGCTGAACATCCAGGAGGATGGCGTAAAGTTATTTTAAGGATTGGGGTTGTTATGGACGCAAATTCAGGAGCCCTTGCGGCTATGCTCCCCATTTTCAAAATGGGTTTGGGCTCAGCACTGGGAACAGGCCAACAATGGATGAGCTGGATAGGTATTGAAGATTTGTCACGAATGATTCATTTTGCTCTAGAAAACAATAACATTCAAGGTTTGTACAATGCAGTAGCTCCTGCACCTGTTCAAAATGATGAATTTGGCAGAGAACTTTGCCGTGCCATCAAATGTCCCTATTGGCTACCCAAAGTTCCTGCTTTCCTCTTAAATTTAAGGGTAGGCGAAATGGCTAGTATGGTCCTCAATAGTCAACGCATATCTTCCCAAAAAATTCAAGACCAAGGTTTTGTTTTTAAACACAACACACTCACTCAAAATTTTCGAGAAATATTTCAATGAAAACCAAAGTTGCTATCCATTGGTTTAGACGCGACCTTCGCCTAACTGATAATACCGCACTGCATCATGCTGTTGAATCCGGTTTTCCTGTTTTGCCCATTTTCATTTTTGACAAAAACATACTAGACGCTCTAGAAAACAGAAAAGACGCAAGAGTGGGATTCATCCACCAGACGCTTGAAAAAATGCATACTGCATTGCAAGAGCAAGGGGGTGGAATTCAATTCTCTTACTCCACTCCAAAGCAAGTTTGGGAAACACTCATTGAAACCTACGACATCCAGGGTGTTTTCTTCAATCGAGATTATGAACCCTATGCGCGGGAAAGAGACGGTGAAATTTTCGAAATGTTTCAACGCAACAACATTCCATTGCATAGTTTTAAAGACCACGTGATATTTGAAAAGAAAGAGGTCTGCAAAGATGATGGCAAGCCATACACTGTCTTTACACCATACAGCAGAAAGTGGAAATCGCTTTTAAAAACTGAGATGCTTAATCCGCTGACTGAGCTCAACTTCAATGCATTTTACAAAATGGAAAGTTCTGCGATTATTCCATTGGAAGAAATGAATTTTGCCAAGAGTGATCAAGAAATTCCATCTTCTGACATCTCCATATCCGTTGTAACCAATTACCACGAAACCCGAGATATCCCATCCATAAGAGGAACCAGCAGGATAAGCTTGCATTTGCGCTTTGGGACCATCAGTATCCGACAGTGCGTAAAAATTGGATTGGAAAATAACGAGAAGTGGTTGAATGAATTGATTTGGCGAGATTTCTACCAAATGATTATCTATTGCTTTCCGCACAGCGCGCAATCATCATTTAAGCCACAGTATGATCGAATCTCTTGGAGACATGATGAGGATGATTTCAAAAAATGGTGTGAAGGAAAAACGGGATATCCCATTGTAGATGCAGGCATGCGCGAGTTGAACGAGACTGGCTTTATGCACAACCGTGTAAGGATGGTTGTTGCTAGTTTCTTGACTAAACACCTGCTGATAGATTGGCGTTGGGGTGAGCGCTACTTTGCGGAAAAACTGCAAGATTATGAATTGGCCAGCAATGTCGGTGGATGGCAATGGGCTGCAGGAAGTGGTTGTGATGCGGCGCCCTATTTCAGAATTTTCAATCCATACAGCCAGACCGAGAAATTTGACAAGGAAAACAAATACATACAAAAGTGGGTTCCGGAATGGAAGAGTGCAAACTATCCCAAACCCATCGTTGATCATGCAAAAGCAAGGGAACGTTGTCTTCAAGTTTACAAAGAAGCATTGACAGCGCCTTTGTAGATTTGCAACATGAGTCATACCACCATTCTCGAAGGGATTAAAGTCTTGGATTTGTCAACAGTGTTGGCAGGTCCCAGTGTTGGAACGTTTCTAGCTGAGCTCGGCGCTGACGTTACAAAAATTGAATCACCGCAAGGGGATGTAACCCGAACCTGGTATAGTACCCATGAAGATCAAACCACGACGAGTGCTTACTACCTTTCTGTCAACGCACATAAAAATCTTCAAGTATTGGATTTGAATCAAGATCGTTCAGCATTAGAAGCACGCATTGCCCAAGCTGATATCCTGCTGATGAATTTCAAATCCAGCGATGAAATCAAATTTGATCTGAAACCAGAAACACTTTTGCAGCGCTATCCAAAATTGATCATTGGAAAAATAAAAGGGTTTGAACATGAAGAAGGGCGTGTTGCCTATGACGTTGCTATACAAGCGGAAACGGGGTTCATGAGCATTAATGGCGAAAAAAGTTCAGAACCATTAAAACTTCCAATAGCATTTATGGATATAATGGCCGCACACCAACTCAAAGAGGGTTTGCTCTGCGCATTGTTAGATAAGACAAAAACAGGAAAAGGAATGTTGGTGGAATGTTCTTTGGAAAGTGCTGGAGTTGTGAGTTTGATGAATCAAGGAAGTAATTTTTTAAAAACAGGACAGGTCCCAATAGCATCAGGTTCTCTGCATCCCAATATTGCTCCTTATGGAGAACAAATTGTTTTCAATGACAACGTCCGAGTTGTACTAGCCATAGGAAGTGATAAGCAGTTTACCTCGCTATGCCATGCGCTGCAGTGTGTTTCCGTCTGCAACGATCCGCGATTCTCCAATAATGTTTCAAGGGTGCAGAACAGACATGAACTGCATCAAATACTGCTGGCAGCGGCAGAACAGATTTCCTTTCAAACCATCAGGGAGCATTTTATCAAGGACAATGTTCCCTTTGGTGAGATAAAAACAATAGATCGTGTGATGCAGAGTAAAACTGCAAAAGAGAAGCTAACTTTTCATTCCAATGGAGAGCGAAGCATCGAACACATTGGATTTAAAATGATCAAATAAAGAAATCTCCGCAATCTTTCAGGCTAAGTCCTATGGTATCCTTTAGTGACATGGATGCGTTTTTCCAATCAATGGGCCACTCAATTTTCAATGACTCATCAGCCACGTGCAGACATCGTTCTGCATCTGGGGCATAGTACTGCGAGCATTTGTACTTAACCAATGTGTTGTCTTCCAAACTTAGAAAGCCATGAGCGAAACCCTCTGGAACAAAAAGAAATTTAAAATCTGACGCTTTAAGTTCAATCATCAAATGCTGACCGAAAGTTGGACTTGAACGACGCAAATCCACCACCACGTCCAATATACTGCCAGTAACAACTTGAATCAACTTTGCTTGCGATTTTGGGGGAACTTGAAAATGCAAGCCCCGCATGGCATTTTTGCAAGAGAAGCTTTGATTATCCTGGACAAAAGTTAAGTTAAGACCTGAGTTCAACCGAAAAGATGCTTCATTAAAACTCTCGAAGAAATAACCACGATCATCATGAAAAACCCTGGGCTCAATCGTCAGAAGCCCGCTAAGAGACAAAGGAGAAATCTTCATTTATTTTGCCAGTATGGATAAGTACAACACAATAGTAGTAGCCAAAGTTACAATTGGCGATACGACAACCAAAAATCCTGATGCATACAAGGGCCTTGGTTCAATAAAGACGATATCGCCATTCTGAATGTAAAACTCATTGTAAGCAAGCGCATCAATTCTTGACATATCAAAGAGAAAAATTTCATCCTTCCCATTCACTCTTCTAATTACCTTAACCCTTGAACTGATTCCGCGAACACTAATTCCTCCTCCTATGGTTATGGCCTCCAAAAGCGAACACCTATGGCTTGGCAAACTCACAACAGAGCTGGCAGAACCAGACCCGTTAAAAAAAATAAACCTATTATTTGTAATTTGAATTAAGCAAAAGGGGTCTACAAAATACTTTGAAAATTTAATCTCTAAACTATCCTGTGCCTCAAATATAGTCATGCCATTTAGATTGACTTTGCCAATCAATGGAAAGTTGTATTCGCCTCTCATATCTTGGACATACTCAAACTGAGCAGCATTTCGGAGATTATTCCGGGAAGATTGACCCGAACCTGAAGCCTCATTTACAATAGATTCAAAAATGATATCTCCATTTCTTGATAGTAAAGAAAGTTGAAGAACAGATGACGAGTTGATTTTTTGTTCTCTGGTTACAGAATCAATTTGAGGTTGTCTGAAGGGGTAATCAACATCTGTTTGCAGCATAAAATCCCTATTTACAATACATGAACTGAAAAACAGCATGAGCGCACCGACTAATATGCTTAATTTTGTTATTGATGACATGGAACAAAAATAACACAAA
>CAZNVU010000075.1:0-12151 GCA_964576575.1 uncultured Chryseobacterium sp.
CAAAGCAGTTAACACACTGAGCGATGATTACCGCAAACCTTTTCAAATGTTTGTGGATGGTTTTCACTATGATGAAATAGCTGAGGAAATGGGTATCCCAATGGGTACTGTAAAAAGTCGCATTTTTCACGCCCGTCAGAAATTATCGAAACTTTTGGTAGACTTTCAATAGAACAATACATGTGGGGTTGAATGTTTGCCACAGATTTAGTAAGTTTGTGCAACCTATATAATGATTGAAAAGTCATTAGCACTGAAGAACCCTATCTATGAAATATTTTTCCGCATTTGTTTTCATTGTCATTTCTACCGCAGTAGGAAGGTGTCAAATGCTATTGGCACCAGCAATTCCGATAAATGCCAATGGTTTGAACTATTACATTAACGATGTTCTCATCAGCTCAGGAGTGAGTTCTGATTTTATTTCGTTCATGGGTCAACCTGAGCAAATCAGACATTTTACGTCAGGAGGTTTAGCAGCAGGAATTCCCTTCGAAAGTGGAATTATCCTTTCTTCCGGCAATGCCGCGGATGTCGCTAACATTGCTGCAGGGATGAGCACAGACGTTATTCCCAATTGGACAGCTGCTCCACTCACCCCACCACCCACTCCTGTTTGTTTTCCATCTCCTTGTCCGACACCAATGCCCAATACCCCTTATGCCGATATTGTTAACCTCCTTTTAGACGATGCAAGCGGAGTGTACGGCCAATTGACAGCACTGGGGCTTTACAATGGTTTTGCCTTTACTCCTTCAAGCATACATGACGAAGTAATCCTTGAGTTTGACTTTATTCCAACAGGACCTACGATGTCTTTCGATTATATTTTTGGATCTCAAGAGTATGGAACTTATGAATATTCAAGCTATAATGACATCTTCGGTTTTTATGTGTCCGGACCTAATCCAGATTTGACTGCTGCCAATTACGACAATGTGAATATTGCACATATTCCTGACCCTGGATTTGAAGAACTTCCCATTACAATATCCACCATAAATAACGATACTCCGCCCATGTTCAGTCAATACTACAATGACAACACAACTGGCGCCTATGGTATTAACGGAAATGGATTCACCGATATGATGACAGCAAGTTTAGATGTTATTCCTTGCTCAACTTACCACATTATTCTTACAGTCTCCGATTGCCAAGACGGTATTTTAGACACTTATGTTGTGCTCAGAGAAAACTCATTGCAAAGCATTCCAGACATTACTGTTGATTTAAACATCAATGGTTCTTCCGTAACAAACAACCTCATTTTTGAGGAGTGCGGAAATCCAGTTCTTCACCTTGAGTATGACCCAACAGCTCCTTTGGCTCCAACATCCGCAACAGCAAATGTTGTGTGGGGTGGAGATGCGGTAGTTTTCGACGGAACAAACAATGGAACTTATGACTATAGCGGTTTGGATTCAAATGGAAATAATGAGCCATTGCCTACAAGTATAACCTTGGATTCCAATACACCTTTTGTTGATATAACCATTGATGCTGTTAATGACAATTTGGTAGAACCAATGGAATACATTGTTCTTGAAATATTAACACCTGTATCAGGATGTGCTGGATTGTTCAATTCGCAAATGCAACAAATTATCATCAATGATCTTCCTCCTTTGGACTTGGCTTTTGATTCCTTGGCCATCATGCATACCATTGATTTTGATACCTTGTACTTGGCATGCAACAATCAGACTCCCCTACCTTACGATCTCACAGGTGGTGATGCCAATTACACGTATTCATGGCAAGACGAAACAGGAGAAATCAGCACCAACAGCACGATGGTGTACGATGGAGCTGTCCTTGGAGAAGGAAACATTTCGTTGACCGTAGCAGATGGTTGCAATCAAGTGACCACAGATGTTCTTCAAGTTGAATTTCCTCGTTTGGAATTCTCTGTGGGCAATGACTTTGTAGGTAATTGTCAAGATCCGCATATCGTCACCCCTACTGTTTCGTCAGGAACTCCCAATATTAACTACCAATGGTACGCAGATGGCGATCTGATGTTTTCCAATAATCAGCCCAACAACACGGCCATAAGCGAAACATTAACTTTTAATGACACCACCTTTGTCATGGTTAATGGTATTGATTTGTGCGGACAATCATTCTCGGATACCATGATTTTCTTTATCCCTGATGCTCCGCTGGATATTGTAAATATCCCTGACACTTCTGTTTGTCTTTATGGCAGTGCAACTTTTATCGCTGAAGTGACAGGAGGTGGCGGAGGATATGTTATTCAATGGCCGCAATTGAATGTTATGGGGGCTGCAGCCTCTGTTTACAACATTTTAGGTGATGTTACACAAATTGTACAAGCTGAGGATGTTTGTGGATCTGTTGCTTATGACACAATCAACATTCACATGGCTCCAGTTTCTGCCAATTTTGAAGCAAACACAATTGATGAAAATATTTATGAGTTTGTAAGTCTGCCTTGCGTAGGGTGCACTTATTCTTGGGATATGGGTGACGGCTTCACATCAGAAGATACCGCTCTTGTGCATGAATTTGACGGCCTTGATGCATACACAGTGAACCTGAATGTTGTCAATGAGACAGGATGCTCAGATAATCAAGAGTATACCGTAACCGCTCCTGCCTATTTCTATATTCCATCGGGATTTACACCCAATGGTGATGGCATCAATGATGCATTTGGATTGGTCATTGAAAACGTGGAGATGTATGAATTAACTGTATTTAATCGTTGGGGTGAAGTTGTTCATTATAGCATCGACCCACTGCAGGCTTGGGTAGGTGACGTCAATCAATCAGGAACATATTATGTTCCCAACGGTGTTTACTCTTATCGATTAAAGATTAAAGGGAAAAATAAGGATGCCCAAACCATTCACGGCAACATTACCGTCATGCGTTAGTCCTCGATTTCCTTCTCGGCCAAAAGATTAGAAATCATAGCTACTATTTGCTTGGGATGACCTTCTGGCATTTGTTTAAATTGCTCATGTAAAAAAGTTTGAGATTCAATCAGCTGTTCTTCTGATAATGGTCCATCCATGACTTCCATGATCGAGTAGCATTCAAGAATTGTCTCCATACCACCATTGATTCCAATTTGAATCAATTCTTTAACATGCTCCTTTGGATTGCCTCCACAGTTCCACATAAATGCCATGATTTGACCATAATGCGATTTCCATTCAGTATTGCGCAAAGCCTTCATGAACTCCTCTTCAAATCCTGAAACTTTAACCGTATTCAAAATGTCACGCAATTCGTTTTTCAATTCACCTTCACTCGAATGAATAAAAACAGAAATGAGCGGTGAAATGAAATGAACTTGAGGATGCTCCTGCAATGCCTCTATTGCCTTTCTCACTTTAACATCATCTTTGGAAAACATATCATCCATGACTTTGCTTTCCCATTCTTTATTCACTTTGGCCATCAATATATTTTTTGCGAAAATAATTGCAATTGCCCAAGAAATCTTTTAATATTGTGTGAAACAATAAAATCGTTCAAGTGAAAAATTTATTCGCCTTAGTGCTCACATTAATTACATTCAACGCTTTTGCTCAAAGCAACAATCTTATCCAAATTACCATTAATGGTCAAACTGATCGAGGAGCTTTGTGGCAAATACATCAAGATCTAAAAGTTCAAGGTCTAAATTTCATTTACAACCCTGAGTTTGATAACCAACGCCGATTGACCAAACTATCTTACAGCATCAAAGACAC
This sequence comes from uncultured Chryseobacterium sp., assembly GCA_964576575.1. GTDB lineage: Bacteria > Bacteroidota > Bacteroidia > Flavobacteriales_D > Sanyastnellaceae > CAMCTV01. Next base: position 3,729 of record CAZNVU010000075.1, read on the forward strand.
AGCAGGTAATGATATCATCGCTAATACTGAAGTTCCGGGGAATTTTCAACAAGGAGCCATGGCCATCATAAAAATGAAAAAAGTTAATGACCATTGGATAAAAGAATAAAAGTTCAAAAACCTATTTCTTAAAAACCGCTGATGCGGTTTTTTTTATTTATACCTACCTTTGGAAGGACATGTTAAAGCAAAATCTACAACTCAAATTACAGCAAAAACTATCCCCTCAGCAGATTCAATTGATGAAGCTGTTGCAAGTTTCTACTATGGACTTGGAACAACGCATCAAAGATGAATTACAAGACAATCCTGCATTGGAAGAAGGAGATGAAGAAATAGAAAGAGATGATCACGATGAAATGGATCAAGACGATAACCTCGAAAATGACAATGATGATATAGATATCAATCTGGAAGATTATTTTGATGAAGATACACCTGATTACAAAACACAAGTTAATAACCAGGGTAAGGACATTGAAGAACGTCAAACACCCATAGGTCAAGGCAACTCTTTTCAAGATTTATTGTATCAGCAATTGCATTTCCTTGAATTGACTGAAGAGGAAATGATGATTGCAGATTACTTAATTGGCAATTTGGATGATGATGGTTATTTGCGAAGGGATTTAGCGTCAATCGGCAACGATTTGCTCTTCTCTCAAAACATCAACACAGAAATAAAACAGTTAGAGAGTGCATTGAACCAAATTCAATCCTTAGATCCTCCTGGAATAGGTGCACGTAACCTACAGGAATGCCTTTCTATTCAAATAAAGAGAGCAGAGAAAAAAGATGAGGCCAATGCTACCGCCAAAATCATAGTTGCTAAGTATTTCGAGGAATTCACAAAGAAGCATTTCGAGAAAATTGCAACTCGATTAAATCAAACATTGGATGACATCAAACCTGCAATTGACTTGATTTTACATCTCAATCCAAAACCTGGTAATGCTGGTTCAGAAACCAACAAAGAAGTTCCTCACATCACTCCGGATTTTTTACTTGCCAATGATAATGATGAGCTCAAGCTCAGTTTAAACGGAAAAAACGCACCCGATTTGCGCATTAGTCCGCAATACAAAGACATGCTAAGCCATTATTCTAAAGTTGGCAAAAAGGACAAAACACAAAAAGAAGCCGTTCAATTTGTGAAGCAGAAAATTGATGCCGCAAAATGGTTCATTGATGCCATTCATCAACGCAACCAGACATTGCTGGTATGCATGGAGGCCATCATTGAACACCAACGCGCATTTTTCCTAGACGGCGATGAATCCAAATTGAAACCAATGATTCTGAAAGACATCGCTGACAGGGTAAACATGGATATTTCAACCATCAGCAGAATGGCCAATAGTAAGTACATTCAAACACCATTTGGCACATACTTGTTGAAATATTTCTTTTCTGAGGGGCTAACTACAGATGATGGTGAGGAAGCAAGCTCCAGAGAGATCAAGCAGATCCTAAAAGATGCCATTGAACAGGAGCCAAAAAGAAAACCATTGCCAGATGAGAAACTTATGGAGATATTGAATCAAAAAGGGTATAACATAGCGCGCAGAACTGTAGCGAAATACCGCGAACAATTGGGTATTCCCGTAGCCAGACTAAGAAAAGAACTATGACATTTATTTATCGTTTAGCCCAATTTCTATCCATTTTGTTCCATCCGTTGTGGATGCCTTTGCTGATATATGTAATTGTCCGTTGGATGGATCCTTACTTTATTGCTCCCACCAATGCTGATGCTTTTGTTTTGGCTTTGCTTGTCATCAACATCATTGCCCCAGCTGTAAGTATTTTGTTTATGATCAAATATGGGATGGTCAGCGGCATTGAACTAAGGGAGCGAAAAGAACGCTTTGGACCATATCTACTCGTAATATTCTATTATTGCATATCATACACATTGCTGAGATGGCAAGGCCCAATCCTGCCCAAAGAAGTATTTTCATTTATTTTGGCTGTTATTATTTCACTCATAATTTCTTTACTGATTAATCAATACTGGAAAATAAGCGTACACATGTTGGGGCAAGGGGGTGTATTTGGCAGTCTACTTGCGCTGAAATCAGTACACATGGCAGATGTTACCATGATTGCCATTTTCACCATATTAATGGCGGCCTTAACAGGATACAGTAGAGTGAAATTAGATGCTCATACACATGCGCAAGTCTATGCCGGTTTTGCATTAGGCACCATTATCAATTGGGTTATCATCGCTAACCACTGGGCGATATGAGTATGGAGAAAAACATATTGATAACTGGAGGCGCTGGATTTATTGGATCCCACACAGCTGTTGCATTGCACCAAGCTGGGCTAACACCTATTGTTGTAGACAACTTGAGTAACACCAGCATGGAAATGGTCCATGGCATTGAAAGTATCATCCAAGAAAAAGTTGTTTTCCATCCTTACGATTGTTGCAATAAAATTCAAATCAAATCAGTCTTTGAACAATACCCTATTCATGGCGTCATCCATTTTGCTGCTTTTAAATCAGTAGCTGAATCAGTGCTTGAACCGCAAAAATACATGAAGAACAACATGGGTTCACTTGAAGTGATGCTGGAGTGTATGAAAGATGCAGGGGTCAACAATCTAGTTTTTTCAAGCAGCGCAACTGTTTATGGAGAGCCTGATGTCAATCCCGTAACAGAAGACACGCCTTTCAAGAAAGCTGCATCTCCGTATGGTGAAACCAAACAGCTGGGGGAAAAGTTCATTCTATCACATTGTCAATCAAACAGTGGGTTCAACGCTGCTTTGTTGCGTTATTTCAATCCAATCGGGGCACACCCTTCTGCAAACATCGGTGAATTGCCTTTGGGAATACCCAATAACCTCCTTCCTCTTGTAAATCAAGCTGCTAAAGGCGAGAGAGTTCTAAAAATATTTGGCAAAGATTACAATACGCCTGACGGGACATGTCTGCGGGACTATATTCACGTTATGGATTTGGCAGAGGCCCATGTAGCCGCCCTGCGATGGTTGTTTAGTCAAAATGGAACTTGTGAAGCCTTCAACCTAGGACAAGGTAAGGGAGACTCTGTATTGTCCATTATTCAAAATTTTGAATCAATCAATGATGTTGCAATTCCATTTGAATGGAGTGAGAGAAGGCCCGGAGATGTTGAGCAAATTTGGGCCAATGCGAGCAAAGCCAAAAATATTTTGGGATGGGAAACACTGCGCTCTACAAGCGAGGCATTGCGCGATTCCTGGAATTTTGCTAAAAAATAATCTTTTTTGAAACCTTTTAATTTCTGTTCCCGTACAATGATTGTTATTGGGTCATAACGACGCACAAAAAATTTTGAGAGATTGGAGTTGGTGGAGGCCGCCGGTGAATGAACATAGTTCTTCCCGGCGGTTTTATTGTACATTTGAAGGTTATGCAACTAAGCTCGGAAGATAAAAAAAAGCTCGAACAAAGAGAATTGGACCCAACAAGGTTTGTGCAAACCCTGCAGCAAGTCCTTAATTCTATTTCTCCTACTAAAATTGAAAAGCCTTGTATTCTTGGTGATGGTATAGAAACTCTAACTCCCCTAGAATGCAATTTTTACGTTAATCTCTTTCATCAAAACAAAAACCTCAGCAAAACTCTCTTTATACCTGCATCAGGCGCAGCAACCCGAATGTTCAAGCACCTAAGTGCTATTCAAGCATTTGATACTGATTCCTTGGCTGAAGAATTCATTATTCGATTTAAGGAGTTTCCGTTTTATGAGAATCTATTGAAACTATTTCGAGAAAATGGAAAGAACCTAGAGGATATGGTGGATAATGATCAATGGTCTGAAATTCTTTCCTTCATAACAGAAGAAATTAAATTCACGCAATTACCAAAAGCTCTCATCCCCTTCCATAAAACCTCCAGCGGTCATAGAACTGCACTAGAAGAACAAGTGAGAGAAGGACTGACATATATTGAAAACGAGAATGCGTCATTTGACTTTCACTTCACTATTGCTCCTGAAATTTCAGAGTTGTTTGAACAAGCCAAGTCAACCATTATGGCCTTCAATGACCAATCATCAATAAAGATTGAGTTCAGTTACCAAGATCCCAAAACAGATACACCCGCTTTAAAAGGAGAGCGCAATTTTGCAAGAGATAAAAACAACGACATTATTTTTAGACCTGCTGGTCATGGAGCATTAATTAAAAATTTACAAGAGCTCAATAGCGACATTATTTTCATAAAAAACATAGATAACATCGCTCATGAAAAATGGACTGATCAAATCACTTTTTATAAAAAAGTATTGGGTGGACTGCTCATTAATTTAAAAGATAAAACACATCAACTTCTCTTTGATTTGGAAGCAGATGGAAAACAATCCCTTCCAAATGCCATTGAATTTCTTTATCAGCAATACGGATACCGGAGCATAGAAGAGCCCACAGTAGGTCAAGTATATGCTGCACTTCACAAGCCAATTCGTGTTTGTGGTATGGTGAGAAATGAAGGCGAACCTGGTGGAGGACCTTTTTGGGTTCTTCACCATAATGGTCAAATTAGCAAGCAGATTGTAGAAAAAAACCAAATAGACGTTGCCGACCCTCAACAATCCAATCACATCAGCAACTCAACTCATTTCAATCCTGTTGATATCGTATGTTGTATCAAAGATCACAATGGAAAAAAATACGATTTGGATAAGTTCATTGATCACTCAACTTCCTTTATTAGTGATAAATTTCAAGACGGACAAATTGTGAAAGCACTTGAATTACCAGGACTTTGGAATGGCTCAATGTCGGGATGGAATAGTGTCTTTATTGAGGTGCCATCTCAAACTTTTCATCCTGTAAAAACTGTCAATGACCTACTAAGGCCGGGACACAAGTAACTACGTCCAACTTCTTGTTACAAAAAAATGTTTCGTCATCATTGCTATTGGATGCAACAAAAATGACATCATGCTGTGTTTCAAGAATAAGTTTTGAAAACCACTCAACTCCTTTTCTATCAAGGTGAGCCGTTGGCTCGTCTAGAATTAAAACTTCAGCTTTTATTGCGAATGCTAAAATCAATTTGACTCTTTGCCGCATACCCGATGAAAAGGATTTAAGCGGTTGATGACGGTACTTTTCTAAACCCATCTCAGCTTCCATTCTTTCCAATGACCAATTATCATGGAAACCTCTCAACTTCTCAACCTGTAAAAACAACTCACAATAGCTCAATTGCTCTGGAAGGAGTAACGCTGGTGATGTCCATGAAATGGATTTCCAATGATTGTGTTCCTCTACATCCGCTTTGTTGTTTTTGATAACAACAGAACCTTCCGTTGGAGTTAGGTATCCTGCAATAATACTGGTCAGTGAACTCTTACCGGAACCATTGGTTCCGATAATGGCTACTCGATCTCCTTTTTGCCAAGAAATATCCAAATGACGAAAAAGCCATCTTCCGTTGAACCGCTTTCCAATATCAGTCAGAATTACTCCCTCAACCATTCAACCCCTTTACAATTCCCTTTTCTGAACTGCTAATGAAGGATAAAATCTCCTCCGTAAATGGTGTCGGTTCCATCCCAGAAATAGCCTCTACCCCTTTCCCAATGGTGGGAGACTGAACAAACAACGCACGATAGATATCTTCAATATGTTGAACAGAGGCATCATCGTAACCTCTGCGTCTTAACCCGATAGCGTTGACTCCAATAAAATTCAAAGGCTCTCTTGCCACCTTAATGTATGGCGGAACGTTCTTTCTGACCAAAGATCCTCCTGCAATGAAAGAATGCTGACCAATACGCACAAATTGTTGAACCGCAACCACTCCTTCAATAATCACCCAATCCTCAATGGTAACGTGTCCGGCAATATTTCCTGAATTAGCAATTATGCAATGATCTCCAACGAAAGCATCATGGGCAATATGAACATAGGCCATCAATAAACAATGCTTACCTACCTTGGTAGTCATGCGGTCTTTGGTTCCGCGATTGATTGTAACACACTCCCTAATGGTTGAATAATCACCAACTTCCGCAGTGGAAGACTCTCCATCAAACTTCAAATCCTGCGGAATTGCTGAGATAACTGCTCCCGGAAATATCCTACAATGTTCCCCGATTCTCGCACCATTCATTATGGTCACATTGGGACCAATCCAAGTGTTGTCTCCAATGACAACATCATCCTCAATTGTAGAGAAAGCACTTATGGTCACATTCTGGCCAATCTTAGCCTTTTCACTAACTACACTATATGGATGAATCATATCGTTTTGATTTCTTGTACAACTTTATCTTTTACCACCTGGGCCAACATGGAAGCCTCTGAAACAACCTTTCCATTAACATAAGCCGTTCCAGCCATGTTCACTAATCCTCTTCTTATAGGCGACTTCAACACCAATCTAAATACAACGGTGTCTCCTGGAATTACTTTTTGTTTGAACTTTACTTCATCAATTTTCATGAAATAGGTGCTGTAATTCTCTGGATCTTCTACTTGGCTCAAAGCAAATATACCTCCTACTTGAGCCATGGCTTCAATCTGAAGAACCCCAGGCATCACAGGATTATTAGGGAAATGTCCTTGGAAAAAATGTTCATTCATTGTCACATTCTTAACACCTACAATAGACTCATTGTCCATCTCTAAAATTTTGTCAACCAACAAAAATGGATAACGGTGAGGCAACATCTTTGAGATGTCATTGATGTCATACAATGCTGGTTTGGTCAAATCGAATTGTGGGCCATCTGACTTTTCTTTCTTGATTAATTGCTTAATCAATTTGGCAAATTCAACATTTCCAAAATGGCCTGGCCGAGCAGCCAATATATGACCTTTAATAAATCTACCTGTCAATGCCAAATCACCCACTATATCCAACAGTTTATGACGTGCAGGTTCATTTTCATATTGTAATTTAATGGTGTTTAGAACACCAATCCCTTCAACCTTAAAGTCCTGATCTTCTCTACCTATTTTTTTTAAAATAGCCTTGATATCAGCATCTGCATAGGGTTTGTCTACCATTACAATGGCATTGTCCAAACTACCTCCTTTGATCAACCCGTGCTCAGCAAGAATTTCCAACTCCCTTAAGAAAACAAAGGTTCTGCATTTTGAAATTTCGGTTTTGAAATCCTCTAACTTGTACATGTGTGCATGCTGCGTACCCAAAATAGGACTATTATAATCAACCATTACGGTAACCCTGAACTCTCCGCCTTTGGTAGGTACAGCCAGCATCTCAATTCCTTTTTCTACATCCTCATAAGTCAAGTTATCTTTTAATTCAAAATACAATCTCTCTGCATTTTGATCAACATATCCAACAGCTTCAATTGCTTCAACAAATGGTCTTGAGCTTCCATCCATAATGGGCATTTCCGGACCATCTACTTGAATCAAAACGTTGTCCACCTCACAACCGTATATTGCAGCTAAAACATGTTCAGATGTATGAATCCTAGCACCGTTGTGCTCTAATGTAGTTCCTCTTTGGGTGGTCGTTACCAAGTCACAATCTGCAGGAATAATGGGCTGACCATCTAGGTCTACTCTTTGGAATTGATACCCGTGATTCTCTGGAGCAGGGCACAATTTTAAATTTACCTTGGCTCCCGTATGCAAGCCTACGCCTTGAAGCTCTATGGCGCTGGCCAATGTTCTCTGTTTAACTGACATAAAGCAAAAATAAAGCAAATCACCCCCGGATGAGGTTTTTGTACATTTAGTTTCGACGTGCAATTGTTAATCCATCACGAATAGGAAGTATAATGGTCTCCCACGCATTTGATTGAGCCAAATACTGATTCAACTCTTGCAACACAATGGTGTCGATGTCTCCTGAGGCAGCCGGTTCTAATACTTTACCACTCCACAATACGTTATCCAATAACACCCATGCACCAGCGCGCAGACCTCCTTCCAATAAGTGCAAGTAATTCATATAATTCTTTTTGTCAGCATCGACAAAAACCAAATCCACTTCTGAAAGAGCTAACCTTGATAGTGCCTCTATGGCATCCCCATAACGCACTTCCAATCGAGGATCATTCAAATATTTCTTATGTATCCAAAACAACTCTTCGTTTAATTCTAGGGTTATCATCTTTCCGTCAATCTTCATTCCTTCCAAAAGACAAAGAGCGCTGTAGCCAGTGAAAGTACCCAATTCCAAGATGTTTTTGGGCCTAATCATTTTTGATAACGCAGACAATAAGCGTCCTTGGTAGGCTCCACTGCACATGCGTGGATTAACCAACTTCTGCCATGTCTCCTTCTCCAACTGTTCCAACACATCAGGCACAGCTGACATGTGCAATTTCAGATAATCTTCCGTAGTCATTTTTTACAACCCTCCTTTTCCTTGATACAATCTTACAGGACTATCCAATGTTAGCTTGATCACCGGAATGGTTTGCTTTCGCAGCTTC
>CAZNVU010000076.1:0-12135 GCA_964576575.1 uncultured Chryseobacterium sp.
GTCCTTCTCACCTTTCGATAAGCTATCAAATCCTGAACGATTGATTTTGTCTAAAATTGCATTGAGCCTTCGTTCTTTTTCCAATCGCTCCTCGTTAAACTGATCGTCAGTTTTAGGACGACGATGTTGATACAAATGTCTATGTTCTTTATTCTCTTGGCCCCTTTTACCGACTAAAAAACCCACCAATAAACCTCCCCAATGGGCCAAATGCCCACCAATATTCCATCCTTGCCTAATACCTATCAAATCAATAAGAACAATAAATACAACCAACCAAGTTATCTCTATAATAACGATTCCAAAAAAATTAACTTTTCGTTTTGGTTGCAAAGCCAAAAGCGCTCCCATCACTGACATAGCTCCTGCGGAACTTCCTATCAAAAAACGATCTGTTGTTCCATTCCAGTGACCAGAAATGGCATAACAAATAACACCCGCGAAAGCCCCCAATAACAAAACCTTCATGAAATAATTCCGCCCTTTTTGTTCCTCAACCCAATGGCCTAAGGAATAAAATACTGCAAGATTCAACAGAAGATGTCCCAAATTCAAGTGAATTATGAAATGAGAGAGAACAGTCCATGGTCTTTCACTCCAATTACCAAGATAAGATGATAATCCAAGACTACTGATGAAATTTTTAGGATTTGTATCAGAAAACAACAAAAAAAATTGAATCACTACGAATGTTGCCGTCAAAATCAGCACCAAACGATTAACATAAGAATGCAATGAAAAGTTCATCTCCAATGATTATCTGATGTGTTCCTTTGCCAGTATTTCAATAATATATAACCAGAAATCATTCCTCCCAAGTGAGCAAAGTGGGCGACATTATCCCCTGGATTGGCTTGAACTGCGGAATAAAGCTCAATCGCACCATACCCAAAAACCAACCACTTTGCTTTAAGTGGAATTGGTGGGAACAACAACATCAATTCTGTATTGGGAAAGAGCATACCAAAGGCTAATAATATACCGAAAACAGCTCCGCTTGCACCAACCATTCCGGTGTTCAAAGCTGAATTGGCTTTTCGCATCAATGGATCAATAAAATTTTTCCCTTCCTGAATAGCCGCTGCACCTTCTGCACGCACCATATCCCATTCCGATGGACTTAATTGCGGAATGATTTGCGATAACTCATAATAAGTCATTGCATTGTGCAACACAAATGCCCCCAAACCAGAGACAATATAGTAGGTGAGAAATCGCTTGGAGCCCCAATAGTTTTCCAATGCACTCCCAAACAAATAAAGACCATACATATTAAAGAAAATATGTCCGATGCTGGCGTGCATGAACATGTGAGTCACCAACTGCCATGGTTGAAAGTTAGAACTGGACCAATAATACCCAGAGAGCAAGTGATCCAATCCAGGAATAGCCATAGAACCAAGAAAAAACAGAACGTTAATAATAATGATGTTCTTGACCACAGGTGTTGCTGATCTCATAAATTAAATGCTTTTAGTATCTGCTGTGAATTGACCTTAAAAATAATCTTTTTATGATCAGGATTGAAAAAAGGATTTTCACATTTCAATAATTCCATTACCAACTCCTTCATTTCAGGTAGGGTCAAAAATTGACCACTTCGTATACTTTCTTGTTTAACTCTTTTCCATGTCCACAAAGATTGAGCAGACTCAACCCGTTCATACTCATCAAGCCAATTTTCGACAACATCCATCAACCATTGCTTTGCATCTTGACCACTTGATAGTACCGGCATTGCTGTAAAAATCAACTGATCATCCTCTTCCTCCCAAACAAATCCGAGTTCAGTTAAAATAGGCTTGATCTCGTTGATAAGAGATTGATATTTGGAGCCCAAATCCATTACCAAAGGATTGAGTAATGCCTGAGATTGCGCGTTCATGGGCTTCTTCATGCTTGCCTCATACAACACCTGTTGATGGGCTTTGGACTGATCTACCATCCACATTTCCTCGTTGTACTCAAACACAATCCATTTCTTAAACATTTGAAGAGGTCGGATGTCCAGCTCACTCTGCAAATCATCAATCATACTTTGCTGATGAGCTTGCGGAACACCTTGGATAGATTGGTGCATTTCAGCTTGCAGTTGCAGCCACTCCTGCACCACATCGCGCTTAGCTGCTGTTGGTCCAAATGGGTTATAATTGCCTGTTGCTCCCGTGCTTGGGACTTTTATTTCTGTACCCGAGTGAACCGGTGTCACGTAATTTCCTGATTGATCAAAGTCCAATGAGGGAACTACGTTATGGATTCCCAAAGCCCTCCGGGTTGCAGCGTGAAGAATAGCATAAACCGAGCGTTCATCTTGAAATTTGATCTCTGTTTTTGTAGGATGGATGTTTACATCTATCAAACTCGTATCCAATTCCAATTGAATAAAATATCCAGCAAAATAGCCATCAGGAACATTTGGGCTAAAGATGGTCTGAACTGCATGATGCAAATAGCTATTCTTGATGAATCGATTATTGACAAAAAAATACTGATCTCCACGTGATTTCTTGGCTCCCTCTGGCTTAACGACAAAGCCCTTGATTTTTAACCAATGTGTTTCTTCATCAATGGGTACCAACCAATCCTGAAATTTAGCTCCCATCACCTTAACAATACGTTGTCTTAAAGAACCAACTGGCAAATGCATTTCCACCTCATCATTGTGCTCAAGAATCATTTCTATTTCCGGGTGCACCAGCGCGACACGAACAAACTCTTCCACGATATGCTTCCACTCAATGCTATCCGACTTTAAAAAATATCTTCTAGCTGGCACATTGTAAAACAAATGTTTAATAGAAAACTGTGTGCCTTTGTTTCCTGCGCAGCCAACATGCTCTTTGATCTCATTTCCCTCGATACTCACCTTAGTAGCCAATTCATCCTGTGCTCTTTTGGTAATCAACTCCACCTGAGCAATGGCCGCAATACTTGCCAGGGCCTCACCTCTGAAACCTTTGGTTACAATTTTGAACAAATCATCTGCAGTGCGTAATTTGCTCGTTGCATGACGCTCAAAGCACATTCGAGCGTCTTCAAACGACATTCCATCTCCATTATCCTCTACATGAATCAGTGATTTGCCGGCATCTTTGATTATAACTTTAATCATTGTTGCTTGGGCATCCACTGCGTTTTCTACCAACTCTTTCACCACGGAGGCAGGACGTTGTACCACCTCTCCTGCCGCAATTTGATTGGCAATCTGATCTGGCAATTTGTAAATCACGTTCTTCACTTCATCCATTCGGCTAAAACTTTTTCAGGGTTGAATTCGGTGTTGGTTATCTGACACAACTTATTGATCACCGCATCAACCAATGTATCCGGGCATGATGCTCCACTTGCAACTACAATTTTTTTGCAATTTTCCAAAGTGCCATTCCAATTTTCACATTCTTGACTCATTGTCTTTAAGTTCAAATAATTCACACTTAAATCATCCAAATCATCTGCTGATTCAATGAAAAATGTCTTTATCTTTTCTGATAGAATAATTGCCAATTGATAAGTATTGGAAGAATTGTGCCCTCCGATAATAAAAGCAACATCAGCTTCTGTTTTCAAAAGCTCCATTGCGGCATCTTGGTTGTCATTGGTTGCGTAGCACAAAGTATCTCTTGTGTCAGCAAATGAACTATCGCCATTGACCTTTGTAACAACATCTTTCAGATACTTCGAAATTTCCTCCGTCTCTGTAGCGAGCATTGTGGTTTGATTTACCACACCGAGTTTCTTGAGATCCGTCATTGGATCAAATCCTTCACTGTACTTGCCTTTGAAGTCAATAAAAAATTGATCAACATCAGCGGTACCGGTAATGTAATTGGCCAACATTTCCGCCTCCTTCAAATTCCTAATGATAAGACTCTTAGAATATTGATTACTATGTGAAAATGTGGCTCTTGTTTCTTCATGCTTGTATTTGCCATGAATGATAATGGTATATCCCTCCTGTCCTATCTCTCCGGATCGCTTCCATACTTTCTCAACAAATGGACAGGTGGTATTGTATCGCTTCACATCCACACCCCTTTCTTGCAATTGTTGTTCAATTTCAATGGTAGTTCCAAATGCCGGTGTTATCACCACGTCATCTTGCGATAATTCTTCCCAATCCATCAATCTGTTACCGGCGGTATCCATGATGAATTGAACACCCATAGATAGCAAATCTTGATTGACTGCGGGATTGTGAATCATTTCGCCAAGCAAAAAAACACGCTTTCCCTGATTCTCTTCTACAGCCTTAAATGCAATTTCTATTGCATTCTCCACACCATAGCAAAAACCCATGTGACGTGGGAATATCCATTCTCTTTCGCCTATTGGAATTATACTCGGTGTGAAATCTTTCTTACGGGGATCGTTCTGCTTTCTCCATTGTTTTACCTTTCCCGTGAAGGAAGATTTAAACTGCTCAGGTATCTGAAATTTTTTCATAATGCTTTAACTACCCAACGGGCTGTTTTGTTTTACTATAACACTGAGCCAAATACTTTTTTTCTTTTCCCTTTTGAACTGAACGCACCATATTTTGCCATTCCTTTTCTCCTTTGTATCTATCACTCCACAAAATTTTCTTGGTTAACATTTGCAATACATAAATGTCACGAGAGGCACTACTTGCCTTTTCATGTGTCAACGTAAAATATAAATTAGCATGAAGAAATGCATACATCAACTCAAGATGTTCATTCAAAGGACCAAAACATTGAGTGTCTAAATCCCACTTTTTTTTCGGGTGATTGGTCATCCAATTCAATACATACACATTGGCGGAACTTCTTCTTTCGTATTGCCAAGATATTGGGGTTTCACACAACCATCTTGAGACTGCTTTTACTGTGTCCTGCGCTGCATCAAATGCCTCTATCGAGGTCCATTCATGCAATCTAAATGCTGGCGCATCATCAAACTGAGCACTCATTTCGGCGCTGCATAAAATCAAAACTAAAACAACTATTTCAACGATTGATTTCAAATTCTTGTTCATTAAAATGAACGCCCAAATTGGACAATTCATTCAAAATAGGATGGTATATCTCTGGATGCAAAGGCCACAAAATCCCTTTATTTTTCCAGATGCCATCTAAAATAAAAGGAACTGACAGTGCCATTGGAAGTCCCACTGTCGCCGACATAGCTGTATGTTTTGCGTCCGCTCCTTCATTGACCATGTATGAAATCAATTTCTTTGACTTTCCATCTTCCTCAAACTCAAATATGTGATACATGGCTATCATATCCCTGTCATGGGGATCAAGCGCCCATCGCTCCTCAATTACGGCCTGAATGACTTGAGCAGGAGTTCCCTTTGATATAGGCACAGGAGTGATATCCCAAAGACCCAACCACTGCAATTTAAACAAAACTTCCGGCGTTGTTAAAGAAGACAAATAATCTTTTGAGTTTTCGGGTAAAAAAACCTGAGTAAAGTCTGACATTGTTCTTCCCTCCCAATTCATCACCCTCGTGTCATCAGTCATACCCAATTGTACCAAAACGTCCCACGCTTTACAAAATCCTTTTCTTCTCAAAGTCCCTCTGTATAGGGTCTCTATCCCATGTAATCCATACAATTCTTCATAGGACATCGAATCTCTGTTGGGATAACCTTCAAACATTCCATAATTAGTAATTTCAATTTCCATCAACTCAGAAAATAACCGATGGTAGGGTACCAATTTATCTTTTGAAAGGTGTCTAAAATGAGCTGGTGATCCTGCTCCTGACATAACAATATTCCTTGGATTCCATGTCACTTTGTAGTTCCATGGATTGTTGTCAGAAGCCGGGGCGATAAGACCTCCTGTTAAACTATAAAAAGCTTTGATTTCACAACCTCTAGCCTTTAATTGTTCAATGATTCGCATGGCAGACATGTGGTCTATACCTGGATCAACTCCCATCTCATTCAAAAAATATAAACCCTTGGATTCGGCTTCAGCGTGCAAGTCTTTCATCTCTGAAGCTACATAACTTGGTGTAATCAAGTGTTTACCCAAATCCAAACAAATGCGCGCAACTGTAACATGCATAAAAGCGGGCAGCATCGAAATAACCAATTCACTTTTTCCAACTTCACTCACCAATTGAGCATGATCATTGGCATCCAATTGAAAAGCCTCAACATCAGATGCTCCGCCTACTTTGTCTTCAGCCAAAGCCAATGAGGCGTCACCAATGCGAATCTGAATGTTCCACTCCTGCTGTTTTTGAATCAAATACTCGATCAAATGCGCGCTGCTGCGACCCGCCCCCAAAACCAATATCCTTCTTTTCATGCTCTTCTTTTTTCCATTCCTTATTTACAACATTACTAAAAAATACGAGATTTTTTGGCACGGAATTTATCTTAGGCAAAAATGAATTAAATTTACCACCTAACAAAGTTGTTATGAAACATATTTTATGCGCATTAATGGTGATTGCTTCACCCGTGCTTTGGGCACAAACCTTAACTGCAGACGCTATTGTCTACGCTGAGAACGGAGAAAAATTTCATTTGTACCTCAATGGTGAGCTCATGAATGAAGATCCAAAAACCAATATTAAACTGAGAGGACTTACTTCTGAGTTTTATCAAGCCCGAGTAGATTTTGTGGATAACTCCCTCCCTGATTTCACCAACAATAATTTCGCAGTGAAATACGGCATTGAAGTTACTTATCGGGTTAAGTTGGTCAAGAATGGTTACGCTTTGCGCTATTTCTCTGAACGTCCTTTAGAGACCCAGTACAAAATGGATAGCGAAACAGTCATTTACCATGAAGGCGGCAGTTTAGACTTTGAAGAAGAGCCAACTCCTCAGGGAAATGTTAATATCAACATGAATGTTAATGAGCAAGGGGCAAACACCAACGTCAATAGCGGAACAACTCAAAAGACAACCACCACTGTGACCACAACCACCAACGGAAAGCCAAAGTCAAAAACAGAAACCGTGGGTATCAATATGAATGTTGATGGAATGAACATGGGTATTAACATGACCATCCCTACAGATGGACTTGAAATTGAAGAAAGTCATACCACCACAACCACCACAACGACAACCACTACATCAGGGGGATACGAACAAACCCAAACCCGCCCGACTCCCAAGCCTCAAACCCAACCCCAAGCGCAACCAGCCGTTCAAGGCAATTGTGGCATGGCTATGAACGCATCTAGTTTTAATCAAGCCAAATCAAGTATTTCATCTAAGAGTTTTTCAGATAGCAAAATGACAACTGCCAAGCAAATTACCCAAACCAATTGTTTGACTGCTCAACAAATCAAAGAAATCACCATGCTCTTCGATTTTGATGCTGACAGGGTTACTTATGCCTCATTTGCACATAAAAGGTGCACTGACCCGCAAAACTACTTTATCGTTAATGACGCTTTTGAATTTGAAAGCTCTATCGAGGAATTGAATCAAAACATTAGCAAATAAACCTTATGCGTTTAATTCTCTTTGTCATTTTGATTCTTTCACTTGTCTCGTGCAAGGGCCCTAAGTACTATACAAAATTGGCTACCAAGCAGGAAGCATCTGGTCTAACCACTGAAGCTGCTAACAGTTACTACACGGCCTTAGTCAGAAAACGATCTTTCATAGATGCGCAAATAGGAATGAAGAGAACAGGACAAACTGTTTTAAACCAAAAGCTGGCAGAATTTGGAAGAAAAAAGTCATTGGGTTCGTCAAAAGAGGCTGTTTACGCCTACTTAGATGCCGATGATTACAAAAGAAAAATAGGTAATGTTGGGATTAGTCTAGACATTAATCAAATGTATTTGGATGATTTTGACGCTGCCAAAGCTAATTATGTGAGTGAATTATACGAGAAAGGTACCACACATCTCGAGAATGAAGAATATCGGGACGCTGAGCTAACTTTCAAAGAGCTTACTAAGTTTGATCCTAATTTCAAAGATGCCAAAGATCTAGGAGACGTTGCCTACTTGGAACCTCTTTACAAAGATGGCAAAGCCATGTTGGAGGCAGGGAAATTTCGCTCTGCATACGAATCACTCAGTAAAGTTTTAGCCAAAAAATCCAACTATAAAAATTCATTGGATTTAAAAAAACAATCACTGGAAAAAGGAACTGTCACCATTGCCCTTCTGCCATTTAACAACGGCACTAGAACTCAAAATGCCGAAGTAAATATGTCTGCTTACACACTTTCTGCATTAACCAACATCAAAGATCCATTTCTCAGAGTTGTTGATCGTGAGCACATGATGGCTATTCTACAAGAGCAAAAATTACAACTGAGTGGTGTGGTTGATGATGCTACAGCCGTTGAAGTTGGGAAAATTGTTGGTGCTCAGGTTATATTGACTGGAACAGTCCTTAAATACGATGAAAAAACAGGTAACATTAATAGAGAAACAAGAACTGCTTATCAATCTTACAGTGAAAAACAAATCAGCAACGGGCAAGAGATAGTTGTAACCAAATACAAACCAGTTGAATATAGCAGTTTCTATGGCAAAAGTTATTCAGCAATGGATGCTCAAGTAAAATTGATATCGCTGAAAACAGGGGAGTTGCTAAAAACCAATTTAATTACCAAAAGGTTGGAAGATGAAGTGTACTATGCCAGATCTGATTTCGATAGGAATTCTTTGTTTCCAGGAGAAGGTGGCAGAGTGCAAACAGGTTCCGATAAAGTTCAATCATTTAGAGCATTATTTAATGCAAGAAGAGAGTTAAAATCAGTTGAAGAATTAAATGCTGATTTGTACAAGTCTGTTTCCAATGAAATGGCAGAGCAGGTGAAATCATTGATGTTAGAATTAGTAAGATAAACAAAATGATGATTAGAAAGCTAGCGATTTGGACACTGTTACTCATATCCCTTCTTGGGGCCTCATGCAAATCTCCAAAAGACGCATCAGTCAATACAATTAAGAATACACCGCCGCCAGAATGGGTTAGCCAACATCCAATAAGCCCATCCTACTACATCGGAATTGCCGTTGCAAATAAAAAAATAAACCCAGTTGACTACGCTTCTGTTGCAACAAAGAATGCACTAAACAATATGGCATCCACAGTAAGCGTTAGAATCACGGGGCAATCTTTTTTAAACACTATGGAAACCAACAAGGTTTTCAGTGAGGACTTTTCATCCTCCATCAACACCACAACGGACATAGTCTTTGAAAACTATGAAACGGTTGGAGTATATGAAACAGAAAATGAATATTGGGCCTATTTACGTGTGAGTAAAATTGCCTACCAAGAGCAGCAAGCGCGAAAAAAAAATGAAGTATTGCAAGCCGCATATGCTCTCTATGAAAGAAGTTTAGAACCTCAAAAAAGAAACCAAGTCAATACATCTATTGATTTGTTACTTCACGCCTTGTTCAAACTTAAGCCGTACTGGAATGAGCAAAACAACTTCATAACCCCAAATGGGGATAACTTATTATTGGATCAACAGATTTACTCAGATATCCAAAGAATCATCCATGAGATTGAACCCTCATGTGATGAATCCGCCATCATGTTAACCACCCAAAACCACTATCATCAAACAATACCCTTAAAAGTTTTTTCTGGAGGTGGAAACCCTGTGATTGGTGCTCCTTTCACGTATCATTTCCCAACGGATAAGTACACCCGGCCAAAAAAAGTAATCACCAATAATCAAGGTTTGGTGATGGTAGATATAATAAATGTTCCCTTTGATGCACAATTACCGAAATTGGAATTCACCTTTGACTCGGAGGCATTAATACCTTCCGATTTGGATCAAAAAATTTGTAAGAATCTGTTAAAAGGAGCTTCCACAAACCCTCTGATTATTCCCATTCATATTGTGAAACCCACCTTTTTCATTGAGTCTGTAGAAAAGAACTTTGGAGAACCTTCTAATCAGAGTCTTTTGCAAAGCACCGTGCAAGGCTTCCTTGCTCAAAAAGGTCTTACTGTAACCACAAAAAACAAAGCTGACTATTGGATAACCATTGAAGCAGATACCAAAAATGGAGGAATAAGCAGTGATTTTGTAAGTGCGCTATTAGATATAAAATTGATCCTAACAGACAATCAAGACCAGATTGTGAGGTACCAAAATAATAGCAATACACTAAAAGGAGTGCAATTGAGCCTTCCTGCTGCTGGAGCAGAAGCTTACAAAAAAGGAAAGCTTAAATTGGAAGATGAATGGCTTAAGCAAATGTTACAATCTATTTTGTAACTTTGGCATTATTAATGAAAAGAAAAAACAAACAAACCCTATAAAACAACGATTATGAAAACAATGAGAATCACACTTATGTCTCTGGCTGTTATCGCCGGGATGAGCTTCGCTGCATGTAAAAAGAATAAAGATGCAGCTAAAACAGATCAAGGTGTAAACCCAAAACAACAAGGTGAAGTTTTGATCAATGAGTATTGCTCAGTTTCAGAATACGCTACAACAGCTGAAGCTTTCAGAGCAACTGCAACTGGAGAAAGTTTGGACAGAGAAACGGCTAAAAAGAAAGCCATGTCTAACGCTCAATCGAAATTGGCCAAGTCTATCAGTACTACCATGAAAATTGTTGGTGACAATTATGTGAACTCAACAGAATTCAACAATAAAGAGGAAGTTACAGAAACTTTCAATGAAATGTCTAGAACTGTTGTAGACCAAAACCTTAAAGGAGCAACCGCTATTTGTGAAAAATTGACCATGAAGCAAGATGGAAACTACGTTTGTTATGTTGCCATCGAGTTAAAAGGTGAAGGACTAATGAATGCTTACAATGCAAAGTTGTCTCAAAATGAAAAGTTGAAAGCTGACTACAATTACGAGAAGTTTAAAGATACTTTCAATCAAGAAATGGAGAAATTAGCCAACGAGCAAAAATAATTGATGTCAATAAGACACAAAAAACCCCGCAATTGCGGGGTTTTTCATTTAAATAAAACGAGGGTCCGTTTCCATAACATGTCCACAGGACTTGCATGTCCGCAATTCCTCATTGGTATAAAAATGACGGAATCGTGGAAGGAAATCTTTTTCAATATTCTCTAGAATAAAATAGTCCTCATGCAACTTGTTGTTACAAGCTTCACAAAACCACATTAAGCCATCTTTCATATCTCTATCTGCCCTTTTTACCTCAATCACTAGTCCAACAGTATTCTCTCCTCTCCGAGGCTGGTGCGGAACACCGGCAGGTAGCAAAAACATTTCACCCTCCTTAATTTCAATATCCACTGCTTTACCATCCTCTTGAATACCAACGACAATACTCCCTTGCAATTGATAAAACAGCTCTTCAGTTTCATTGTAATGATAATCTTTTCGGGCATTAGGCCCGCCCACCATCATAACAATATAATCGCCAGCATCTTTGTACAAGTTCTTATTACCGACAGGTGGTTTCAGCAAATCTCTGTTGTCCTCAATCCAGTGTTGAATATTAAACGGTCTTCTGATCATAAACTATACTTTGATTTTTTTCAACTCATTCAAAAACTGAGAATCCTCTTCAATTCTACTACCTACAACTACCCACTGCGCCCCACTATCCCAAGCCTCAATTATCTGTTCTACGTCTTTAATACCTCCACCAACAAACAATGGTAATGAGCTCTCACCTGATACAGCTCTGATAACATCTTTTGAAACCGCATAATCAGCACCGCTGCCAGTGTCCAAATAAACCAGGCGCATACCCAACTGCTCTCCCGCTAGTGCAGTAGCAGCTGCCAATTGTGGTTTATCTCTTGGGATGGGCACTGTACTACTGATATAAGAAACGGTAGTTGACTTACCGCCATCTATTAAAATATAAGCAGTGGGCAAACAGTGTAGCCCAGAGTCTCTAAGTGCTCTTGCGTGAACAACATGTTGTCCAATCAAGAACTCTGGATTTCTTCCAGACAACAATGAAAGCAATAAAATACCATCTGCATCAGAGCAAATCTGACTTCCCGATCCTGGGAAAATCCAAACCGGTAAGCCACTCTTCTTGCAATGAGCGATGCAAGCTTGAAGATTGTCTTTATGCAAAAAACTGCCCCCAACCAAAACTAATTTCACCCCACAATCTTTTGCCATAAAAGACAATCTCTCCCAAGATTCCGGATCACCAACATCAGGATCAACCAACATGGCAATACCGCGTGATTCTAACCAA
>CAZNVU010000077.1:0-12063 GCA_964576575.1 uncultured Chryseobacterium sp.
GCAATTTTAATTTGCTCTTGAACCAAATCAACTCCTGTAATCATTTCCGTTACTGGATGTTCAACCTGCAATCGGGTGTTCATTTCAAGAAAATAGAAGTTTCTTTTTTCATCCACCAAGAATTCAACGGTTCCCGCACCAACATAGTCACACGAACGTGCAACATTCACGGCGGATTCACCCATGGCCTTGCGCATTTCAGCAGTAAGTATGCAACTTGGGGCTTCTTCTACTACTTTCTGGTGGCGGCGTTGAATGGAGCATTCACGCTCGAATAAATAAACAATGTTTCCGTGCAAATCAGCTAATACTTGAATCTCAATATGACGAGGTCCGGTGACGTATCTTTCAATGAAAACAGCCCCATCGCCAAATGAACTTTCCGCCTCTGAAATGGCTCTCTCCATTTGCTCGGCTACTTCATCTATATTTTCAACAATGCGCATTCCTTTTCCACCTCCACCTGCAGACGCTTTGATCAGAATGGGCAGCCCAACTTCTAGGGCAACTTTTTTTGCCTCCTCAACATCAGCAATGGCATCCTCAGTTCCGGGGACCATTGGGATATTGAATTTGCGTGCGGCAGCTTTGGCTGCAAGTTTTGATCCCATCATCTCAATGCTATGTGGCTTGGGACCTATGAATGTTATTCCGGCATCTTGAACCTTCTGAGCAAATTCCGCATTCTCAGATAGGAAACCATATCCAGGGTGAATGCCATCCACTCCAATTCTTTTGGCTAGTTCGATGATATCATCACCTTTTAGATAGCTTTGATTGGATGGAGCAGGGCCTATACAATAGGCTTCATCCGCAAATTTGGCAAATGGTGCGTTTTTATCGGCTTCACTATAAACGGCAACGGTTTTTATTCCCATTGCTTTTGCAGAGCGCATGACACGCAAAGCAATTTCTCCTCTGTTGGCGACCAATATTTTTTGCATGTTGCGAAGATAAGAATAGTGCAGTTATAGGCAGGTTATTCTCGAACAACTTTCACCAAGCGTTTTTCATTTAATCCACGCAATACCAATAGATAGGTGCCCTTTGGTTCAGGCAATTCAATTTGATGAGAACTTCCTTTGATCCACTTGGTGGTGATTAACTTCCCTTCGTTGCTGTAAATGTCAACAGATTGAATCAAAACACCAGGGTTGTTTAAAGTAACCCATCCATTATAACTTGGATTTGGAAAAATACTTGGTCTAGCTTTGATTTCTCCTACACCGACATGGGTAAAATTGGTTTCTTGCAAAGCCACTTCAAATGGCGCTGGGCCTTGCTCCAAGTACATATTTCTCCAAGTGTTGATTTCAGGGGTATCAAATGCAAACATTTCATCCATATACTTGGGTGGAGCAGTTTGATACAATAAACGCGCAGTTACATGGTAGTCACCTGAATTAAAGTTTTGAATTGGAACGTGAAAATGAAGAATGTCGGACCCTGTACCTTCAACGCCATTTAACTTGTTGAAATCGGGATCCCAATTTGCGCCAACAATTTTTGTTGTATCATACAACCCGCCGACTTGGGTTGAGAATCCAAGTGGAGTAAGTCTGTTGTCTTTCAAATAGTCATCGGCACGCTCTAAAACAGTTGTTACATTTCCGTTTACATCGGCCATTACCATCTCATAAATTTGAACCTGCTCTCCAGCATTTATGATATTGTAGTGCGGTTCAAAGGTTGAATTTTCTCCAATTACTCGATAGTCATTGTCTACTCCTCCTGATCGAAAAACCTCTTGCCCATTGTTGTCTGTAATGACAAATTCAATAAAGGCCCTTCTTGCAGGATATCCACTCGGGAATTTGTGACCGGCGAGGTTACGAATGTTTAATTCAAAGCGAGCTGTATCTTGATCAATGATACCTGTATTAAGAGTGACTTCAGCAGTATGGTAACGCAATTGATCCTGTGTTCTTGCGATTACAGTATTAAAGTGACCAGCATTGGCAGTTATATCAAGTGCTTCGATGTTGTTCTTCATGAGTTCAAGCATGAATGTATTTCCTCCCACAAGCCAGTGTTGCGCATAAGGCTGTCTACCGGGTAAGAATGAATACCCTGAGGCAATTACAATGGGCTCATTGATTTTTGGCATGTGACAATCTTGACATTCTTGGTGAATGGCGGGATCATTACTTGTCTTGTATGATGAGTTGAGCCATTCATGATAGGTGGCTTGTTCTATGAAATCATTACCGGTGTAATTTCCATCTAGGTCTGCAGTATGTGTTGCTAGTGTATGACAACCGGCACAAGATTCAGATTTAGAAAATTTATGGCTGCCCACTGGCGTATAACCAACAAAACTTTGCATGGCCTGATAGAAAATGGGAATATCCATCTCTTCGCTGACATAAGGACCCCAAATCGTATCGGAGTGAAAGTGTAAAATCCCTGAAAAATCTTCACCAATGTTGTCCATTCTTTGTTGGTGACATGCGCTACAGTTGACACCGTCCCTTGCCATGGAATCTGTTGGCAATTGATTGATATCGTAATTTTCGATGCCGTTGAATTTGTTGGTGTACAAACCACTTGGAGCATGGCAACTGGTACATTGGTTCACTAACTCTTGCGCATGACCAGGATTAACCGCCATTTCATGAGATAACTTTGCTCTCCAAAAAGGATCTTTGGCAGAATTGGCCATCATCGTTGCCCGCCAATTTTCTGATGGGTTAACCAATTCACCTTCTGAGGTTATATTGGCAAAACCCACAGGGTCAACACCATGGCATCCAGCACAACGGCCACTCCCAACAAAAACACCATTGTCATAAACCGGTAGATTGCCATTCAACATTTTTACCATTTCGGCTTGCGAATGAAATTTCCCCTTGTGCGGAACAAAAGACCAACCTAAAGAGAAGAGGCCTGCCGCAATGATCACGGAGAACAGTACGATTTTTTTAGGGTGATTGTATACTAATTTTTTCATGATTCCATTTCCTGTTCCAATAATAAAACAAAAAGCCTTGTACAATTACCAAATTTCTATTCGATCAATAATTTGTTGACCCATTTTCTCATTGATTTGTTGCACGATGTTCTGACGATTCATGCTGAGCTCTTGTTTGATAACCCCGCTATCCACACTGACACTGAGTGTTTTTCCAAATATTTCTGCTTTGGTTGTATGCCGACTGATGAAATCTCCCACCACTTCACGGTAAGTGGTGATAGCATCAACACGCATCATTTTCTTTTCCAATCCACGTTGCTTGATCCATTCCTTGATAATGGCACCAATGGGTTGGTTGTTAAAGTCTCTGCTCATGTGAATTGTACTTTAGAAAATGGGGCATTCATGGAGGCTAAGATACTTGGAATTCTCTCGCTATCAGTATCAGTGATAATCACCTGTCCATGAATATTGTCATTGAGCCATGAAAAGAGATTAGACAGTCTTTGGAAGTCCAACTTGTCATGAATATCATCCAAGAGCAATAATGGCTCTTTCTGCGCCAAGTTTTGTATAAAAAGCAATTGAGCCAATTTTAAAGCCAATACAAATGTCTTTTGTTGACCTTGAGAACCCATTTTGCGGATGAGATGCTCTTCTAACTGGAAGAGTAAATCATCTTTGTGTGGACCAATACCGGTGCGTTCTGAGTGCCAATCTTGTTGGTAGTTTGAAGCCAGCTGATCAAGATATTGGGGCGCGTGGTAATTGCTTTGAAGTACAACAGAAGCATTATCGACATCTCCTGAAAAAAACTGAATCAATTCAGGCAGTTTTGTAGAAATAAATTGCACAAAAAGGTGTCGTTCCTTTTCAATGATTTGAACCCACTCTAAGAGCAATTCATCGTACCAGGAAATTTCCTGAAATTGATTTACTTTTCTTTCGTGTTGACTTTTTAATAAAGCATTGCGTTGAAGTAGAAGATGATTGTATTTGATCAATGCTTCTAAATAGTGAGGGGACGTTTGACAAATGGCATTGTCCATCCATTTTCTTCTTTCTTCAGCATTTTCAGTAATGAGCAATTGATCCTGTGGGGCAATGACTACAACAGGTTGCCATCCAATATGATCCGCCAATTTTGGTAACGACTGACCATTCAATGCAAAGGATTTTTTTCCAGTTCTTCGGAGGTTACACAACAGCTCAAAGGATTGATTATTTTGAGTTCCCCATCCTTTGATACTGGATTCTTCTTTTTCATGTTGAATAGAGAGCTGATCAGTATGATGAAAATAACTTTTGGTCAAGCATAAATAGTGCAAGGCGTCGAGCGCATTTGTTTTTCCGGACCCGTTTTTTCCCAACCAACAATTGAACCTTTTGTGCAAATCAATCTCTAACTCAGTGTGTTTTTTGAATTGATAAAGTCTGATTCCCTCAAAGAGATTTTGATTAAGCACTGACATATTTTGCAAAGATTTGATAAAATGTCTTATTTTCGGCGCTCGAAAGTTCTAAAACATGTCAGAAAATTTACAAACAAGCTCAGAGTCTAAGGCTCTAACCACTGGATGGTCTGGTTTTTATGCCAAGAATAAAAAGAATGTACAAATTGCTGGCGGCGCATTGATTGTGGTCGTAGGTGGTTGGTTGGCTTATCAATTTTTATACTTAGCCCCTAAAAACAAAGAGGCCAATGAAGCCTTGTGGCGCGTTGAACAGTGGGTTGAGATGGACAGCATGAACTGGGTTCTTCAAGGAAACGGTGAGTTCATCGGTGCGGAGGAGTTGATGAATAAATATTCAGGAACCGTAGCAGCTGAAAAGGCAAAATATTATACAGCTTGTGCCAAGCGCAACAATGGTGATTTTCAGGGTGCATTGGATTTGTTCAAAGATGTTGATTTCAATGACAACACCGTTGGTATTCAGGCTATAGGCAATGCAGGTGATATGTATGTTGAATTGGGTCAGTTTGATGACGCTGCTGATTGGTTACAAAAAGCTGCCAAGAAAGCCATGTCTTCTGATTCAAAGGATGCTTTGGCTCCTTTCTACTTGATGAAAGCTGCGCGCGTTCAAGTGGAGCGTCAAGATTTTGCTGCTGCAAAGGAGTTGTTGCAAGAGGTTGTAGATAACTTTAAGCGCAGTCAAGAGATTGGTGAAGCTCAGAAGATGTTGGGTTGGATTGAGGCTCAAGGAAAATAATGGCGACAAAAAATTTATCGAATATTGATTGGAGTCAAATGCCCGAAGCCGGGCATTTCTCTTTTGGTATCGTTGTGTCTGAATGGAACAATGAAATTACCAATGGGCTTTTAAAAGGTGCTTTAGATGTGCTTAAGAAGGCTGGTGTAAAAAAGTCGAAAATCAAAATTGCATACGTGCCAGGTAGTTTTGAATTGGCTCATGGTGCTCAGCTATTGATAGAGTCTCAGTCAATGGATGGAGTCATCTGTTTGGGATGTGTTATTAGAGGTGAGACAGCTCATTTTGATTTTGTTTCTCAAGCTACAGCAACGGGCATAATGAATGTAGGTCTTCAATATGCCATGCCGGTTATTTTTGGGGTATTGACAGACGACAATGTTCAGCAATCCAAAGATCGCAGTGGGGGTAAGAAAGGAAACAAGGGTGCTGAGGCAGCTGCCACGGTCATAAAGATGGCCGCTTTGAGAGCTAAGCTAAATGCCTTGTAATTATTGCTGGACAGGACGAGCGGTTAAAAGCAATTCCTTACCTTTTCTTGTGATGGTGTAACCCAAATTTGGTTTGTTGATGATGAATCCTTCCAGATATAGTTTGGATACTCTTTCTCCTAAATGCGCAGACTGATTTTGATGGGCCAGTTCCCTTTCAACTTTTACCCAAAAGTTGGCCTCCAATTGTGATAGTTTAATCAATTGATTTTTGTTATTCTTTTTAAAATTTTGGATGATGTCCAAAATGACAAAATCGTGGTAATCTATCGTACTCAATTCAATACTGTTTTGGTTGTTACGAAACTAAACATGGAGCGTGGAGCCAAAAAGATTTTAAAATATTTTTCCTCACAAGTTTTCAACGATTTAGTACCTTCGAAAAAAAAAAATTATGCGATTTACTCTGCTTCTATTTTGTTTTTTAATTCAATTTATTTCTAACGGCCAAGTTTCGATTACCTCAGCCGATATGCCAAACTCAGGTGACATACTTATACAAGAAAATGCCAATTGGATGGGTAATTGGGATCTTGAAGAGTCAGGGGCAAACCTCACATGGAGTTTAAACACTTCAAATATTACGCCCCTTGGTGTGTCAACCAGTACTGAATGTCTGGCTATGAGTGGTGCATCATTCGTTTATCAATTTCTTTTTGGATCTCCATTTGATCAAGAGCATAACAGTTCCTATTTTACAGCAACAGAATTACCACAGTTGCCTTTAGATCAATTGCCTTTGCCAATTCCCATTACTCTTGAGGATGCATACGCATTCTATCAGAATAGATCCGATAGATTTGCTTTAACAGGATTTGGATTAACCATCAGCAGTATACCAACGGGGGCGTCCGGAGAACCTGTGGATGTTATTTACCCATTGCCTTTGACTTATGGTTTGGATGAGGTTAGTGAATCATTTTTCAATTATGTGATTCCAACTTTGGGCTCTTATTCTACAGCGCAGGTTAGGAGAACTCAAGTTCTTGCTTACGGGACAATGAATTTTTTTGGGACAAACTATCCTGTAATTAAGGTTAAGTCAACCATTAATGCCGATGACGTATTAACCGTCGATCAATTTGGATTGAGTTTACCATTTTCAAGACCTGAAGTTGCAGAGTACAAATGGCTAACTCCGGGTATCAAAGTTCCTTTATTGCAGATTAATACTACTCTGGGGACTACTTCAAATACGTTGATTTATGCTTCGGCACCAATAGGTGTGAATGAAACTGCCCACTCTGACTGGACTGTTTATCCCAACCCGGGTGAAGTTATCAATATTAAGTCAAATGATTCAGCAATGATCACAATTTTGGATGAGAAGGGTTCCGTTGTTTTCAAGGACAATTTGAATGTGCTTTCTGGTTTTGATGCCAAGGGGCTTGCAAATGGAACTTATTTCATAGAGATAAATGGTTCAGTGAAAAAGTGGATAAAGAATTAAAATATAGATAGTATGAAGAAAGCTTATGTTTTCCCGGGTCAGGGAGCGCAATTTCCGGGAATGGCCAAAGATTTATATGATGGTAATGCTAAGGCCAAAGAAATGTTGGAACGTGCCAATGAATTGTTGGGTTTCAGAATTACAGACATCATGTTCTCTGGAACGGATGAGGAATTAAAAGAAACCAAAGTTACACAGCCTGCTATTTTCTTGCATTCTGTGGTAATGGCGGAATGCTTGGGAGAGTCATTTCAACCTGCTATGGTTGCGGGTCACAGCTTGGGTGAGTTTTCGGCTCTGGTTGCAGCCAAGGCTTTGGGTTTTGAGGATGGATTGAAATTGGTTGCTGCTCGGGCAATGGCCATGCAGAGAGCCTGTGAAATCAATCCTTCGACAATGGCTGCTATATTGGGATTAGAAGATTCGAAAGTTGAAGAAATTTGTGCGGGTATTGATGGTGTAGTTGTAGCAGCAAATTACAATTGTCCAGGTCAATTGGTAATTTCAGGAAGCAATGAGGCTATTGATATTGCGTGCGCGCAATTGACAGCGGCGGGAGCAAAACGTGCATTGAAATTGGCCGTTGGAGGCGCTTTTCATAGTCCATTGATGATGCCTGCGCAAGAAGAATTGATGACAGCCATTGCTAACACAACAGTCAATATTCCTGTTTGTCCTATTTACCAAAATGTGAATGCAAAGCCACAAACAGATCCAATAGTAATCAAGCAATTGCTAATTGAACAGTTGACTGCCCCTGTTAGATGGACACAGATAATGGAAGGTATGATTGCAGATGGCTGCACAGAAGTTATTGAAGTAGGTCCAGGCAAGGTATTACAAGGACTGTTCAAGAAGGTCAATCGAGATCTTCCTGTAAGTTCTGCTCAGTGGGGTGAATGATCAAAAGGAGCATTGTTGTTATAATCCTCATTGCAGTAATCTCCTTGGGATTGATTACTGCGGGTCAGGTTTATTGGATAAGGCAAGCTTATCAACTTCAAGAAAGGGTTTTTGAATCCAAGGTTACTACGGCACTGACGGATGTGGCAACCAAGATTCATTTGATCGAGAATGATAAATCTCCACTGACTCCTGCAAAGCGAATCAATGATGCACATTTTTTAGTTGTTATCAATCACACACCAGATTCCTTTTTGCTGCGAACATTATTGGAAAAGGAATTGCTTCTCGAAGGTTTGCAAGAACCCGTTGAGTTTGGTTTGTATGATTGCTTCACCGGAAAATTTGAGTCCCAAGGTTGGTTGTTTGCTGATAGCTTGAATAAAGAAATCTTGAAAAGTGGACTTCAGGTTTATCCTGAGGAAGGTCATTACTTAAGTCTTTATTTTCCGCAGAAGAATGTCTATCTCCTGAAGAGAATTGACTTCTGGATGTACAGTACGGGAATCATTTTTTTGATTTTTGTCTTCTTTGCCTATACCATTGGAGTATTGTTTAGAGAGAAAAGATTGGGATCTATAAGAAATGATTTTGTCAATAACATGACTCATGAACTGAAGACACCTTTGGCCACTATTCAATTGAGCGCAGAAGTTTTGAAACAAGAAAAGACAAGACTTGATCAAGACCGCATGAATACATACATCGGAATCATCGAGACAGAAACCCAACGGTTGAAAGATCAATTGGAAAAGGTACTTCAATTGTCATCACTTACGCCGCGAAAGAGAAATATAAGATGGGAAGATTTTGATGTTCATGAAATCATTCAAGACGCTTATAATGCCAATTTGGAAAGAGTTTCAGATAGTGGTGGGGTCCTGAAATTGGATTTAAAGGCTAGGCAATGCATCATTCATGCAGATCGTGTTCACATCTCCAACATTATTTATAATCTGATGGACAATGCCATTAAGTACACAGATAAAATTCCTGAGATTGAAGTGAGCACTTACAATTATAAACGTTGTATTCGAATTGACTTTAAAGACAATGGTATTGGAATCAACAGGCGTCAACAACGTTTAATCTTTGATCGTTTTTATCGTGTTCCAACCGGGAATATTCACGATGTCAAAGGATTTGGATTGGGGTTGTTTTATGTAAAGACCATGCTGAAGGCGCAAAAAGGGAAGATTTTTGTCAAGAGTGACTTGGGAAAGGGGTCGGTATTTACACTTGAACTACCGCTGGCTAAAAATTGATTATCTTTCGTTCATGGAAAATCAACATCCACATATCTTGTTGGTCGAGGATGATCGCAATTTGGGGTTTGTCATTCAAGACACCTTGAAGCAAGAAGGATTTATTGTCCACCTGGCCACAGATGGTAAGGAAGGTTTGGTTCAATTCAATAAACTAACGTATGACCTTTGTTTGTTGGATGTAATGATGCCCAAAAAGGATGGATTTTCTTTAGCTGAAGATATCCGCAAGATCAATGAGACCATTCCTATTGTATTTCTGACCGCCAAGGGATTGGGTGAGGATAAAGTAAAGGGATTTCAATTGGGAGGAGATGATTATATCACCAAACCCTTTTCAAGTGAGGAATTGATTTTGCGTATAAAGGCCATATTAAAGCGAAATGATAAGTTTGCTACAAAGGCTAAAAGCAATCAGCGTATTGGTTTGTATCAATTTGATTTTAAAAATTTTGAGTTAATTGGTCCAGAATCTCAGCGCAAGTTGACAAAGAAAGAGGCAGATTTACTCAAGTTGTTGGTGGATCATCAAGGTCAAGTTTTGGAGAGGGAGCTTTTATCCAATATGGTATGGGGTGATGACAACTATTTTGTTGGAAGAAGCATGGATGTTTTTATTACTAGGCTCAGAAAGTACTTGTCTCAGGACGATAATATTTCTATCGTTAACATACACGGAGTGGGTTTTAAATTGGTAGTGCAATGATGCGGTTAATTACATTGTCGGTTTGTCTTTTGATATCAATCAAGGGAATGAGTCAATATCAGGTTAGGGATAGTGTTTTATTCAATCCTCATATTTCTATTTTATATGGTCATCATATTCCTGTTGCGGACATGGCAAAGCGATTTGGTAAATCAGGATCTTTGGGTTTGGCATTTGATATAAAGGACAAGAAGAGTCATTATTGGGGAGTTCAAGTTCATTATCATTTTGGTAATCGGGTAACAGAACCTGGACTCATTCAGAATTTGTATACCGACAACGGAGAGATTTTGGATAATCAAGGTCAACCATCCATTGTTTATATACAGCAAAGAGGCTGGACTGCCTGCGTGGAAGGTGGGCATCTTTTCAATGCCTTAGGGCCCAATTTAAACAGTGGCCTTTTGGCAACGATTGGGTTAGGAATGATGACACACAAGATTCGCATTGAGCATCAAAGCAATGAAATCAATGCTTTGCAAGGTGATTATTTAAAGGGGTATGATCGGCTAACCGCAGGGCTAATGGGAAGAGCCTTCTTGGGCTATTTTTATATGAGCAACAATAAGTTGGTGAATATTGTCGCGGGTTTAGAATGGATTCAAGGACAAACAAAAAGTGTTAGAGGTTACAATTACGATACGCAGATGATGGACAATGATCGCCGTTCTGACGGATATGTTGGGCTGAAGTTGGGTTGGGTGCTGCATTTGTATCAACGTGCCCCAGATAAATTCTATCTCAATTAAAGGAGCCCATGGACAGTGTATTGGGTTTTGTATTAAAGTGCTACCAGTTTTTATTGCGGTGTTTGTCACCATTTGTCCCGCGGGCCAAGCTTTTGGTCAAAGGTCAGGATGAAAGCTTTGAAATGTTGAAAGATTGGCGAACAAAGCATCCTAATGATGAGGTTCTTTGGGTTCATGCTGCATCATTGGGAGAATTTGAGCAGGGGCGTCCGGTTATTGAGGGTTTTAAAAGGCAATATCCAAACGCTAGGGTGGTGCTTACCTTTTATTCTCCGAGTGGTTATGAAGTGCGCAAGAATTACGCTGGAGCAGATCTCATTCTTTATTTGCCTTTGGATACAAAGTTTGCGATGCAACGTTGGATTCAATGTTTGCGACCCAAACTTTTGGCGCTGGTTAAGTATGAGGTATGGCCCAATATGTTGAAAGTGCTGAAAACGCAAAATGTCCCAGTTGTCATGTTCTCATCTGTTTTCAGAGCCGATCATCGCTTTTTTAAAGGATCTTTTCGCAGCTATTGGGCTCGCGTTTTGAAGCGTGTAGATTATTTTCATGTTCAAGATCAAGTTTCAGCTCAATTATTGAAGTCAATTGGAGTTGAAAATATATGTATCAGTGGTGATACCCGTTATGATCGGGTTTGGGAAGTAGCTCAAAACGCTAAAGTTATTGATCGATATATCAGTTGGAAGGGGCAGTCATTGGTGGTTGTTTTGGGATCATCCTACAACATAGAAGAAGAAGCAATAGCAGAAATGGTTGAAATGGCAAATGGCGTAAAGTGGGTTATAGCACCGCACCACATAGACGAGGATAATGTTGCTCGGATTGAAAAGATCTTTGCAGGAAAAACCCAACGCGCAACTGATTCGGGAGAGTTGAGGGATTTACCTGTGTTGATTTTAAATACAATGGGAGATTTGGGTGGTTTGTACAAATTGGGAGAGGTTGCAATTGTTGGAGGTGGATGGGGAAAAGGAATACACAATGTGCTAGAGCCAGCGGCTCATGGATGTGCGGTGTTATGGGGACCAGCGGCGGATAAATTTTTGGAAGCCAAGCTTTTGATTGAGAGGGGAGGTGGGGTTCAAGTCAGCAGCCAGGGTGAATTAGTACAGCAATTGCGAGAATGGATAGGCAATACTGAAAAACTGAATCAGGTTAGACAATCAGCCAAAGAAATGGTCGTGAGTCAAATTGGTGCTGAAGACAAAGTATTGAAAACCATAGGTGAATTTTGGGAAAGTGAAAAAAGATAAAAAAACACTTGCGCAAATAGAAATTGAGTGTATTTTTGCACTCCAAACGTTCTTTTTAAGCGGGAGTAGCTCAGTTGGTAGAGCATAACCTTGCCAAGGTTAGGGTCGCGAG
>CAZNVU010000078.1:0-12040 GCA_964576575.1 uncultured Chryseobacterium sp.
TGCTGATGGCCAAAATGCACGAGGCACCATCCACCCAAAACAAGCCGTGGTAGCCCATTCCCATGATAATTAAACAACCCAAAGCCGGACCGGCAGCAAAGCCTAAGTTTACCGCCAATCGTACTAAAGTGAGGGCACGGGTTCGGTTTTCGGGTTTGGCATAGACTCCCAATGAGACAAACATGGCGGGACGAAACATATCGGCGACGGTCATGATGGCAAACATCGCCAGACAAAGTCCCTCAAAGGTTTTGACAAATTGCAAACCGAAAAACATCAAACCGCTGGTGAACAAACTAAAGACCATGACGCGGTAAAAACCCACTTTATCGGAGAGTTTCCCGCCCAACCACGAACCCAGCATGGAACCGGCCCCAAAGCACACCATAATCCAGCCCACTTGTCCGTAACTGAAGCCTAAATCTTCTTTGAGGTATTTGGATAAAAAGGGCAAAACCATCGTACCCGCCCGGTTGATGAAGGTCACCACGGCGAGAATCCAAATCTCACGGCTGAAGCCGCGGAAGGAATTGAGGTATCGTTCAAAGGCAGTTGCTAGCATAATACTTCGGCAAAGGTAACCATCCCCATGTTAGCAAAATGGTAAAATTTCTTTAGGTTAAAATCGGTATTTTTGTCCAAAACCATTACAATGAAAAAACTACTGATGCTAGGGTGTGTGATTTTAATGCAACCGGTTCTCGGACAATCGGAGCAGAAAGAAGCCACCCGCAGTTGTCATGAATCTTTGAATGCTTATTATACCAACAAAGAGAGTAGTCCGTTGAAGGAAAAGGATTTTAAAACCTTTCAATCGCTGGATTTCTTTGATTGGGATGCCGGCTATGTGGTGATGGCCACTTTGGTTCGTACGCCCGATGAAAAACCGTTTGAAATGCCTACGACTACCAGTCGTAAACCATTGTATGTCAAATATGGCGAGTTGCATTTTACGTTAGACGGAAAAGAATGCCAGTTAAATGTGTATCAAAATATCGAGTTTTCGAAACGACCCGGTTATGCAAATCAATTGTTTTTACCTTTTACGGATTTGACCTCGGGGGATACCACGTATGGGGGCGGACGCTACCTGGATATCACCATCCCGGAAGGGGATACAGTGGTGTTGAACTTTCACTGTGCCTACAATCCGTTGTGTGCCTATAATGAGAACTATTCCTGCCCGATAGTGCCGGCTGAAAATGACCTTCCGGTAGCGGTTCGGGCGGGGGTTAAGGCGTTTCAAAAGTAATGGAGTACTTCAATCTGCATACCCACCAACTACAACATCCGGACGGGGTGACCGCACTGGTCAATCAGTATCCCTGGGAGTTTCACGAGGGATTACCCTGTTATTCGATGGGCATTCATCCGTGGTATATTGACCCGGAGCAATGGACAAAGCATTTGGATTTTATGGAAACCAAGGTAGGGATAGATTTCATAGAATCTAGGCTCATGGGTTTGGAATACGGTGAGGCCATTTGAGATGATTGTTTACACGGTAAGGTCATTGAAGCATGTGGAGCCCCTGACAGCATCAGGATATCCTGGGCGTTGGAACAAGCCAGATCAATTTGTCATTTACGCAGCAGAATCAAGATCTTTGGCTTCATTGGAATGGTTGGTAAACCGTGGTGGTCGAATTTTATCTTTGGATTTTGTCTTGATAACTTTGAAATTAAAGGTTGAAGTAGATGATATTAAAATATTGAATGATAATTTATTAATGAATAATTGGAGATCGCTTAGTGCGTATTCAAGTCTGCAGGAATTGGGTAGTCAATGGTACAAAGATGAATCTTTCAAGGTTTTGTCAGTGCCAAGTGCATTGGTTCCAGAGGAGCGAAATTTAGTCATACATCAAGGCATGGGATCGGGGAATGATTTTATTGAGGTTTTAGACATCCAGCCGGTAGAATGGCTTTCTCGACTCCAATGGTAAACAATCGCTTTTGAATCATAATTTATATTATGTAAAGCTGTGATTCAGATTTCATATTATTCTATTCCAATACTTTACAATCTCAAACAATCCTTAAAAATAAAAAAGCCGTCTCATTTGAGACGGCTCTTCATATTTAGTACAGTCAGGGTAATCTACTTGTAAAGATTTGATTTTTCACGATCTCCACCTTTTAAGTAAGTCTCCTTCAAGGCTTGTTTTAACTGAGTATCATTTGAATCTTGTTTGTAGCAAATTTCAAAATAGCCTGCAGCTTTCAAATACATTGGTTTCAACTCAGCTTTGCAAGCATCAAAATTTGCGGTTTCTCTTGGAGGAATCGCATCGCAAACTTTTCCTTTCTCTTGGGCTTGATTGTAATACAATGCGCCAATGTTGTATGCAGCATCAAAATAGTCAGCTTTAATGCTCAAAGCGTTCAGATATGCTTTCTCTGCGTCAGCGGTATTGTTTTCCTTTTCATAGGTGACTCCCAATACAAACCAAACACTTTCATTTTTAGGATCAGACTCAGTCAATGCCTTTAATACTCCTTGTGCCTTTGCATAATCTTTGTCATCAATGTAGATGTTGACCTCTGATCTCAAGAATTCAGCATCTTTTGGATATTGCTGTCTGGCTTGTGTCAAAATTTGAATGGCTTCTGCTTTCTTACCGGACGAAATATAAATGTCGCTGATGCCCAAATATGAATCACGCACATTGTACTTTAAATCGACACACTTTTTATAGTTATTAATAGCGTCTTCAGTTCTGCCTGCTTTGTGGTAGCAAAATGCACTATTGAAAATGAATACGGTGTCAGTTACTCCCAAAACAGATGAAATTTCGACGATGCTTTGGAACTGATCTCCAGCAGCGCTTAAATTATTCGCCTTGTAAGAACGTTCAGCTTTTTGTCCAACAACCGCTTTTAAAATATCCAATTCTGTAGCTACTTCTTTGATATAGTCTTTGCGCTTATCAATTTCGAAATACTTTGAAAATGCAGCCAAAGATGTTTTCAATGCGTCGGGATATTTGGCAAACAAAACTGAATCTTTTACCAAATTGGCGTAAATGTTACCACGGTATCTCCAATACTTTTCTTTTTCAGTGGCTTTGGGATCTGCCATTGCTTCATCAATGTATTGCTTAGCATCTTCAAATTTGCCTTCTTTATTGGCATTGTACGCACTCGTTACTTTTGGTTGCGCTTGAGCCATCCATCCTGTTACCATGATCATGGCAACCATCATTAGTTTTTTCATTTTCATCTGGTTTGGTTTCATTGTTTCAATCATCTTGCCATTTTTATTCTAAGATGCAGAACAAATTATTATTTCACATTTCAATCTTGCGTTTCCTCTGTATTGTTATCATCAGTGTTGTCCGTTTCTGTTGATGCAATGGTGCCATCTTCTTCCATGACGATGTCACTTGATCTTTCATCATCCTCATCATCTTTGATTACTGCGGTAACAGCAGCAATGGCATCATTGCCTCTCAGGCTGATTAATCTTACACCCTGTGTGGCTCGTCCCATGACCCTCAAATCTTCTACTTTCAATCGGATGGTAATTCCTGAACGATTGATGATCATAAAGTCCAAGTTGTCATCCACAGATAAAATAGCAATCAGATTTCCAGTCTTTTCAGTAATGTTGATGGTTTTAACACCCTTACCACCGCGATTGGTGATGCGGTAATCTTCCAAGGCTGAACGTTTTCCGTATCCCTTATCCGAGATAACCAAAATATCTCGCTCAGGATTGTCTACGCAAACCATACCAATCACCTCGTCTTGATCACTGCCCAAGGTTACAGCTTTCACCCCTTGTGCTGTTCTTCCGACAGCGCGAACGGTCTTCTCATTGAAACGAATGGCTTTTCCTTCTGATGTACCCATCAAAATTTCGCATTCACCATTGGTCAATTTGGCTTCCAACAACTCATCCCCTTCCACAATGGTAATGGCATTGATACCGGATGAACGAGGTCTTGAATAGGCTTCAAGCAAAGTCTTTTTGATCAATCCTTGCTTGGTGCAAAGGATTACGAAGTTCTTGCTCACATACTCTTCATTCATCAAATCTTTGGTTGGGATATAGGCCAAAACGGTGTCGTCTTGTTCTATTTGCAACAGATTTTGAATGGCTCTTCCTTTTGACGTTTTGGATCCTTCAGGGATTTCAAACACGCGCATCCAGAAACATCTTCCTTTTTTGGTGAAGATCAACAACCAATCGTGGTTGGTGGCAGTGAAAATGTCTTTTACAAAATCTTCTTGTCTTGCAGAAGTTCCTTTTGATCCTACTCCACCTCTGGCTTGTGTTCTGTATTCAGCCAGGTTGGTTCTCTTGATATAGCCAGCATGGGTGATGGTCACTACCATGGCCTCATCAGGAATCATGTCTTCAATGCTCAAATCCGCTGAAGAGAATTCAATCACTGATCTCCTTTCATCTCCAAACTTTTCTTTCAAATAGAACAATTCATCTTTGATGATGCCCATTCTCAATTCTTCACTGCCAAGAATTTCCTTCAATTTTTTAATCAAAGCCATCAACTCATCATACTCTGCTTTGATTTTATCTCTCTCCAAACCGGTTAGACGTTGCAAACGCATATCTAGGATGGCGCGAGACTGAATTTCACTCAATCCAAAGTTGGCCAT
The DNA here is from genome assembly GCA_964576575.1 of uncultured Chryseobacterium sp. Taxonomy (GTDB): domain Bacteria; phylum Bacteroidota; class Bacteroidia; order Flavobacteriales_D; family Sanyastnellaceae; genus CAMCTV01. The sequence continues at coordinate 4,623 of CAZNVU010000078.1, forward strand.
CAATCCGTCACGCGCTTCGTCTGGGGTTTGTGAAGCTCTGATCAATTTGATAACAGCATCGATGTTGTCCAATGCAATCAAATAACCTTCTAAAATATGTGCACGCTCTTCAGCCTTGCGCAATTCGTACTTGGTGCGTCGGGTTACCACTTCATGGCGGTGCTCAACATACAATGAAATCATGTCTTTCAATCCCAAAGCTTCTGGACGTCCTTTGACCAAAGCAATGTTGTTGATGGAGAAAGAAGTTTGCAATGAAGTGTATTTGTACAAATTGTTGAGTACAACATTGGTGATGGCATCGCGCTTGATTTCATAAACAACGCGCACTCCATTTCTGTCGGACTCGTCGCGGATTTCAGATATGCCTTCAATTTTACCCTCTTGAACCAATTCCCAAGTGCGTTTGATCATATCAGCCTTATTCACCTGATAAGGAATCTGATCTACAATGATGCACTCTCGGTTGTCTATATCTTCAATTCGCGCGCGGGCCCTCAGCACTACCCTACCTCTTCCTGTGTGATAAGCTGTCTTAATACCATCAACACCATGAATGACGCCACCGGTTGGGAAATCAGGAGCTTTGACAAACTCCATCAATTCGTCAGTACTGATTTCATTGTTGTTGATGTATGCGATGGTTGCGTCACAAACCTCAGTAAGATTATGGGGAGCCATATTGGTGGCCATACCTACAGCAATCCCCGACGCTCCATTGATCAGAAGGTTCGGGATTTTTGCCGGCATAACCGTTGGTTCTTGCAAGCTATCGTCAAAGTTGGGTTGAAAATCAACCGTCTCTTTGTCCAAGTCTTCTAGCAATTCCTCGGCAATTTTTCTAAGTCGGGCTTCAGTGTAACGCATGGCTGCTGCATTATCACCGTCCATGCTACCAAAGTTACCTTGACCATCTACCAGTGGATAGCGCAAACTCCAATCCTGAGCCATACGCACCATAGTGTCATACACTGAACTATCTCCATGAGGATGGTATTTACCCAAAACCTCTCCAACAATACGGGCAGATTTTTTATAAGGTCTATTGCTCAATACGCCAAGATCCAACATCCCATACAACACCCTGCGGTGAACGGGTTTTAGACCATCACGAACATCCGGAAGCGCTCTACCTACTATCACCGACATCGAATAGTCGATGTAGGCTGTTTTCATTTCCTCTTCAATGTTAATCCGGACAATTTTTTCGCCTTCCATAATTCAATTTTTTTATTTCTAAACACCACTTGTGTGGTAGCGTGCGAATTTAATCAAAGCCTTATCAATATTGGGTTTGCATACCCCCTACATTTATTCACATTCACACAAAAAAGTGTGGATAATTAATGTTAACCAATCATTGTTTTGGAATTATCCCCAATAAATTTGAAGCATAAACATAAAAGTAGATTTGAATGGAGGCTAAATTTTCACCACAAGTAAAAGATGTACTGTCTTTTAGCAGAGAGGAAGCGTTGCGTTTGGGGCATTCTTACATTGGTCCTGAGCACTTGATGTTGGGTATTATAAGGGAAGGAGAGAGTTTGGCTGCCAACATCATGAAACGCATGGGCATTGATATGAATTATTTGCGCAAGCAAATTGAATCAACAATGCGTTTGGCATCTGTGGCTACCGCCAATCAAGGATTGCAGACTGTTCCACTCACAACCCAAGCGGAAAGGATTTTGAAGTTGACCTATTTAGAAGCCAAAAATTTCAAAGCCAGTCTGGTAGGTACAGAGCATTTGCTTTTGAGCATATTAAAGGACCAGGATAATGCTGCTACGCGTACGTTGGTCGGTTTTGGCATAGATTACAAAATGGTTCGTGAGGAATTGATTACATCTGAAGGATTGGAATCACCATCGGATACTCCATTGAATACACCGCGAGCAGAGTTTCCATCAGCAGATGATGATGATGATCAATTCATGGGCAGTAGTAGCGGATCTTCTGCAGCCAAGAAACCTGGTGATAATAAAAGTAAAACCCCCGTTTTGGACAATTTCGGTAGAGATTTAACCAAGATGGCTGAAGATGGAAAGTTAGATCCTATTGTTGGACGTGAGAAAGAAATTGAAAGAGTAAGTCAAGTTTTGTCCAGAAGAAAGAAAAACAATCCGATATTGATCGGTGAGCCGGGTGTTGGTAAATCTGCCATTGCAGAAGGATTGGCACTTCGTATCGTTCAGAAAAAAGTGAGTCGTGTATTATTTGGTAAGCGTGTTGTCACCCTTGATGTAGCTTCATTGGTTGCAGGTACTAAGTACAGAGGGCAGTTTGAAGAGCGCATGAAAGCGCTGATGAATGAGTTGGAAAAATCTCCAGACGTTATTCTTTTCATCGATGAAATTCACACCATTGTTGGAGCTGGAGGCGCTAGTGGATCGTTGGATGCCAGCAACATGTTCAAACCAGCATTGGCACGTGGTGAGATTCAATGCATAGGAGCAACAACATTGGATGAATACAGACAGTACATTGAAAAAGATGGCGCATTAGAAAGAAGATTCCAAAAGGTTGTTGTAGATCCTACAACCATACCTGAGACCATTCAGATTTTGAATAACATTAAGGACAAATATGAGGAGCATCACAGTGTAACCTACACCGATGAAGCGATTGAGGCTTGTGTGAAGTTGACAGGTCGTTACATTACAGATCGCCATTTGCCAGACAAGGCCATAGATGCGTTGGATGAAGTGGGCTCACGTGTGCATTTGAGTAATATTCAAGTGCCTCAGGAAATCATTGAAATTGAGAAAGCGATTGAGGAAGTGAAGTTGGAAAAGACGCAAGTCGTAAAGTCCCAGAAATATGAAGAAGCTGCCAAATTGCGTGATAAGGAGAAGCAGTTGAATGATCGATTGGATGCAGCAAAGGCCCAATGGGAACAAGACGCAAAGTCACACCGAGTAACAGTCACAGAGGCCAATGTTGAAGAGGTAGTTGCGATGATGACTGGAATTCCAGTGAACCGAGTTGCAGAGAAAGAAAGTGGTCGATTGGCCAAGATGGATCAAGAGTTGGAAGGAAAAGTTATCGGACAAGATGAGGCTATCAAGAAAGTTGTTCGTGCCATCAAACGCAACCGCGCTGGATTGAAAGATCCCAATCGTCCCATTGGTTCGTTTTTATTCTTGGGCCCAACGGGTGTCGGAAAAACACAGTTGGCAAAAGAATTGGCCAAGTTTTTATTTGATTCAGAGGATTCATTGATCAGGATTGACATGTCAGAATACATGGAGAAGTTTGCCGTTTCCCGATTGATAGGAGCGCCTCCCGGTTATGTTGGTTATGAAGAAGGTGGACAATTAACAGAGAAAGTAAGACGTCGCCCCTACTCTATTGTTTTGTTGGATGAGGTGGAAAAGGCGCATCCTGATGTTTTCAATTTGTTGTTGCAAGCATTGGATGATGGACAAATGACGGATAGTTTGGGTCGAAAAATTGACTTTAAAAACACCGTCATCATCATGACATCCAATATTGGAGCAAGACAATTACAGGAGTTTGGTTCTGGAGTTGGATTTGGAACATCGTCGCGTGTTTCAAGTGAAGAGATGGATCGCAAGGGCATTATTGAAGCTGCGCTGAGAAAAGCATTTGCCCCTGAGTTCTTGAATCGTGTTGATGATCTGATCGTGTTTAATGCACTGAAAAAGGAGCATATTCATCAGATTATCGATATCGAGTTGGCCAAATTGTTCCATCGTATAACGGATTTGGGTTATAAGATTGAATTAACGGATGCGGCCAAAGATTTTATTGCAGACAAGGGATACGATGAGAAGTATGGGGCGAGACCGCTCAGAAGATCCATTCAGAAATACCTAGAAGATCCAATTGCTGAGGAGATTATCAACTCCACCCTACGAGAAGGTGATACACTCTTGGTTGATTTTGATGCTACCGAATCGAAAGTTGTAATGAAGGTCAACAAGGCTGAGTGATGTTTGAAACAGTAACCTACCCCAGTGCAGTATCTTGGTGGTTGTGGATTCCTATTTATACCCTGATCATTGGTCAGGGTATTTTTATATCATTAGAAGGAAACCCATGGATTTTGATTTTTCATTTATTCTTGGGTTTGATTATCTATTTTTTAGTAATGCGCATGCGTTACGTGTTAAGCAATGAGCAGTTGAAAATCTATGTAGGCCCTTTTCTATATTCAACAATTGAATTGATTAATATTCGCAAAATGGAATTGAGTAATAATCCGTTGTCCTCTCCTGCTGCGTCATTGAAGCGTTTGGCTATTTATTACAACAAATGGGGATACGTTCTTGTTTCGCCCAAGAACAGAGAGGAATTTATGGATGAAGTTTGGAAAAGAAAAGCGCAGTTGGAAATCAATGCACAAAAAGATCATTAAAAACCACTTGAAAAAAGTGAATATAGAAATGCCAATCCCAGAGACCAACCATTAATACTCCTCCCAAAGCTCCGTACAAGTGAGCATCATGTGCGATTAGACCCTGCCCTTTTTTACTGAAGTAATGTTCAAGTCCCAAAAATACAAGGGCTCCAACCCATGCAGGCATTGGAATAATCATGAAGAATCCCACTTCCATATCTGGGAAGATCAGCATGAAAGCCATCATTACAGCACTCACCGCTCCGGAAGCTCCCACGCTTCTATATGCATATTGGTCGCTGTGTTTTAAGATGGCGGGAATACAAGCAATGGCGCCTCCTATGAAGTAAAGCAAAACATAAAAGATCTTACCTATTAAGGGACTCCAAGGCTGAAAGTACGGATTGGTTTGTGCAAGAATAGAAGGATTAATTAGCACCCACTCCATGACTTGACCGAACGAGTAAAAGGTGTACATGTTAAATCCCAAATGCATCCAATCCGCATGAACAAAGGTGTGACCAAAAATTCGATCCCACTCATTGTTGTGTTTGACCACGTATGGGTGAAGGGCTAGTCTGTTGAATAACGCTGGTTTTTCCCATGATAAATAGGATACAACTATGGTAATACCGATGATGATGAATGTTATTGGTGTTATCATAATTAGGAGCTATGATCCGCAACGATTTGCCATTTACCATTGAACTTCTTCCAAAGCAAAGAGAATCTACCAGCAATAGTAGTGTCTGGGTAACTCAACTTCCACTGACCATCAACCCAAGCAGCTTCAGCGGATAAAATGTCAAAGTGAATGTCACTGAAATTCAAATTGCCCATTTTATCGGGTTTGTAATTTTTTTGATAGCGACTTAGTGTTGCTTGCCATCCTTTTGTAACGCCTGATTTTCCCATGAATCTCAATGAATCGCTATGCCAATAAGGCTCCATGAATCCATTGATATTTCTATTGTTCCATTCTGAAACTTGTCGCTGCATAGTTTGTTCAATATTCAACTGAATATCAGATTCATCAATACATGATGAAAGAAAAAATAGAAAAGGAAAAAACCAAAATTTCATTAAACATTGAATCTAAAGTGCATGATGTCGCCATCTTGAACGATGTATTCTTTACCCTCAACTCCCATTTTGCCGGCTTCTTTGACGGCGGCCTCAGATTTGTAATGAATGTAGTCGTTGTATTTTATTACCTCAGCGCGAATAAAACCTTTTTCAAAGTCAGTGTGAATGACCCCAGCCGCTTGTGGCGCAGTATCACCCTTATGAATGGTCCAAGCTCTCACCTCTTTGACACCTGCTGTAAAGTAGGTTTGTAAATTCAATAGGCTATAAGCAGCTTTAATTAATTTTGAAACCCCAGGTTCCTCAAGTCCTAAATCCTGCAGGAACATTTGACGCTCTTCAAAAGTTTCTAAGGACGCAATGTCTGCTTCAATGGCGGCACCAATAACTATAACCTGCGCATTTTCTTCTTTAACAGCTTCTTTTACGCGCTCAACGTGTGCATTACCCGATTTTACAGATGCCTCTTCCACGTTACAAACGTACATAACAGGTTTAGAAGTAAGCAATTGTAAATCATTCATCCAACGCACCTCCTCGTCATTCTGAGGAATCACTACCCTGGCGCTTTTACCTTGCTCTAGATTTTCTTTTATTTGGGTATAAAAGTCAAAAATTTTCTTGGCTTCTTTGTCTCCGGTCTTAGCCGCTTTAGCAGCTTTTTGATAACGCGCATCAACACTCTCCAAATCCTTGAGTTGAAGTTCGATGTCGATGATTTCTTTGTCTCTGACAGGGTCTACACTTCCATCAACATGAACAACGTTGGGATCGTCAAAACTTCTCAAAACGTGAATAATAGCATCGGTTTCACGGATATTGGATAGAAACTTATTGCCCAATCCTTCACCTTTACTCGCCCCCTTGACCAAACCCGCAATATCTACAATCTCAATGGTTGTTGGAACTACACGTTCTGGATTTATCAATTCTGAAAGAGCTGTTAATCTCTCGTCTGGAACTGTTATGGTTCCAACATTGGGTTCAATGGTACAAAAAGGAAAATTGGCAGCTTGGGCTTTCGCATTGGACAAGCAATTAAACAATGTTGACTTTCCCACATTGGGAAGTCCGACGATTCCACATTTTAATGACATAAGAAAAATTTGAGTGGCAAATGTACGATTGCGCTCGCTGTTTTATACATTTGTAAAAACAATTTAAAAATGGGACATCACGAAGAACATCATGGCCATCACGAGGCTGAGCAAAATGAAATTGGCGGTCCAGTAACCTTAGCGGTTATGTTATTTGCCATTGCTGTTGTAGTTATTTACTTTATGATTGAATGGTCTGATCGTTGATCAATGGAATAGATATTAAAAAAGCGCCTGTTGGCGCTTTTTTTTGTTTACAACGATTTGTTATTCTTGGTAGCCTTTCGGTTCTTTGATGGTAAAAACACGCGAAATGTTGAAGCCAAATTGAATATCTCCTTTGTTCCAATTTCCTGTAGTTTCGGAGATGAATCCTTTTTCATTCATACTACTGCTGTTGGTGAGGTGCAATTGAAATACGTGTCCACCTGTTTCCAAGTCAATTCCAAGGCTCAAACTATTATTGACATCAGCTCCAACGTTATTGGTCATTAGCTTGAAATATTCAGCATTAAAGGTTAGTCTTCTTGTCAGTTTGTATCTTCCTCCAATTCCAATAGCAAAGAGATCATGTGCAATATTTGGGGTTTCCACCAAGTTGCGGTGAATGTGGGTTGGGGTCAATTGTAAGGATAAGTTCTCATCCATCTTTCTAGCCAACAACAATTGGTTGCAGAAATACAATCGTGATGTGAAAAAATTCTCTCTGTTCGGATCCTCCCATTTTGTTCCTCTCATCACAGTTGATCCAAAGTAGGATACTGAAAAAGGCATACTACGGGGACCTGACTCTACTTGTTTTAAAATTTTTATTTTCGTGAAAGCGTCTACCTCTTCATTCACATTTGATCGACCAATACCCACCATAATAT
>CAZNVU010000079.1:0-11631 GCA_964576575.1 uncultured Chryseobacterium sp.
TCCTAAAGCTACAGTCGCTTCTTTATTTCCAAGATCCAATTTATCCTTAATAAATTCTGTTTCATTAAACTTCAATATGGTAATGAATTTCAATCCGAAATTACAATATGTATGATTCCCTATGATATCTGCTATGATCGTTACAAGGTGAAACTATATTCTCATAAAACTATATTTTAGAAAAGATAAAAGAATGTATATGAAATCATTGGTAATTTACTTTTTATTCATCTGATTGAAACTCATTTATGAAGTACAATTCGATAAAAAAATCAGATCAATCAAAATATTAATTTACCACAGATTACCCCCTCCTCACTGCCATCAAATCGGCTATGATAATTGCCGGCTCGATATCCTCTAGCAATAGCCTTTGAAAGCACATAAAAACATCCTTGGCTATGAAGTTGTGATTTTGCATTTGAGAAAAGATGTCATCGCCATACAGCAATGGTGCTAATAAAGATCGCTGCTCAATGTATTCTACGGTTCTATCGCCTGCATCCACGACAACTTTTCCGTTATTCAACTCATTGTTGAAATGCTGCGCCAAGATGAATATATCCAAGGCCTTATCTTGCTCATACTTCTCGACTACTCTTACACGACAACTCAAGCGATCTGGCAAAACAAAGTAATAATGCTTGGCATACAGATCTTCCGCCAATTCAAATTGCATCTCGACAAACTTATCTTCCTCATAAGTGCCATAGCGCCAGCCTGATTCTGAACAAAGTTTCTTCAAATCGTCCCAGACCTTTTTTTGACGTTTCTCAATGGGCAAATTCACCCTGTACATGCGCTGAAAATTGTACTTGATCTTCAGCAATCCATTGATTAATTTTTGTTTCATCATTCTATTTCTTTTCCATTTAGTTTCCTTTTGGCCTTCTCATTTCGTCCTCATTCCCTTTGATGACGACCTTATCCATCAAACCCTCGGACAAATAACTGCTCCAATCTTCCGTTTCTTTTAAAGTAACATTCTGAACAATGGTCTCGCCATATGCTTCTTTCTTAAAATCAAATAAAGCGATATCGGAAATTGGAAACTTCCTCTCTGACTGCTGATTCTGTATGGCCTTGATGATGATTGGACTGTGGGTCTCAACAACAACTGAAAAATTGGAATAGCATTTCTTACTCAACTCATGCATCAACCATTCTGCCCAAGCCCATTGCCAGTTGGGATGCAACTCTCTCTCTGGTTCTTGAATAATGATGACAAAAGGCTGATCGTCCATTTCATCATTGGTTACTTCCATATGTCCCACCGCATTGTACCATTCCGTCAACCAAGACAGCACCTTGCGCACTCCACTTCCGCAATCCTCTATGGGCGCACGCACTCCTTGATCCATGACGAAATATTGATAATCAAAAAACTCCCCATCTTCATTGCTCAACTTTCGCTCTTGAATTTCCAATCCAAAAAATTTCTTCAAGGAATCATTCATGTCGATATCAAAATAATATCGCCATTCCGGAGCTGAATCACCTTTGAGTACTATACTGTTCGAAAGGGAGTTTCCCAATCCTTGACATACTCTGGTCATCACCAAAACCAAAGAATGCTTCAGGAGGGCATATTCCTCAGTTAGAAATTGCAACTTCCAAAATTCCTTGGCAATTTCCTTTAATGCAAGGTGAAAGGATGAAGTTTTATCGGCAACAGAAATAACCTTGGGGAGCTCGTCTACCAAATTCCACAAATCCTCACTGTTCATTTTTTTAAAATGACGAAGCATGTCAAAGGATTCGGCCAAATCGGAGATTTTTGCTTCTTTGTCCAAATCTTCCACTGTTTTTTGGGCATCTTTTGGATAAAAATGATTGGCAAATGTGCCGACCAAATTACCAAGATAAAACTCCCGTTTCTCTTTATCCCATCGAACAACACGATAAGTTCCGAAATAAATATTGATGGAGGTAATGGCAGCACATTTTAGCTCTTCCTGATTAAAGGTTTTCAACTGAGGGTCCATTTCAAAGGTGATGTCGACCCTGGCTTGTGCACCATAGGCGTCAACGGTAATGCTATAAACCGTTGGGATGTAAATATCTCCCCTGTGTGACCAATTGCGCCAATCTTCTCCTTTTTTTTCAAAATTGCAAATACCCTGAATTTCGTAATCATCGTTACCTCTTTTATTGGCATTCTTCTTCAACAATTCAAACCATTTACCCATTGCAGACTTACCCGAATTGTTGGGTCCAACAAATAGATTCAATTTTCTCAATTCAAAAGAATGCGATCGCCTAATCGATTTAATATTCTGTAAAGTAATGTTTGGATATTTATTCATTTTTCAAAACTATTGATTCACTATGCAGGTATTCTGCACACTTAAACAAATTGCATTGGAAGCTCACTTTCGAAAGAGGAAAGAATGTAAAGACACCACGCTTCATCCATCATTCCAAAATGACAATACTCAAACGGTATTTCAAAAGTGTCAGAAAGCCATTTGTAAGCGAGGATGCGGGCGTGTGGGTTACTATTTATAGCATCTCTCCAGTTCCTATCAAAAACAACATGACACTTCACCTTGAGTGCTCGTAAATCTGCGTTAGAAATTCTACCCAAGGACTTGACCTCCTTTGATCGGTAACAACCTACAAAGTGATCACTATTCACTTTGCACCTCAAGTATTTACGTCCGTATAAAATCTCTCCATAGATTTCAGTCTCATCGACAAGTTCTGTTGATACATTGCAATAAGGGCAGATCTGCCCAGTTATAATTGCCATATCGTTCCAATATGGTTCTGGCTTTATCATATTTCCTCAATTAAAATGGTGATTGCTATACGACCAAACTTTGGCTGGCTCGAACGGATGTATTTTCTGATTTCCAGTTTTAAAATACGGCCCTACCCCATCGCATTTGTAATTGTAACGGGGTGCGACAGTATCTTGAAATTCATACCTGATGAATTTATAAATGGGAATATCCATATGCATCAAACCCAATGCTGTCAAGTGCGTCAAAAAGGATAAATAAATCTCTTCACTGTGTGTCTCAATGATGACGCGCAGGTTTGGACAGTTAAGACACCCAATCGTAATCATTCGTGCCCAATTTTCCAACTGCTCTCTACTCAAATCGCGCTCTGGATGACGGATAATGACAATACGCTCATTGGAAAAATAAGACTTGGCTGGCACTGCAGGCTCTTGACTGACCACCTCCGTCCATTCGTCTATTCTTGTATAAATGGCTTTATACCCATCGCTCAATTCGTCATAAGGAACCTCTTTGCCATAGAAATCTACCAGCAGTCGTTTATCATATATACTGCCATCTTCATTGAGCACTTTTTTTTCCAAAAACTTTATATTGAAATAATCTATGGCAGCATCGTGTCGAAGGGCCTTACTGTAATCCATCATTCTTCCCTCCATCTTTCCTTTTAATACAGGCGTATCCACTAAAAACGATAGCATTGCAGCATGGATGCGCTTCACCATCCCCAGAATAAAGTACACAATAGGATCCCACTTGCGCTTGTAGTCATCTGCCTCTCTGCCTTTTTGAAACAGTCGTTGAAAATCAAAAAGAAAAATTTGAGGATTTATCTGATCATCCCAAAATGATTTGCCCCCTTGAAGCAAGAACTGTTTTAACAAGCTTAAAGAAAACTGCTTAGCTTCAGGGTACGGTATATCTAACAAATCACTCAACTCCTCTGCGGAAGGAACAGGTCGTTCACGTAGCGCCTCCAAAATCAACATTACAAATACATGAAGTGCCACCCTTCTCTCTCCATCATTCCAAGTTATTAACGCTTTGTTGTCATAAGTAACAACAAACTCTAATGGCTCTGCACAAATAGTGCTTTTATTTTCAGCCTGTTTAAAACGTTCAGAGCATGAATAAAGTAGTCTCATTTGAATCGGGATACCCATAAAATGAACTGAACGTTCTATCAAGAGCGGCCTTTCAACATCCGCATTAGGACTCCATGATTTCCAATCCTGACGACCAACAAATTTTGTAAATACTGGAAACTGCATGGCATTCACTCCCAAAAAGTGCATATTCTCGGAACAAAGCTCCAAAAAGTCACCCAGTATAGATTTACCTGCCCCATTATCTCCGATGAAAAGATTGATCTTATCCAAATCAAACGAAACTTTTCGCTCGATGGTTCTGATATGATTTATGCCAATATTCATAATACCACCTTACGCTGCATTGCGATTTTCGCGCAATTGCTGAGCCAATTGAATATTGTGTAAGAATGATTTGGGACGCTGCAACAAACGTTTGGATTTGCGTTTGATTTCACCCACGGCATCCGGATTTCTATAGGTAGTCACCACACAACCATCCTGACTGGTCAGCACAATTACACTCTCGAAGCGTTTGCGATCATCTTTGTGGTAATACAATTGAATATCTGCCTTAGGCATAAAATGAAAGACAAAACCTTGTTTGTGGATTCGTGTTCCATACTTGATTATTTCGGCCACAACAGCAGGCTCAATGCCACGTTGGCTTACACGCTTTGCAGCATGGTTAGAAAATTGAATATTCATTACATCGGTTTTATTGGGCTCGAAGCGGTATTGATTTCTCATGCCGCAAAGGAATCAGCCAACTATGCAGTCAATTTGCACACTTGCAAAAATTGTTGGTGCCATCATTTTCTGATTCAATCCAAAAGAAGAAATTCTCGTTGTAATGTATTTACGATGGGGGAATCCAAAATCCATTAATCGCTATGGAAAAGGCTGTCCTTTATAAACCAATCGAAATAATAAAAGCTCATATTCAAATTCCAACATCTCTGGCATTTTGGGATCTGTAGTCCGAACACACATTCGAAGTGACGAACGCCGAACACGTATCAAATTTTCATCTTCTACATTGACAATTTCCCCTTGCAAACCAATGGAAAATCCTTCCGAATTTTTTCCGTCGAGAATATAAAATTCTCGACCTACCATATCGGGGCTAAAATACACAGGCATTAAATGAGCATCTGAAGTGTGTATAACCCAATTACCATTTATCTCTATGAATACATCGAAGCAATTTATCATATCACTTTACATGCAAGTTGCACCCATATTGGGCACATTGAAGGCAATAATTGGAACTAAAATGCCACTTAATATTAATATAACAATGATGTACAAATGATGTAAAACAAAAAATATAATTGCCTTTGTTCCATTTTTAAAACCGAGCCACTCAGGTTCCGCTATTCCAAATATTGTCACAAGACCCAACACTATTCCAGAAAAAATTAACGACAAAAAACCCGATAGCATTAACACCTCAAAGTAACAACCAAAAAAAATACCTCTTCCTCTTAATGTGATTGCAGAAATACTTAAAATCAAACTGATAAACAAAGGAACTCCCCAAACCAAAGAAAAAAATACCCTAGAAAGTAAACGCTCATTCGTATCTTCTCTTCTCTGCTGATTAAGCATGCCCTCTGAGAAATGATACGCAAAATAGTAGTAAGAAATATAATTTACGAGTAGCCAAAATAAAAAACATAATAAAAAAGTGCTTGTTCCCATACTGTACAATTAATTTTTCAAATGTGCCAAATGATTTATGACAAAACGATGCGTTGCCTTTCGTGCAAATTCGGTTTTCAAAATACCTCTCAATTTGCTTTCCAGATCTATACATGACTTTGTTCCGTTACCATTCAAAATCCCTTTTAAAAGCAAAATTATATTATCCACATCACCATTACCTCCTTCTACGCCAATACCTCTTGAATAGGAGAGTAATTCATATTCAATGTAGGCGGGCACTCTTCGTTGTAAATGTGAGTTTCCCAATTGAAAATTCTTTGCCTCATCCATTATAAATAAAATGAATGCTAGTGCAGTGGACAATTCATCGCGCAACTGATCCTGCTCTATATTCTTTGCAAAACAATACTTATAATATTCAACGCAAAAAATATCATGCCCTTGTTCTGATCCATATTCAATTGTATTTGCGAAAAATCTAAAATAAATAGTGTCAGGATGCATTAAATCGTAACATTCAAATTCAATAGTGTTATTTACAAATTCTTCCTCCTTATAATTATTTATGTACCGATTACTGAATTCATAATTTGAAGAATTGGGAAAACCTGAACTTCTATCACCGAAATGCTCTAAGACATAATAGGAAGAACAAGCAATAAACAAGAGCATTATAAATAATGTAAAATCTCTTATAAAGTGATTATTCATGGCGATTTTCAATGCTTTAATTGCTGGGAATTATATCGCATTTGTATCACTCCGCGATTAACACATTCTTTTTGCAACATTTGCTTGAATTCTCGTATCTCACTTTGCAATATCTGTAATTCTCCTGGCGGATTATCACGCAACGGAATAAAATCTTGATTCGAAAAAGTCTTGTAACCTTGACCTGGATGCCCAATATTTGTTTTCGAATAGGTAGCCAAAATAAATCTATCCATAACGGGAAAACGGCTTTTGTTTCGCTTTAAAACTGACTTTTGAATTAGAAAAACTTCGACTTTTAAATTACCGATTGATTTAAAATTATCCAAAAACTTATTTATTAGTGATGATGATATTGTCCTAGACGAATTTCCATTTACGTATTCATCAAGCGTAGAAATACTAATGTTCAATGGTGCCTCGGGTTGTAAATTATAGCACCACAATATAAATTCCTTAAGTTGATCCAATGCATCAGCACTACTAAACAAATGACTATTATGTATCAGCATTTCACTACATTCAGGAAACCTATCAATCAAATCTAAATACGACCCTATGGAAAATTCACTTGATAAAGTAAATCCAAACCAGCGGCTTAAGTCATCCATCGATTTGATTTTTAAAAGTCTTTTATCCGAGATAGGCCGCTCAATAATTGCACAATCAGTTTCCTTCATTCGGGAATTAACGGTAGACTCATTGAAAAGCATCCCGCCACACTTTACATGTAATCGCACCATCTCATCAATATCATTCTTTGAATAAGAAACGTTACCAATCATTTGCTCAAATCGAGAGATCTGATCACCAAAAGTCTCGTCAAGGTGAAGCTTGAATCCAGACAATATAAAATGAATAAATCTATCGTAATTGATTTTTCCAAGGCGATCTAATGATTCTTTGGCATTTTCTAATTCACAGAAAACACTATTGGCCAACCAAACTTCCATTTAATTAAATCTTGCATTGTTTAACTTATACAATTGAAAAGCAATGTTATCCGCCTCATCAAAAAAACCAGGATAGAACTGCTCAGAAAGAGAACCATCTTCTTTCAACTGAATCTCTTTGAATTCAAACTTGTGATCCGAAAGATCTGATTTCCCTTTAAAATTAAAGATCCTTATATTCAAGTCTTTCAATTCTCCTTTTGCCTTTAAATACTGAAACTTTCTTATGAAATACTCACTGTGCGTTTCCACATAAAATGTATTTCCGAATAGATGACAACTGTCACAAATCATTTCAGCCAACTTACTTTGAAAATTAGGATGAAGATTTGCTTCTGGCTCCTCAACCAAAATTGATCGGCCACAACCTATTCTTTCAAGATCATATTCTTCTTGAGATTTATAATCCTCGAACCACTCCCCTTCAAACTCCGTAAGTCCCTTTTTCGTATCATAATTTCTGTTGAATAATCCAGACGATAAGATCAAAGGCAGCAATTGATTCAATCCATAACCCGCCCGTAAAATTTGATTAGACTCTAACAAGCGCACTAAGGCAAAAAGATATTCATCTTCCCCAAGATTCGCATGACCCTTGATGATTGGAACTTCAAAGAAATCCAACCATTTTGAAAAAAACTCAAAACTTCTGTGGAGATCTAGATCGCTCTTTAAAAAATAACGAAGATCTTCAGCGAAAGATACTTGTAAAGCACTTACAGGTCTCATCTCGCCAGCATAAGAAAAATAGCGGTTTGGTGAAAGGTATACGTGATTGCGATTAAACGCAAAACAACTATTGGCTACAACCGCAATTATCGAATCAACAAATTTTGAAATAACACCATGAAACTCTTCAGAAAAACCGAACAAATCTGATTCAATTAACTTATTATTCCATTCCCTTTTTCCAATCCAATCAAGCACTTCATTTCCAAATACTTTTCGTGCAAATTTTTCATTATTGAAAACGGAACATAACAATATATTATCATTCTGAAGCATCTGAAGTAATTTTAATAAATCTACAGCCTCTACCATCAATTCCACTCCTCTTTTGAATTCAGACTTGATTTTTCTCCAAATGCCCTCCTCTGTTTGTCGAATTTCGAAACCAAACAATGAATTTAATTCCGAGATATTCAAATTGCCAGGCAGTTTACTTTTAGTTTTATCAAGAAAAAAATCAAGAGATAATTGTAAAACCCTTTTTTCGTTTAAACCGAAAATAGGGTTCCCCTTTTCATCGAAAATTTTAAATGCGAAAAGGGATGCAACTCCAAAATCATCAAAGGCATATTCGAACTGAACCTCAAATTCAGAAAAATTATATTGCACCCTATGGGATAATACCAAATGACTTGAAAGGGCATTCATTCCGTCAAAAGAACCAAAAGCACTATCAGGATTTCGAAGCATCGAATTTATTATAGCACCTCCAGATTTTTCTAATTTACAAACCTGAGAAGACATTAATAAGCCCTTCAATAGTGAACTTTTCCCTGAGCTATTTGGTCCAATAAAAATATTGATATCACCAAATTCAATATTCTTCAACTCGTCAATATTCCTAAAATTCTTAATTCCAAAACTATTCAATGCCATTGTAATTTTTTTAATGATTTGTTGTGCGTAATTAATATAAAGTTAAGTCAAATTCAAACTACTCTCCCTCAAACTAAATTAAAAAGAAACTTCCGATTTGTTTTAATAACAAGCCTTTCCTTCCAATAAAGTTCTATAATTTTCAACAAACAATTTAAAACTTCTTATTGGATTCAATGGGCACAACAACATATACCAAGAATCGTAACAACAACTCCTCGTGGTCTGATAGTAAAATAGAACTTTTTTCAATTCGGGAATTGCACACTGAAAAGAACAATGGATATTTCTCATGCCGCAAAGGAATGAAGTAACTATGCAGTCAATTTGCACACTTGCAAATATTGTTGGTGCCATCATTTTCTGATTCAATCCAAAAGAAGAAATTCGCGTTGTTATGTATTTACGATGGGACTCCAAAATGGTGCATACAGATACTTTTAATCAGGATGCAGTAAAGCGGCTGCGATTCATCTGATCATCAAAGATCTGTAATATGGCTTCTGGATCTTTCATGACCAAATCAAAGGGTTGGTGCAAATAATATGCCTCCCAAAAACTTTTACGATAGGCATTCAACGCCCATGCCCTATCGTGCTGAATCAAGTCTTGATGAAAGAAGAATTTGATTTTAATATCATGACTATACGAATCGATAAAAACATGTCCAAATAAGATTTGATTATTCAAAAGATTGCACAATTCAAAGCAGACCTCCATTTTATCCTCTTGCGCCCTACCCACTGTCCATTCAATAGAAAACCAACCGCGACGACAATGCCAATCAATCTGCGCATGTATTTCGCGATGCGCCTCATCAACTTCTGTGATCAATATGCGACTTGCTTCAGAAATTACGCTATAGCTACCCTCTGACTTTCCTATTGTAACCTCTACCAATGAACGCCAAACAGAATCACCCAACATTCCAGGAAACATCAATCCCTTCAATATCCAGGGAAACCGCTTGATCCGCTTACTTAAATCCCGATTAAAATTGATGAACACATTGCGTCCATTGGAAAGTAACTCATAAGGCTGAGAAAATTCTTTGTCTTTTATATTCATAGAAATAATTGCTTTGAACACAAAACAACCCTTCTACTGCGCATTATTGGTGCACAATTCAATTAATACTTGATGTAACCCAAAATCCTTTAATGTGCAATAACCCTGCACAGAAGTTTGTGAGTTTTGCGCCAACCCAAAAAGATTGGCATGAAAACTTACCTAACCCACTTTCAATTGTCCTTCGGTAAGCACCAAGGAAAGCGTCTTGACGAAATTGTAATCGAAGACCCCAATTATCTCAATTGGTGCATCATCCATTTGAGTCACTTCTTTATCGGAAAGAGTACCATTGAAGAACTGCAGAACATCAATCCCAAATTCAAGATCAGTCCTGAAGCCGAGCAGCAGTTGCAAAGCAAAAGTGAGGATTTTGAAGAAGAACAATATGAACGGGACAATGACGATTGGGAAGAAGAGCGCCACACGTATGATGACTACAATGGATCCTACGCACAAGATCAGATGGGCTGGAGTGATCAAGACATCAACGACGTTTTTGGCGGAGATGCCGATGCCTATTGGAATATTGACTAATTTTACAACAATGCCAGTTACAAAAAATCCCATGCTCCGCTACCGCATTCTCAATGAATGCTTTCGCAATGTCATGCATGCCTTCACCATTGATGAATTATTGGAGGAGGTGAATAAGAAGATCGAACAAACCGATGGCAAGGCACATACCATTAAGCTAAGACAATTGCGCTATGACATCTTTCACATGAAAAGCCCTGAAGGCTGGTCCATCGAACTTGTCGAAGAGAAGATTGGTAAAAAGCAGGTCTATCGCTACGAAGACCCCAAATTCTCCATCTTCAACGCCCCGCTTTCGGATTATCAAATTGAAGAGATCAAGTCCATTACAAGTTTAATCGAAGGCTACTCATCCAATCCTGAGATCAATCAAATGTTGAATGTTTTGGACACGTTGAAACTAACCGCAGATAACTCAAGGCATCACAGGAAGATCATTAGTGTAGGAATTAATCCGGATTTAAAAGGGCGAGAACATTTGATCCCACTCTACAATTTCATCAAAGATCAAAATGTACTCGAATTAAAATACCAGTCCTTTGGATCAGAAGTGCCCAAATTGATATTGATGCACCCACAATATTTGAAGGAATACAACAGTCGTTGGTTTCTTTTTGGAGTATTGGATGAAGACAAGAAAAAAATCCAGAACTATGCCCTAGATCGCATAGTTGGTTTTAAAGCCAAGAAAACCAAGAAGTATCACGAGGTTGATATAGACTGGGAAGATGATTTCTTTTATGATGTTATCGGTGTTTCCAATGATCCCGAAGAAACGGCACAATTGATCAAACTCCAGTTCCTCAATGGACGTGGCCATTACGTCGAAACCAAACCCATGCATCACTCTCAGAAAAAGATGGTTTGGCTTGATAAAACCACCTCCGAAACCACGATATTTGTCAAAGTCAATCGTGAACTACAATCGATGATTCAAAGCTTTGGCGATGACGTGAAAGTAGTTTCGCCGAAAGGCATTTTTAATAAATTTAAATCCGTGCAATAAAGATGCACAGAAGTTGTATTATTTTGCATCAAAGTTCTTTGAGGCCCTCATAAAAGATTGAAGTTGCATGCTGGGTTATTTTTCGGAATAATCAGATCGGCATGTTTTCCCGGTTCGCCGGGATGAATGTCTCTTAGCCTTTCCTTTTTTTTAATTGAAAAATTAAATAAGAAATAAAGGTTAAGAATTTATTGATTTCAGAGAAATCAATAGAAATGTTCTACGAACATACACATAGAATCATATGA
>CAZNVU010000080.1:0-8359 GCA_964576575.1 uncultured Chryseobacterium sp.
GTGTTGACCTGAAGGGGCTTTACTTTTCCACTACAAGACCATTGCCCATGAAGTTATTCCCAGGTATCTTCCTTCAGGTATTTGATTTCCAACAGTTGGGTCAATGAGTAGTATCCTCCAAGTGCTTCCCTGTAGGCCACAATCTGTTTGGCAAGGAATCCTCCTATCATGGGTAACTTTTCAAGCTGGGCACTGTCTGCCTGATTGATTTCTACGACAATAGGTGTAGATTTTTTGTCTAAAGTGGAGTCGTACAAGTAAGCTGTTATTATTTCCCTGGTTTTGTGATCCACTGTATCCACCAATTGCAATGATTTCCAATGGGGAGGATGAATAGGGAAGTAGTGAGGGATAATCCATATGCGAACGCAAATCTGAATAACAAAGAAAAAGGCAAGCAATGTCAATGCTTGTCGTTCTGTTCTGCTGAAATAAAGC
Source organism: uncultured Chryseobacterium sp. (assembly GCA_964576575.1). Taxonomy (GTDB): domain Bacteria; phylum Bacteroidota; class Bacteroidia; order Flavobacteriales_D; family Sanyastnellaceae; genus CAMCTV01. Next base: position 439 of record CAZNVU010000080.1, read on the forward strand.
CAAAAGGTTGGTTGTGTCTTCATACCGCAAAGAAAAAAATATTTTAAAAGCATGATGGCTCACACATAAGGTATGTGTTTTTTATTTCATTGTATGCCCGGTCAGCGATTGAGTTTTCTTGAAAAAGACGAGCATAATTTATATGAAAAAAGCCCCACAAGGGGGCTTATAAACAGACATATTAGTGAATGAATTATCGTGCTACGCCTACAGCTCTTTTTTCTCTAATGACCGTAACACGAACTTGACCAGGGTAGGTCATTTCGGTTTCGATGCGATTGGCCAAGCTCAGGGCTAAAGCATCACTTTGATCATCAGAAACTTTATCAGCTTCTACCATTACGCGCAATTCACGTCCTGCTTGAATAGCAAAACTTTTGCTCACTCCTGGATACTCCATCGCCATGTTCTCAAGATCACGCAAACGTTGAATGTAAGCTTCAACAACCTCTCTGCGCGCACCTGGACGTGCTCCAGAAATAGCATCACAAACTTGGATGATGGGTGATAACATGAACTTCATTTCCACCTCGTCATGGTGAGCACCAATGGCATTGCAGACATCTGGTTTTTCACCATACTTTTCTGCAAGCTTCATTCCCAAGATAGCATGCGGCAATTCGCTCTCATCATCCGGAACCTTTCCGATATCGTGAAGTAAACCAGCGCGTTTGGCGGTTTTGGGATTCAATCCTAACTCACTAGCCATGGTAGCACAAAGATTGGCTACTTCTCTTGAGTGTTGCAACAAATTCTGACCATAGGATGAACGGTATTTCATGCGTCCAACCATTCTTGTCAATTCACTGTGCAGACCATGAATACCCAAATCAATACAAGTGCGCTTACCCACTTCCATGATTTCGTCTTCAATGTTCTTTTTGACCTTAGCTACAACCTCTTCCACACGAGCAGGGTGGATGCGTCCGTCTGTAACCAATTGGTGCAATGATAATCGAGCAATTTCTCTTCTAACGGGATCAAAACAAGAAAGTACGATTGCCTCTGGGGTGTCATCTACGATAATTTCAACGCCAGTTGCTGCTTCCAAAGCTCGGATGTTTCTTCCTTCACGACCAATGATACGCCCTTTTACTTCATCATTCTCAATGTTGAAAACAGAAACACTGTTTTCAACAGCATGCTCAACAGCTGTGCGTTGGATGGTTTGTATGATGATTTTTTTAGCGTCTTGATTGGCTTTTAATTTGGCTTCATCAATGATGGCCTGAATTTGCCCCGCTGCAGCATTACGCGCATCTTCTTTTAACTGCTCCATCAAGGTGTTCTTGGCCTGATCAGCAGTCATTTTGCTTAAGTCTTCTAGGAGAGTAACCGCTTTCTGATTGTTCTTGTCCAATTCAGATTGTTTCTTTTGCGTGAGCTCCAATTGTTTGTTCAATTGTTCTCTTTGCGTTTCAATCTCCTTGTCCTTTTTCTTTAGCTGCTCAGTTTGTTGCGCTAACTCTTTTTCTCGGTTGCGGATTTTGTCTTCAGATTGCTTCATTTTATGGTTGCGATCATTGACTTCTTTCTCATGTTGAGATTTTAATTCTAAAAAACGCTCCTTGGCCTGAAGAATTTTTTTCTCTTTAATGGTTTCTCCTTCTTTCATGGCCTCGGAGACAAGGCTTTCTTTTCTGGTTTTTAGGACACTGTTGAAAACGAACCAAGCCCCGGCAAAGCCGATGACAAGTCCTGCAACAATACCCACAAGAATCATTAGATCCATCGTTTTATGGTTTTAGTGAATAATACATTAACCTCATGCTTTCATGAGGGCTTGCAGAGCGGGTAAGAGATAAAAATTAGGATTACTCCACCAACATTGATTCTGTTAGTGCATTGAGTTTTTCCAATTGAGTGATCGTTGAATTGTCCGTCGAGGGCGAGGATTGCGGTGACTTGGTGGCCATTTGCAACAATGTCATGGCCAACAAGTCTTGCATATCCTTAACTCCGTATTTTTCTTGAAAAGCATCAATGTTGGATTGAATCTTGGCTTCTGCTTGTCTTAAGGTTGCTTCCTCTTCCTGCTGGATGTTCAGCGGGTAATATCTTCCTGCAATCTTGACTTTCACTGAAACTGTACTCATCTCAAGCGTTAATTAATGCTATACACTCATCTATCTCTTTTACCAAGTCTTGAATCCTCTGCTGGGTCTGAGCTTTGAATGGTTCCAAATCTTTTTCCTGATTCAACACTGGTCGATTGTTCACATGTTCTAAACTCTCTCTCAAATCATCTATTTGCCCTTGAAGCTCCTTATTAATTGTATAAAGAGAGCTTAATTCACCTTTCTGTTTGGCAATGGTTTCTTCCAATTGCTTCTTCTGTTCACCCAACCGGCGAATATTGGCTTCAAGTTGTACAAATAGTGTTTCTGGATTCATTTTCACATGTTCTATCGCACACCAAATGTAATTCAATTCCAACAAGGTTTTTCATTCTCCGCATCAATTTCTCAACAAGTTTTTCTAAATTGCCGTCGATGAATAGGATTTTGATTTGGAGCAGTGTTTTCATGATTTCACTTCTTTTGGGCTTTCCAGGCGATATCTGCGCCCAAAAGTTCCCCAATGATTTTTCTTCGCCATTGGAAATCCCCATTTCCTTATCCGGCAGTTTTGCTGAACTGCGCAGCAATCATTTTCATTCAGGTTGGGACATCCAAACCCAAGAAAAAGAAGGTTTGAAGGTGATGTCCATTGCTGATGGATATGTGTCTAGAATAAAAGTATCAGCCAAAGGATATGGGAACGCGATTTACATTACCCATCCGCAACATCATTTGGTTTCAGTCTATGGTCATTTGTCTCAATTTAAAAATTCATTGGCTGATGAGGTGTATCGTTTGCAATACGAGAAACAATCTTTTGAGTTAGATGTCACTTTTGAACCCAATCAATTTCATGTTGTTCGTGGCGGTGAAATAGGTAAATCGGGTAACTCAGGATCGAGTGGTGGGCCGCATCTTCATTTCGAGATCAGAAATCAGTTCACTGAAAAAACCATTGACCCTTCATTGTTCGGATTCAAAGTTGAGGACATCTCTCGGCCGCTCATTGAGTTCATGAGTTTTATTCCCAAAGGATCATTTGACAATGTCCAACGTCTGGATTTTCATTTTGCCGGTGAGTCTTTTGGAAGAGAAGATACTTTGTATGAAGTGCCAGACACTTTTGGGGTAGCCTTGCAGGTGAAAGATTTTGTTTTGGATGCCAAGCACCCAACAGGAGTCAAACAGATCATCACCCTTCTAGACGGAAACATCATTTCCGAACTTTTATTCGATTCTCTTGATTTTAATCAGAGCAAGGATGTAAATGCACATGTGTTTTATCCAGAGTGGTCCGCGCAAAAAGCCAATGTGCACCGTTGTTACAAATTGCCCAACGCTCCGCAGTACCCTTTCATCTATTTGGAAAAGGATGGTTGGGTGCACATCAAGGATACCATGGTCCACGCCATTACTTGTTTGGCCACCGATTTCAGTGGAAATGCCACTTGTGTTTTTGCATTCATTAAAAAGAAAAAGGATGAGCGAAGTCAGTCAACTCCAGTTGATGTTGTCTCATGGAAGCAAGGTGGGTTATTGAAGACAGAAGATTGGGCATTGACCATTCCACCCAATGCGCTGTATGAAGACACACCTTTAAATTTGCAGTACAGAATGAAGAGAAGGGTGGAGGAAGGTCAATTCAAGGTGGACAGTCTGTTGTTTTCAATTACACCGCCATCGGCTTTTGCCCAGAAGATTTATCTGAGCAATACATCGAAATACTGGAGGGATATGCCAGATAGCATCAAAGCGAAGATGGGTTTGGTAAAGTTGAATGAAGAGGGATCATGGTTGGGTTGGAGCAAAGAACAGGATGGCATCGGAGTGAGTAAATCCGGTCAGTATTTTTTATTAGAAGATACAGATGCTCCAAAAGTGGTGCTCATTGATAGAGACAAGGGTAGTCTGTTGGTGATGGATAATTTGAGTGGAATAAAGCGTTACAATGCCTTGACAAAGGACAACACTTGGGTAATGTTGCGTTATGATCAGAAAACAAACATGTTGTACTGGGATACAAAAAAAACAACAGCATTGAAAGCCGATGTTTTGAAGATTCAGTTGGAAGATTTTGCAGGAAACAAAACGGAAGTTCCGATTGCGATCAAATAAGTTCTTCTTTCGTCATGCCTAACCATTCCAAAGCCGATCCGTGGTACATCCAGTTGATGGTGTCTTGGTCCAATCCCATATCCAATATGAACTTTCCAATTTCCAAATCGCCCAAAGGGAAAGGGTAATCTGTTCCTAAGGCTACTTTTTCTTTGCCTTGCTTTTTTAAAATGTAGTGCAACAATTCAGGATCGTGGGTTGCACTGTCTACCCAAAATTTCCCAATGTAATTTCTGGGGTTATTAGGATTATCAACTGCAACCAAATCAGGTCTGCAGTTAAATCCATGTTCTAATCTTCCAATGGTAGGAATGAACGAACCTCCAGAATGGGCAAACATCCAACGAACTTTTGGGAACATGTCCATCACACCTGCAAAAATCAATGAAGCCATCGCACGAGCGGTTTCCGCGGGCATACCCACCAACCAGGGCAACCAATATTTTTTCATATTGGCTTCGCCCATCATTTCCCAGGGATGAACCATCACGCACATATCGAACTCTTCTATTTTTTGCCACAAAGGGAAAAACACGGGTTCGCTCAAATTAAGGTTGTTGATGTTAGAACCAATTTGAATTCCTTTGTATCCCAATTTTTTGCAACGCTCCAATTCAGCAATAGCCATGTCCACATCTTGCATGGGTAGTGTAGCTAATCCAATATAGTTTTTGGGATACTCTTGAAAAATTTGCGCAATGTGATCATTCAAGAATTGACTGACTTTAAGTCCGTCTTCTGGCTTGGCCCAATAAGAAAACAAAACGGGAATGGTACACACTACCTGAACTTGCGTGCCAAATTGTGCATATTCCTGAATCCGCAATATTGGGTCCCAACAATTGGATTCAATTTCTCGGAAAAATTTGTCACCCTGCATCATTCTTGCAAACCCCGTTCGGTGATGATCGAGGTGAATAAACCCAGCGTAGCCAAATTCCTTTGACCAATTGGGAATTTGCGCCGGCATGATGTGCGTATGGGTGTCAATTTTTAACATGCCGGCTAATTTAAGTTTACTTTTTGAACTTTCGTTAAATCGATTTGATTGACCCCGTTAATGCTCCAATTTTTGATGCGCTTATTCACAAAATGGACCACCTGATCATAGTACAATGGAATAACAGGATAATCTCGCAGGACAATTTCTTCCATGTCGTTTTGATATCGTTGCCGCTCCTCAAGATTGTTCAATTCAGAGGATTGGTTGTACAACTTCTCAAACTGGGGATTGAAATAATGGGTGTAGTTGGCTCCAGCTGGTGACCACAATTCTCGACGAAAAATCTGCAAGAAGTTTTCGGCATCTGGATAGTCAGCCAGCCAGTTTTTTCTGAACATATTTACTTTTCCTTTGGCAACAGCATCCTTGAAAGTGGAGGATTGGAGCACTTGTATTTGAATGTTGATTCCAAGTTTGGACCAATGTTTTTGCATCATCTCAAATATGTCCGTGTACTCAGGGGTGATGGTCAATGAGACACTGGGAAGTGGATTTCCCCATCTTTGATGCAAAACCAGAAGCAGTGAGTCAACGAGTTGTTTGCTGAGGTAGTTCTTTTGATTAGTGGATTTATTCAAAAGGATGGGCGGCACAAAACCCTGGTTGGCAGGAAGGATGAGATTGTTGCGCAGTTGACAAATTTCTTCTCGTGGTGTTGTGTAATAAATCAACTTACGATAATCTCTGTCCTGGGTGATTTCATGGCGATTTTCATCTAGGAGAAATCCGATGTAGTCCGTTTTTATGAATGGCATTTTGAACATATTCAGTTGTTCTTGATTGCCCAAGAGTTGTCCATCAGGTGAAAGGAGCTCGTCAATGAAATTGGCATCTAATCCACTCATGAAATCATACTTTCCGCTTTTTAATCCTTGAAACTCTGCGTAAACATCTTTAACAAAATCAATTTTTACAGCGTCCAAATAGGGCAGGGATTGACCATCACTATCCCTCATCCAGTATCTGTCGTTTCTATGCAAAACCATAGCAACATCAGGTTCCCAAAATTTGAATTCAAAAGGCCCGGAACCGATGGGTTGTGTTCTGAAATTCTCTGAAGATGCTGTTAAGGCCTCTGGTAAAACGACATTGGCAAAAACCGTTGATAGCAATTGTAAAAAAGAACCTTGCGGTTTTTCAAGTTTTATTTCAAGCGTACTGTCATTGATGGCAACAAAAGGCTGTTCTTTAATGCAAGCGTCAAAAATCCATTTGCCGGGAGAAGCCAATTCTGAATTGATGATGCGTTCAAAGCTGAAAACAAAATCAGATGCCTTTACGCGTCTTTGATTTCCTGCGAAGTTGTGAAACCAAACATTGTTTCGCAAGTGAAATTGATAGGTTTTCTGATCTTCTGAGATATGCCATGAATGGGCAATAAGCGGCTGTGGACTAAGATTACTATCTAATCCTACTAGGCCGTCAAACAATTGATTGATGATCCACATGCTTTCCAAGTCATTGGAAAAAGCTGGGTCTAGTGACTTTACGCTTCCACTTTCATTGTAATAGAAAACGGTCTTATCTAATTTTTCCGCTGATGACGCGCACCCATTTAATAAGACACCTAGGAAGAGAACTTGGAAAGTGCGCATCAACAATTTCATATTGTAAAAATAGCCAACCACCAACAATCGGTTTAGATTTGTGGGAAATTAATGAACATGAAATTGAAGGTTTTTTATGGGTTAATCTTGATGGTGATTTTTGCCACAGGTTGTTTTGTTCCGCGCTCAAAGCGTATCAAAAGTGGTGAATTCCCGATTGGTCAAGTTTCTGAGGCTTATATCATGTCCTATAATGTAGAAAACCTTTTTGATACCATCAATGATCCTGAGAATGATGATGACTTTACGCCAGGTGGTAAACTCAAATGGAATACGCAAAAGTATAAGGAGAAATTGGCTCATATCTCGCAGGTCATAGAAAGTGTAAAGATTGAGAATGGCGGTCAATGGCCTATTGTAGTTGGACTGATTGAAGTAGAACATGCGTCATGTCTTAATGATTTGGTTGCCCAAAGAGGTCTTCAAGAAGCAGGGTATGAGGTTGCTTTTATGGAGGGAGAGGACGAAAGAGGGATAGATGTTGGTCTATTGTACCGTTCAAAAGTTATGCAGTTGGTGAGTGTAAAGAAACAGAATGTGGTTTTGCCTGACAATGACAAGACCAGGCATATTTTGGAGGTAGTTGGAAAGGTAAACAATCAGTTGATTGTATTTTATGTCAATCACTGGCCTAGTAGAAGTGGAGGTGAAGAAAAGTCGGCTCCATCACGGATGCTGGCTTCTGAAACATTGTCCTGTGTTATGACCAATAGCATGAAGCAGTATCTCAATCCAGATATGATATTGATGGGTGATTTTAATGATTATCCAGATAATCAAAGTGTGGCTCGGTTGGAGTGGGTGAATGGAAAACAATTCTCCAATCTCATGAAAAAGACCGGTGATGCAAATGTTGGAAGCCACTACTACAAGGGCGAGTGGGGTTTTCTAGATCAATTCATTGTGAATAGTGAAGTAATGCAGCAAGATGGTAAAGGTTGGTTGTTTAAACGTTCAGAAGCTGTCGCATTTGATTTTATGATGTACACCAACAACAAAGGTGAGATGTCCCCTGCACGTACTTATGTTGGTGATAGTTACAAGGGAGGTTACAGTGATCACCTGCCTATCCTCATGGAGATGATATTTCAGAAATAAAAAAAGCCCCAAATTGGGGCTTTTTAATTTCGGTAAGA
>CAZNVU010000080.1:8459-11527 GCA_964576575.1 uncultured Chryseobacterium sp.
TTAGCTGGAGTGGCTTTCTTAGCAACTGCTTTCTTAGGAGCAGCAGCTTTTTTAGCTGGAGCAGCTTTCTTAGCAACTGCCTTCTTAGGAGCAGCAGCCTTCTTAGCTGGAGCAGCTTTTTTAGCAGGAGCAGCTTTCTTAACAGCAGCTTTCTTTGCAGGAGCAGCAGCTTTCTTAGCTGGAGCGGCCTTCTTTGCAGCTTTTTTAGGTGCTGCAGCCTTTTTTGTTTTACTCATAGTATTAAACGGTTGATTGTTGCCTAAATTCCAATGTGCGCATTGCGTTCAATGTTAGAAGTAGAACAGGTGAAAACTTATTTTTCCATTTTCTCTTATCTTCATTGTAGGCAAAGGAACTTTGATTACGTTGAATATCCTCATCACTTTTTTCAAACCTTTCCGCTTCCATTTCACACGATTCAAATCTGCATCAAAAGAAAAAAGAAATTCACGATGACGTTGAAAATTATTAACAATAAAATTGTTGGTTTTAGCATGAGTCATTTCCGACGCGCTGTATCCAATAGATAATGATATGACATCTCTGAAAGTATTGTTTTTACTGAGAAGTAGTGTTGAATTAAAAGACAACCAGTACGTTTGACCGTTGTAGTCTTTGAAAACACGTTGTTGAAAATTATCACCTAATTGTGAAGGATTGTATTTTGCAAATGGTGTTTCATGATATGAAAATTTCATTTGAATTTTTTGTTCACCCCATTTTTTTTGTTGTATTAAATGTAAAAGACTCCCCGATAAATTAGCAGAAAAATCCCAGGGAGAGAATCCCCAATTTTTTGAAAATCCATCTAATATTTCGATGGTTGTCATATAACTCAACGAAGATATTGTCGCATTTCTCAGGCTTCTTTTTGTATCGTATCCGGTTCGTTGGTATTGATTGAAAAAGAATCGGTTCAATTGATAGGCGCTAAAGGCATGCCCCACCTTATCTATCTGCAGCCACTCATTTACATCATTGAATAATTGAAAGGATGAACGAGGATAATTTTTGTACCACATTTCATTTAGCGCAATCAAACTCATTGTGCCAAATGCTACCGTCCCTATCGGTATAGTTTTTTGACAATTACAAAGGCTATCTGTTTTTTGGCAAATTACTTTTTGTCCAGTTAAAAGAATAATAAGAATGATGAGTATTTTTTTTATCATCTCTTGATATTCAAATCATTCAAGTATTTCTGATATTTTTTGGCATTATTCTGATGTTCATCAAAAGATGAGGTGAACAAATGTTTACCACTTCCATCATCTTTTGCGCACATATAAACAAAGTTGTGCTTTTCAAACTGTAACACAGCGTCTAGATATTTCTTTTCAGTAATGAATATCGGGCCTGGAGGAAGTCCATCAATGAGGTAAGTGTTGTATGGTGAGTTAAGGTTTAGATCTTGCTTTAATATTCGTTGTGCATTTTTCAGTGCTAAAGCGTATTTTACCGTCGCGTCACATTGAAGTTTCATAGGTTTTCTTAACCGGTTGATATAAAGCCCAGCAATAGTTGCTGCCTCTGAAAAATCTTTGGTTTCGCCTTTTACCATCGATGCCAAGATGTATACTTCTTCCTTATTAAGTCCTACTTCTTTTAATCTTTTTAATCTTTCGATTGTCCAGAAATCCAGATAAAATTGATGGAATCTTGTGGCAATTTTTTTTGGCTCCTCGCCATAATTAAAGGCATATGTGTCGGCAAAGAAAAAGGTAGTGCGGATATTGGCATTTGGCTCAATGTATTCAGCATGAAAAACACTGTCGAAAGTTTCTTGATATTGTGAAGCCTCCTGACCCAATTCCTGACTCAAGATTTGAAACAAAGAGTCTGATTGATTCGCTTTGTCTATTCTAATCAGAATATCAATTTGCTCCTTTTTCCTCAACATATGAATCACATCAATGGGTGTCATGTCAGCACTGATTTTGTATTTACCTGCAGGGATATTATTCAACCTTTTGAGTGCACAGCCGGCTATGAATGACTGTTTCCAAAAAGAGTCAAAAGTCCATTGCTCTATCATTTCAGCTGGTTTGGAATCTTCCGAAATTGAGAATATAATTTCTGTGTCAGATGTCTTGAACCATAACCCATATGCAATTGTGGCAGACAATCCAAGGATGATGATGGATGTGAAAATGACTATTTTTTTCATAACTCCAAGCTCTTTTTATACCGGTAGACTTTTTGATCTCGATGATTTTCTGATTTCGTCTTTTGATACCCCAATTTCTCAAATAACTTCTGAGAAGCAGGGTTATTGGGGTGAATGATACATTGAAAATGCTGAATACCATATTTCATTTTCATTGTGGCGTGAACTATTTTCAATGCTTCCGTTGCAAATCCTTTTTTTCTTGATTCAATGTTGGGCAATGCGATACCAATTCCAACAGAACGTTGATCAGGATCCCATTGAAACAAATCAACCATTCCAATTGGCTCTGAAAAATTTTCAATAATCCAACGTTCTTGGTTTGCTTCTTTCATTGAATTTTCATTCTGAAGAAATGAAGAAATATCCTCTTTTGTAAATGGTCCGGGTTCATCAGTTACCTCCCAAAGCAAAGGATTGTTTTCCCATTGTAATATAACATCGCAATCATTAGTAGTAGCTTTGCGAATGGTAATCATGGAAATTGATTCAAGCTTAGTTTAACCAATGTGCAAGCTTCTTCCCATGCAATTTTGTTGTTGTTTAGTATTTCCTGTAATGAAGGATTTTCAGTACCAGGATTAAAAATGACTTTGGTGGGATTTAAACGAATTATATCTTGAATGAATGAATTTTGATTTTGGGGACCAACATAAAGGGTAACAATCGTTTCTTCTTTCAATACTGGGATTACAGGTTGAATAGGATGGCCTAGAACAGTTTTGTTTTTCGTTCCGACAAGGGTGATCTCAAATCCTTTAACCAAAAGTGCCTCCGCGGCCTTATAACTGTATCGCTCAGTATTGTCTGAAGCCCCAATAATTACAACCTTCACAAGTTTATGGTTTTGTGTTATTTTTGTTCCATGTCATCAATAACAAAATTAAGCATATTAGTCGGT
>CAZNVU010000081.1:0-9654 GCA_964576575.1 uncultured Chryseobacterium sp.
TCGATGCAATGCCCCCCTTTTTTCAATTCTTGGCCAATGCCTATTTCATGAATCAACAGGTGGAAGAATCTTTAGCGTTGCTTGACATCGGTTTAAGTAAGTTCCCAAAAAACGGAATGCTTCATTTAGAGAAGGGTAATATTCTGGCCGAAAAAAAAGAACCTGGGCAAGCTTTGTTCTATTACCTTAAGGGTATAGAAGTCGAACCAAACTATGCTATGAATTATTACAAAGCTGCAATGATAAACTTTCAGCAAAATCAAATAGCCGATGGGTTACTTCTGGGTGAAATATTCATGAACTTGGACAGAGACTCACCCTACACGCAGTATATGAGTAGCGAACTTTACAAGCAATTCAGAAATTCTATACACATTGAAAGCACAGGAGCATGGTATACTCATTTTTGTCATTCGGAGCGGTGGGATGAAGAAATTCCGAAAGAGGCTCTAATACAGCATCCCAACTTTTGTTTGGCGTATGCCTTTTTGGTTCAAAATTGTGATCACGAGAAATATTATCAATTGGATCTCGCAAATCTTTCTTTGCTGAGAGAGAACACACTTGAACTATACTATTTAGAGAACTTGAATAACATATACGGAGAGCCCATATTTGAATTTCAACGTGTTGTTTTTGAGCAGGGCCATTTTGAAGCCTACAATCACTGGTTGATGATGATTGGCAATCCTGAAGAATTCGAACTTTGGAAAGAAAGCAATACTGAGAAATGGAGCGCCTTTGTCCAATGGTTCAACCGTTTCCAGTTGGAGTTTCCTGAGAATGAGTAAAGCCAAACCATGATTTGTTGTTTTTATAGTTAGCTTTGAGCATGCAACTCAGCGAACTACTTTCCATCGAATCTCAAGCTATCCAATTGATCCAACAAACAGGACTGTGGATGTTGGAACAACGGGTGAACCCCAAAGAAATTGAAATCAAAACGCCCAACAATTTGGTGAGTTTTGTAGACAAGGAAAGTGAAAAACGACTGGTAGCAGGACTATCTAACATTTTTCCAACGGCGGGATTTATTGCGGAAGAGGGAACTGGAGAAAAAGCAGACGAATGGAATTGGGTGATTGATCCATTGGATGGCACAACCAATTTCCTGCACGGCGTACCCATTTGGTGCATCAGTGTTGCCCTTTGTCACAACAACAAAGCCGTTCTTGGAATAATCTACGACCCCAATCAAGATCAATGCTTTCATGCGGTAAAAGGAAATGGTGCATACTTGAACGATATGCCCATCAAAACCAGCGATCAGAATTCGCTGCGCGATGCCTTATTGGTTACAGGATTTCCTTATGATGATTTTGGCCGCGAAGAGCAATACATTTCACTCTTCAGGGCATTGATGAAAAACACCAGGGGCATCAGAAGATTGGGTAGTGCCGCATTGGACTTGGCATGGGTGGCCATGGGAAGATTTGAAGCTTTCTATGAATATGGACTAAATCCATGGGATGTTGCAGCAGGCACAATCATCATTAAAGAAGCAGGCGGTACCGTTAGTGGTTTTCACACCGGAGATCCCATTTTTGAAGAAGACATTTTGGCCTCCAACGGGCACATCCACCAAGAACTGCAAAAAATCATACAGGAGCACTTCACACTGTAAACATATCCATGCCTATTGGTTTATTTTTTCGGTATATTCGTATGTACCAAAAACCAAACCTATGCGGAAACTGTTATTCATTGCGTTGTCTTTTATTTCAAGTATTTGTACCAACGCTCAAGCTCCTACCAACGATGCGTGCGCCAATGCCACAGCACTGACCATCAACGGGGATACTTTGATGTATACCAATGTGGGAACAGAAATTAATGCCACCAATCCCACATGCGGCGGTGCAAATGCCATCAATGACGTTTGGTTTAGTTTTGTTTACACAGGCGGTAACATCAGCATCACAACCTTTTTAACCGGAACACTTACAGATACACGAATGGCATTGTATAATTCATGTGGAGGTACTCAACTGTTGTGCAATGACGACTTTGGGGGAACCTACGCCTCTCAGATCAATGTAGGCTGCCCTACGTTGACTTTGGGAACAACTTACTATTTACAAGTTGGAGGATACCAAAGCTTGACGGGTACTTTTGGTTTGTCTATTGTATCTACAGCTGTTGTTGGATGTACCGACCCCAACGCCTCCAATTTTAATGCGTGCGCCACCATTGAAGGTAATAATTGTTTGATCACCAATGCCAATGATGCCTGTGACAATGCCGTTTTGTTGTTACCCAATTCCGGCGCAGTGAATACCACCAACATTGACGCCTCGGCCGGCGCTACTCCCGGATGTGGCGGTGCCATCAAAGACGTTTGGTTCAAGTTTGTTTATCAAGGCGGAAATTACACACTCACCCTTGGCGCTTCAACAGCTACTGATACCACTCAACTTGTGGATACCCAAATGGCCGTTTACGAATCATGCGGCGGTTCCATCATAGCCTGCGACGACGACGATGCTGCTGGAAATTACAGCATGATTCGTTTTGGTTGTCCGCAGGGAAATGGTACGGGAGGGGCCTTTGAGGATGATCAATTGGAAATTGGTCACACCTATTATGTGCAAGTTGGAGGATACAACAATACCGAAGGATTGTTCTCCATCAATTTAACCACAGCTACTGTCGCGGGTTGCACTGATCCAGATGCCAGCAATTACAACACCTGCGCTACACAGGACAATGGAACTTGCGAATTCCCACCCATTGCGGCCAACTTCAATTACAATGTTGTATCCAATAGCAACAGTTGTTACACCATTCAATTCAACAACAGCAGTGAAGGAAATCAAGTCAGTCACCAATGGACCTTCAATGGCAGCGTTGATGTTTTCAATTCAAATTTGGAAAACCCAGTGGTGACTTATCCCGGACCTGGCGTCTACTCAACGACTTTGATGGTAACAGACCCAATGGGCATCACGAGCAACATTACGCAAAATGTAATTGTTACTGAGGCCCAAATTCTAACCATTGATATTACTGCAGACAACCTTCCTCAACAGACCTCCTGGAAAGTATTCAACGCAGAAAACACACTCATTGCGCAAGGAACAACCAATGATGCAACACTTTGCATAGCCAATGAATGCCACCGCGTTGAGTTCTATGATACCGGCAGCAATGGTATCTGCTGCAACAATGGAAATGGCGCTTACAATTTATTCCTAAACGGAGTATCCATTGCTACAGGTGGAACCTTTGGCAATTACACTTTCATTGAAGTGAATTGCGCACAAGGATCAACCTGTGAGGATCCCATCATAGCCAGCTTGGATACATTAAATGTACCCGCACCAAATACGTGGTATTCTTTTACCCCCAGCGTAAACGGACAATACCGCATCAGCACCTGCGGTTTGGCTGATTGCAACACCACTATTTGGCTGTATGATTATTGCAACATGGCCAATTTCGATGAAAGCAATGCCGCTACTTACACCTACAACGACGACTTCTGTGGAGAACAAGCAGAGATTACACCCTACTTAGAAGGAGGAATAACTTACTACATTCGTGTCGGAGATCACAACAATGACTGCGCCACCAATGGTTATCAAATTTCATTCGCGTACATGGGGCCGGTACAAGGCTGCATGGATGAGTTGGCTTGTAACTACAGCCCATTGGCAGAGATGCCTGCAACTTGTTACTACAACGGAGATCCCAATTGTAACAATCTAGGTCCCGACCTTTCTGTTGATGGCAACTTATTATACACCTCCATGTACCAAACCACCATCAATGGTACAGACGCTTGTTTGGTCAATGAAGGATGTTTACAAGGATTGGGCAACAGAGAAATTATCCGTTTCTCTACAAGAATTGACAACATCGGAAATCAAGATTACTTCATTGGTGTCCCCAATACCAACAACGAACAATTTGTTTGGGATCTTTGTCACAACCATTACCACTATGCCGGTTATGCGGAATATGAACTTTATGATGCCGCTGGAAATCTTATGCCTGAAGTAGGGTTCAAAAACGGTTTCTGCGTTTTGGACTTGGGTTGCGTAACTGGAGTAGCCAAATTTGGATGTGGAAACATGGGAATCACTGCCGGTTGTTATGACGTATACAATGCAGGGTTACAGTGTCAGTGGGTGGATGTAACTGATGTTCCTGCTGGCACCTACCACCTTGTACTAAAAACCAACTGGGACCATGATCCAGATATGTTGGGTCGCTATGAATTGGCCTACAACAACAACTGGGCACAAGTATGTTTTAGCTTTGAAAGAGACAGTTTGGATCAATTGATCAATTTCCAAAAACTACCCATGTCAGCATGTGGTATTTTAACAGATTGCCTTGGACAACCCTTTGGAAATGCACAGCCAGACTGTCAAGGCAATTGCCCGGGGCAAGTAAAAAGAGGAGACATTGCAACAGACTTGATGTACGATTTGGGTGACATTTATGCGTACGGAAATGCATCCGTTGCAGAAAATTTGGGAGCAACAGATTGTAATGATTTGAACGAAGATGGCGTGGTGAGCATTGCAGATGCTGCTTATTTGGATCAATGCATACATGCTCAGCAAGACCAAGGCATTCTACCTGGCCTCATGGAACCCTGTGCTTGGGATCCAGAAATTGTAGATATCAGCGAAACCGCAACTTTGAGCATTGGCAACTTAAATACCACTGAAGGTTACTTTGATGTGCTCATCACCAATCCCGACGGGATGGTGAACGCGATGCAATTTGACATCAGCGGCGCAACCATCATGAGCGTTGAAAGTTTGTTACCCAATACAACCTGGAGTTCTCACCTTTTCTTTGAAGACGAGGGAACCAAGATTGCCGCATTGGGACACTTGGGAACCATGATTCCCGTTAACTTCAGTGCTTTTCCAGTATTGCGGGTTCACTATGCCAACATCACCAACAATGAAATTTGCATTGGCAACATCGATGAAATCATCAATGTCTTCATGCACAATATCCTTACACAAGTTGGGCCATGTGTTCCTGTGAGTGAGATGATCAACAACCCTGTTTACACCGAGACCAATTGTGTGAGCAGTCCTGTTGTATTTACAGACAACAGCTTTGGGAACACCAGTCGCACTTGGTATTTCCCAGGAGGAACACCGGCTGTATCAAATGCCGCAGAAGTAGCCGTGCAGTATTCCGCTTTGGGAACCTACAGCTTTGGATTGGTGATTACAGATGGAAATTACAGTGATTCCATTTGGTATGAAAACGCCGTGCAAGTTTCAGAAGCCGTAACCTATTACCAAGACAATGATGGAGACGGTGAAGGAAGTGATGTAACCGCATCAGGCTGTTCTACACCAGTTGGATATGTCAGCAACAGCAACGACTGTGATGATTTTGACAACAACATTGCCACCAATGCGGTTGAACTATGTAACAACTACGATGACAATTGCAACAATGCCATTGATGAAGGTTTTGATCAGGACAATGATGGATACAGCAGCTGCATGGGCGACTGCGATGACAACAGTGCCATTGCTCATCCCCAAGCCATGGAGTTGTGCAACTTGGTAGATGACAATTGCAACAGTATTGTGGACGAAGGATTTGACAACGATGGGGATGGATTTACGCTTTGCAATGGAGATTGCAACGACAATTTTGCAGGCATCAATCCAAGCATTACAGAAACCTGCAACGGATTGGATGACAACTGTGATGGATTGGCAGATGAAGGATTAACAACACCTTGGTACAACGACATCGATCAGGATGGATACGGCGCTGGAGTAGCCGCTTACTTTTGTATCCAACCCGTGGGCATGGTCACCAACAACGCTGATTGTGATGACAGTAATCCAACCTTGAATCCTGCAGCGGTGGAGGTATTGGACAATACAGACAATGATTGTGATGGCTTTGTGGATGAGGGAGCGGTAAACAGTGTGTATGATTTGGATCAAGTGCAATTGACCATCATGCCCAATCCAGCCAGCAGTCAAGTTGTTATTTATACCAATGCACACATTGGCAATGTTCAGGTGAAAGTATTTGATCAACAAGGAAAACAAGTAGATCAATTCCAATACACCGGACAGCGCACAGAGATCAATGTATCATCATGGGCAGACGGCGTGTACCAATTGGTCTTCCAAACCGCCAACGGATACGGCATGAAGCGATTGGTGGTGGGGAGGTGATGATTTATAATCTACCTTCGCCACTGATGAACCCTCATGCCTTTCCCTTTGCGGGTTTAACAGATGATGAAGTAGCGGACGCTCGGAAAAAATCTGGTGCCAATGTCTACCATTTCGAGCAAGATTATACCCTGCTCAAAACCATCTTCCGATTGGTCAAAGAACCCATGATTCTCCTGCTCATGGTGGCTGCATTGATCTATTTCATCAGCGGCGCCATCAGTGATGCTTTCTTCATTCTGTTCGCCATTGTTTTTCAATCCGCCATTTCCCTTTACCAATTCAACAGAAGCAACAAAGCCCTGAGTAAACTCAAAGCCTTCACTACTCCATCCTGTCAAGTCATCAGAAACCATCAAGTAGTCGTTATTCCCACAGAAGATTTGGTGGTGGGTGATTATCTCATCGTGGAAGAGGGCGCTAGAATTGCTGCTGATGGTATCATCGTTCAAGCCAATGATTTTTCTGTTGATGAATCCATCCTTACAGGAGAATCACTGCCTGTTGTTAAAAAAGTCAACACGAACGACCAACAAATCTTTGCCGGAACGCACGTCTCAACCGGACTTGCTGTAGCCATAGTTTCTCAAGTGGGAAATCAAACACAACTCGGCAAAATTGGAAAAAGCCTAGAAAGCATTACAGAATCTCCTTCGCCTTTAGAGATCCAAGTGAATCAGTTTGTAAAATTGATGTCCATCATTGGGTTGTGTGTGTTTGTCGTGGTTTGGCTTTTTAATTATGTGCAAAGCCACCTTATCATGAACAGTTTGTTGCAGTCCTTGACATTGGCCATGAGCATCCTGCCTGAAGAAATTCCGGTGGCCTTCTCTACCTTCATGGCATTGGGAGCATGGCGCTTGATGAAGCATGGCGTAGTAGTGAAACAAATGAAAACCGTTGAAACCTTGGGAAGTGCAACAGTCATTTGCACTGATAAAACAGGAACGCTAACGGAAAACAAAATGACCTTGGTTCAGGTGTATGTGCATGCTACCAACTCCATTCAACCCCTTTCTGAACCACTAACATCGGAAGCCCAAGAAGTCATTGCCGCCGCCATGTGGGCCAGTGAACCCCACGCCTACGACCCCATGGACATTGCCTTGCACAACGCTTACACAAAAAGTTGTACAAAAGACCAACGTCCTTTTTTCAACATGATTCATGAGTACCCCTTATCCGGGCAGCCTCCCATGATGACCCACATTTACAGCAATGCAGACAACCAAAAGATCATCGCGTGTAAAGGAGCCGCAGAAGCCATCATTCAAGTTTGCGCATTGTCTGCTGAAACTAAAATGGCCATTGAGAAAGCCATTATTAAAATGGCGCAAAGTGGCTACCGCATATTGGGCGTTGCCGCATCCTCACAATCTTTCGTTGATTATCCTTTAATACAACAAGACATCAAGTTTGAATTCCTAGGACTTGTGGCTTTCCACGACCCTCCCAAAGCCAACATCTCCAAAGTGATTCAAGAATTCTACACCGCAGGGCTCGATGTCAAAATCATCACAGGTGACAATGCCATCACTACCTGTTCCATTGCCCAACAAGTTGGATTGCGGGGGCATGATCAGTCCATCAATGGCGAAACCTTGATGTCACTTTCACCTGATGAGTTGCAGTTGGCCGTTCGTCAACATTCCATCTTTACCCGCATGTTTCCTGAGGCCAAATTGAAAATCATTGAGGCGCTCAAACGCGACAATCAAATCGTAGCCATGACGGGAGATGGTGTCAATGATGGTCCTGCATTGAAAGCAGCGCACATTGGCATAGCCATGGGAATCAGAGGGTCTGAAATGGCCAAACAAGCATCCGCCATGATTTTGCTTGAAGATGATTTGTCATTGATGGTGACCGCCATTGAATCAGGTAGGAAAATTTACACCAATCTGAAAAAGGCGATACAATACATCATTTCTATTCACATCCCTATTATTCTCACTGTGTTCATTCCCCTTGTTTTTCATTGGCAATACCCCAATATTTTTTCGCCCATTCACATTTTATTTTTTGAATTGATTATGGGTCCCACCTGCTCTATCCTTTTTGAACGAGAACCAATTGAGCGGGACATCATGCTGCAAAAACCTCGGGCAATGACCAATAAATTTTTCAATTGGCGGGAACTGTCTACCAGCATCGTTCAAGGGTTGGTGATTACTTTGGGCATGATGCTGATTTATTGGGTAGGTCAATACCAACTCTGGACAGAAGCTGAAACACGTACTACATCATTTGTTACCCTCATTGCCGCCAACATCATGCTTACTTTGATCAACCGCTCCTTTTACCACTCCATATTCACGACGATGCGCCACAAGAATCCTTTGGTGCCTCTGATATTGGGAATTACCATGATATTGGTTGTTTTGGTTTTGGTGATTCCTCCATTTCGTCACTTCTTCGACTTTACGTCAATGACACCCTTCATGATTTTCACCAGCATTGGAATTGGCGTGGCATCTGTCTTGTGGTTTGAAGGATGGAAGCTGTATCAGCGAATCAAAAAGTCATGATAGCATAAATCACTATCTTTGGGAAAGCAAGCCAAGAATGAAAATGAGCATGCATGAAATCATACAGCTAACTGAGTCATGATACAAAAATTCAAACAGTTTTTTCGACCCTACTACATCAATTACATTGCAAGAGAAATACCATTGCAATGGATACAAAAAGACAATGTTGCTAGCTTGGTGCAATGGTTCCAAGGAGAGAAATCTGTAACCCCTCCTGTAGGCAAATACAGCACACAAATTGAAAGACGTGCCCAATTGACCAATGCCGCGGGTGCCCAACCCTTATGGGATGGATATAAGGGAGCTACCAACAAAACCAGAAGCTCTGATCAAGTCCGCACCCAACCTTCAATGGGTAATTTGTTCACGCATTTGATCACGCTTAAAAAACCAGAATTTGCCGTAGAATTTGGGACCGCATTTGGCATTTCAGGCATGTACTTTTTGGCGGGAATGGAGCAAGTGAAACAAGGGCAATTGCTCACCTTTGATCCCAATGACGTATGGGCAAAATTGGCCAAAGAAAATTTGGAACAAATCAGCCCACGGTTTCAATTGACCATTGGAACTTTTGAGGAAAACATAGGACAAGTGCTTCCTACAGGAAAAAAAATAGACTTGGCATTCATAGACGCCATACATACCAGAGAGTTTGTGTTGACCCAAATGGAGATTGTGTTAAAGTACAGTCAGCCTGGTACCATCATCATCTTTGATGACATTAATTTTTCGCAGAACATGCGGGACTGCTGGGAAGATGTGGCAAGGGATCCGAGGTTCAGCGCCAGTGTGACCTGCGGAGATCGGGTTGGGATTGTTGAGGTGAATTGAGGAATAAGTATTGAGTATTGAGTATAGAGTATAGAGTATAGAGTATAGAGTATAGAGTATAGAGTAAAAAGCAGTGCGTTTCAGATCTCGCTACTGTCTACACGTTACTGTCTACACGT
>CAZNVU010000081.1:9754-11375 GCA_964576575.1 uncultured Chryseobacterium sp.
TACTGTCTACTCGTTACTGTCTACTCGTTACTGTCTACTCGTTACTGTCTACTCGTTACTGTCTACTCGGTACTGTCTACTCGGTACTGTCTACTCGGTACTGATAACCCTCACCGCCACCTCATTTCTCCGATTCACCATTTGATAAGGGGGATTGTAACCCATGAATAAGAAGGGACCTTCAAAAGCAATCTGATTGTCCTGCAAAACCTTGATCAATTCTCTCTTGTGTTCTTCAATCTTTTCATCATTGGCCCAACCACTAAAACGAATCACGGCCATCTTTGATCCCGGGACCTTTTCTCGAAAAACACGTCCATCATTGGGTTTGGGCAAGCTGTCAACATTCAGAGCAGAGGGAACCATAAAGGACATCTTCATCTGACTTCCCATCTCCATCACAACGGGGGAGGTCATGGCTATGCTCTCACTTTTATCATTGCCTCCAAAAATGTAACCCGCCAATATTCTAAATCCCTTGCTGGCTCCATCTGCATAGGTACTATCAGCTAAATTCACACTGGAAAATACGGCATCCTCATACTGACGTATTTCAACAGATCCAATTTCTCTTTCTACCACATAGGCATATTGTTCGATATCATTGGACGATTTGATAGTTACTCCCTGGATCATGAATACTGCAAAAATGATGATGACAATTAAAATGATGATTACTTTCATACCCTGATAACCATTGATAGCTATAGTTGTTCAAATGATTTCCAACACCGAGCGGATATATAGAATGAAATTATCAACAGTATATCCGCTGTACATCAAAAAAGTAGAAAGAAAAAACAGAACAAAAGCAGAAGTAGACACCGTTATTCAATGGCTGACGGGATACGATGCAGCTGGGCTTCAAGCGCAAATCGATAGTGAAAACGATTTTGAATCCTTCTTCAATCAATGTCCACATTTTAACCCCAATGCCCATCTCATCACAGGCCTCATCTGCGGATATCTGGTTGAAGACATCGAAGATCCCATTGTGCAAAAGGTTAGATACCTGGACAAACTCATTGACGAATTGGCTAAAGGAAAATCAATTGAAAAAATCATCTCAAGAGGCTACTTATAATTCGACCCGAAGAAAACCATGGCTCAATTCGACCAACACTACCAAAACCTCGACTTCTCTCTAGAAGCCTTAACCGACAACGACTTCTAAGACTGCACTTTCTCTTTTTGCAATTTTGCCAATTTGAATTTGAGCAGTTTCAAGTTCTCCAATTGTGAATTCCGAGATTGTAATATAAGCCTATGCAATATCAACGGGATAGCATTTAGACAAATTCAATTTATCAATTGCAAAATGCTGGGGCTTCACTTTGAAAACGTCAACGCCATGGGACTGCAAATGAACTTTAATCAATGCAATTTGACCCATACATCCTTCTTTCAAGTAACACTGAAGAAGGCATTGTTCAAGGGTTGCAAATTAGCAGAAGTAGATTTCACCGAAGGTGATTTCAGCAAAGCTATTTTTCAAGATTGCGATTTCTCCGGTGCCATATTTTACAACACGCTTTTGGAGCAAGCGGATTTCAGAACCTCCATTCATTATTCAATTCATCCAGCAAACAATAAAATCAAAAAGGCCATTTTTTCACAATCA
>CAZNVU010000082.1:0-11197 GCA_964576575.1 uncultured Chryseobacterium sp.
ATGCAAACATTACGGTGAACATTTCTGTTGGTATCCCAATGGCTCTATAGATGATACCTGAATAGAAGTCAACGTTCGGATACAACTTGCGCTCCACGAAGTACTCATCATTCAAAGCAACTTCTTCCAATTGCTTGGCAATGTCCAAAACAGGATCATGAATACCCATGCGATTTAATACATCATCACAAGCCTTTTTGATGATCTTGGCACGTGGATCAAAGTTTTTATAAACACGGTGTCCAAATCCCATCAAGCGGAAAGGGTCGTTCTTGTCTTTGGCTTTAGCAACAAACTTGCTCACATCACCGCCGCTTGCGTTGATTTTATCGAGCATTTCAATAACCGCTTGGTTGGCACCTCCATGAAGAGGCCCCCATAAAGCTGCGATACCAGCAGAGATAGAAGAGTACAAATTGGATTGAGATGAACCCACCATACGAACGGTGCTGGTAGAACAATTCTGTTCGTGGTCAGCATGCAAAATCAACAACTTGTTCAATGCGTCGTCGATGACAGGGTCTGGTTCAAAATCATGGGTAGGCAATGCAAACATCATGTGCATGAAGTTCTGCGTGTATGAGTAGGCATTACGCGGGTACATTATTGGATGACCGATACTCACCTTGTAAGCCTGCGCAGCAAGTGTAGGCATTTTGGCCATCAAACGGTGGATGGTCAATTCAATATCCTTGAAATGCTGATTGGGATTTTGAGATTCTGGGTAGAAAGTAGACATGGAAGCTATCATAGAGGACAATACGCCCATCGGATGAGCTCCTGTTGGATATGCTTCATAAAAACGCTTCATGTCTTCATGCACCAAGGTGTGGTGCCCGATGCTCTTGGTAAAATAACTCAATTGATCATCGGTTGGTAATTCCCCATATATGAGCAAGTATGCAATTTCTAAAAAGCTACCATATTCCGCTAACTGCTCGATGGCATATCCGCGGTAATGTAAGATCCCTTCTTCACCATCCAAGAAAGTGATGGCGCTTTTGGTTGCCCCCGAATTTTTATAGCCGCTATCCAAAGTAATGTAACCTGTAAGGTCTCTTAATTTGGTAATGTCAATGGCTTTTTCGTTTTCAGAACCTACTACAACAGGCAATTCAAATTCTTTGCCGTCAAGGATGATTTTAGCTGTTTCGCTCATGGGAGAGTTTATTTTTTTACGCCGCCAAGGTACGATTTTTTGTTCTTGAACAATGAAATATTGGCATTTTTTAGGGAGTTATTTCACACTATTGTTCAACAATTCCAGCAACTTTTTGGAAAATCCATTTTGGTAGGGTTTTGTTCTGTATGAGTTTACCCATTCGATTCCTTTGATAGCATTGGTTAGGAAAACCTCATCTGCAGACAATAAAGTCTGCGGAGTCATTGTGCATTCATATACTTTTAACTTACTTTGAACAGCTAGGTTAATGATGTGCATGCGCATTGTTCCGCCAACACAACCGTCAGTCAGAGCTGGAGTATACAAAACACCATTAGAAACCAAAAACAAATTGCTGTTGGTGGATTCGATGATGGCTTGTTTGGTGTTTTGAATCAATGCATCATCCCAATTTTTTTCTTCAGCAAAAATGGATGCCATAACATATAACTGTGCATTGAGCGTTTTGAAACCCGCGTATTTGTTGGGGTCCTTTTTTACTTCAGTATAAATGTCAATAACCTTACCTGTTTCATTCAACTCAAATAGGTTATTCGGTAAAGCTTCTACCTCGATGAAATAATCAAGGTCATTGCCTTTAGGAAGATAAAAGCCTTTGGCCTTGCGAAAGAAAGTAATGCGCATCCGACCGCCTTCAAATATCTCATTGCGCTGCAATAATCCATTGATGTGCTGTGACAGCAGGTCAAAGGAAAAATCAGAAGGTTGGATCTTTAAGGCTTTGATTGTGGCGTCCACGCGAGCAAAATGATTCTCTAGAAATTGAGCCTTTCCGTTGATAATCCGGATGCTTTCAAAGAAGCCATCTGCAAAGCGATGCGCACGATCATCCACTTGGATTACCGCTTGATTGCGCAGGACGTATTCTCCTCTGTAAAAAACGTATTCCATAAGAACTAATCTAAAGTGTTGACGGCGTCCAATAAATCACTGTTTACTTGTATCTTGATCCCTCTGACGCCGGCACCTTCTGCGCATTGGACATCACGATCACGATCGCCAATCATCACGCTGTTTTCTATATCCACATTGAAACGCTGGATGGCTCTTTCAACCATTAGTGAATGCGGTTTGCGAGAAATGGAATTGCCTACCTCTGGGTGATCAATAGAATAATACACATGATCTATTATTACTCCAGCATCAGCACATTTTTTTTTGAAATGAGTGTGAATTTCCTCCACGGTTTCCTGTGTATATAAACCTTTGGCAACTCCACCTTGGTTGGTGATGAGAATAATTTTATATCCTTTTTTTTGTGCCAATTGCAATGCGGGAATGACAGTTGGTAAAATGATGAACTCAGCCAATGAATAGGTGTAGTCACCAGGGTCATGATTGATTACGCCGTCACGATCCAAAAAGAGCACTTTGTTTTTTTTCATGATCCATGTTTTTTTAATGATGCAAATGCAATCCAAGCGCTAATGGAGCAGAGTATTGCCCCGGCAAAAAAAGCGGCTCCTGGAAAATAGAATGGTGCATTGCTGCTGGCGAAATAGGCAAAAATTCCCGTCATTGATACCGGACCAATAATGGCCGTGATGCTGTTTACAGCAGTCAATGCTCCTTGCAATTCGCCCTGCTCATTGGAGGGGACATATTTGGCCATTTCACTTTGCATAGCAGGAATGGTTATCCCACCCAAGCAATAGGGTATCAATATGGCGTACATCATCCAACCTTCATTGGCCAGTGAGAATAGAATTAGTCCCGAAGTGTAAAGCAAGATACCCAAGACAATGCTTTTCTTATTGCCCAATTTTGGATTGATTTTTCGTATCAAATATCCTTGCACCAATGCGGCCATAAAGCCTACTGCGGCTAAAGAATAGCCAATCTCACTTTCAGACCAATTGAAAAGATACTTGGTATAATATGACCAAGTTCCTTGCACACTAAAAGAAGCCCAATAAAGGAAAAACATTGACAGGACAATTCCAGCAACTTCTTTGTGTTTTCGGATTGTCTTGAGCGCACCAAACGGATTGGCTCTTCGCCAATCAAAGTTTCTTCTGTTTTCCATACTTAAAGATTCTGGAAGAACAAAAACACCGTAAACAAAATTGATGAGTGAAAGTGCAGCAGCGGCAAAGAAAGGTATGCGAGAACCGAAACCTCCCAGCAGCCCTCCAATTACTGGCCCAATGATGAAGCCCAAACCAAATGCGGCTCCAACCAGTCCGAAGTTTTGCGCCCTTTTTTCGGGTGTACTGATGTCAGCAATGTAAGCGGAGGCAGTGGTAAAGCTGGCTCCCATGATACCGGAAACAATACGGCCAACAAATAGCCAAGTCAATGTTGGCGCAACGGCCATGAACAAATAGTCAATACCCAATCCCAACAAAGAGAACAGGATAATAGGACGACGGCCATATCGGTCACTTAAGTTACCTAAAAAAGGGGAGAATAAAAAGGTCATTATGGCATAGGCAAACATGAGCCAACCGCCTTCTGCAGAGGCCTCTGCAACACTTTCTCCTGTCAACTCCGTCATCAAAGCGGGTAGGATGGGAATGATGATGCCAATCCCAATCACATCAATGAGCATGGTGATAAAGATGAAAATGATGGCACTGTTTCCTGATTTCATAGTGCAAATTAACGAAGGAAGATGGCGTTGATTGATGCATATTTGCGCAAAGTCTTTCACATGTTAGAAATAAACACTTTTTCACCTTGGAGCACTGACCAATGGATGAAAGGAATGCAAAAGGAATTGGGTCAACAAACCATTGATCCTATGCATGCATCACCTGTATCTTCATTTCAACTTTCTCCATATTCCCCTAACCAAGGGTTGACCGATTTGAAAACTTTTCCGAGTCAATTTGCCATTGGTGCCTGGGTGGATGCATCTTCCCATGAAGAGGTTATGAATGCCTTGATGGGAGGAGCAGAGTGTCTCTTTGTAAAAGAAGACAACAATGATTGGTCTGGTATGGAAGACGTTTTGGGAAACATCATTTCCTTTCAAGTTCCAAGTTTGAATTCATTGGAATCTTTAAAGCAATGGTACCAGTCAAAAGGATGGGCTCAATCCCAGTTTAATGCAGCCATATATACTCCATCAGACCAAGTATGGGAAATCAAAGGAGATAATGGTGATGAAATTTTAGCAAATCTCAAGAATCACGTAGCTAAGACATCGGAAGTTTGCCAAGTGGTCTATCATCTCAATGGAAACTATTTCTTTGATTTGTCCATCTTACGCGCCATACGCGCCATCATGGAAGCGCGCAACAATCCATTTCAGTTGGTGGCCTATTGTCAGGGTAAGGGAGATGAAGAAGTCTACACTGATTTGCTTCGTTTGTCCACCCAAGCGCTCAGCGCAGTCTTAGGAGGAGCCAATATAGTTGTCTTAAAAGACATTCTTCATGAAGATAAAACAGAGGCAGCACGTTGGTCCAGAAATATTTTGCATTTGCTTAGAGAAGAGTCGCGTTTGAACGAGCTTAAGGATTTTGGGGCTGGATCATACAGCATTGAGTCATTGACGCAAAATATTTTGAAGTATTGCTCAGTCAATATAACAATGTCGGATAAAGCGCCGCATCCCTTGGAGCAATTTGGTCCGGGCATTGCCCCATTCAAGGGAGGTCCTTACGCATCGATGTACACCATTAGGCCATGGACCATTCGCCAATATGCCGGTTTCAGCACCGCAGCTGCGTCCAATGCATTTTACAGAAGAAACTTGGCCGCAGGTCAAAAAGGTTTGAGTGTGGCCTTTGATTTGGCCACACACAGGGGTTATGACAGTGACCATCCTCGTGTAACAGGTGATGTTGGAAAGGCGGGAGTGGCCATTGATTCCGTGGAGGATATGAAAGTGCTTTTCGATCAAATTCCATTGGATCAGATGTCAGTGTCCATGACCATGAATGGGGCAGTTCTTCCCATTATGGCTTTTTATATTGTGGCTGCTGAAGAGCAAGGTGTGGCTCCTGCCCAATTGAGCGGTACCATTCAAAATGATATCCTAAAAGAATTCATGGTGCGCAACACCTACATCTATCCGCCCTCACAGAGCATGCGCATTGTCAGTGATATATTTTCTTTCACCAGTCAACATATGCCCAAGTTTAACCCCATTTCCATTTCAGGTTATCACATGCAGGAGGCCGGAGCGACATTGGAAATAGAGTTGGCTTACACATTGGCGGATGGTTTGGAATATGTGCGCGCAGGAATTGCTGCTGGTATGAGCATTGATGATTTTGCACCAAGACTATCTTTCTTTTGGGCCATTGGGATGGACCACATGTCTGAGATTGCCAAAATGCGCGCTGCGCGTGTGATATGGGCCAAACTGATTCAACAATTTAATCCACAGAATTCAAAATCCATGGCATTGCGAACGCATTGCCAAACCAGTGGCTGGAGTTTAACCAAACAAGATCCATTTAACAACGTGGCCAGAACTTGCATTGAGGCAATGGCGGCAGTTTTGGGAGGTACGCAAAGTTTACATACCAATGCTTTGGATGAGGCCATTGCTTTGCCAACTGATTTTTCTGCGCGTATTGCACGAAACACCCAATTGTATATCCAAAAGGAATCTGGCGTGTGTCAGTTGATAGATCCTTGGGCTGGCTCTGTTTGGATGGAGAACAGAACCCAGGAAATGATTGATGCAGCTTGGGCGTTGATTGAAGAAGTAGAGAAAGAAGGAGGGATGACCAAAGCCATTGAGGCCGGAATTCCCAAACTCAGAATTGAAGAAGCTGCAGCGAGAAGACAAGCTAAAATTGACAGCGCTAAAGAAAAAATTATTGGAGTCAATTTGTTCACCGTGGAAGAAGATACCAAAATGGAAATCTTGGAGGTAGACAATCAAGCCGTGCGGATAGAGCAAGTCGAAAAAATTAATCGGATCAAGGTTTCACGAGATAATAATGCTGTTGCCATTAGTTTGTCCAAATTGGAGCACAGTGCACAAAGTGGTGATGGAAATTTATTGGCCTTGGCCATTGAGGCGGCGCGTAATAGGGCTACATTGGGCGAAATTTCAGATGCTTTGGAAAAGGTTTATGGCCGGCACCAAGCATCTGTTAAAAGCGTAAGCGGCGTGTACTCATCGGAATCATCACAAGATCCAGCCTTTCAAAAGGCGCTCAATATGGCCCATGATTTTGCCCAATTGGCAGGAAGAAGGCCGCGTATTTTGGTTGCCAAGATGGGTCAGGATGGCCACGATAGGGGAGCTAAGGTGATAGCGACATCATTTGCAGATATGGGATTTGATGTGGACATGGGACCATTGTTTCAGA
Organism: uncultured Chryseobacterium sp.; assembly: GCA_964576575.1. Taxonomy (GTDB): domain Bacteria; phylum Bacteroidota; class Bacteroidia; order Flavobacteriales_D; family Sanyastnellaceae; genus CAMCTV01. Next base: position 6,460 of record CAZNVU010000082.1, read on the forward strand.
CACCAGAGGAAGTGGCCAAGCAGGCGATTGAAAATGATGTTCACATTGTGGGAGCCTCTTCATTGGCTGCAGGCCACAAGACATTAGTGCCCGCGTTGATTGACATTTTGAGAAACATGGGAAGACCAGATATTTTGGTTGTTGCCGGAGGCGTAATTCCCGAGCAGGATTTTGACTTCTTGTACAATGCAGGATGTGTAGGTATATTTGGTCCAGGAACTAAAATCCCATTGGCGGCATCAGAAATATTGGAAATTCTCATAGAAGGGATGAAAGCGTGATAATTAAAGTAATATTGTAAAAAAAAGATAACAATGCCAAGTTTGAGTTCAAAGGCTGGGTCAATGCCAGCGTCACCCATTAGAAAGTTGGTTCCATTTGCAGAAGCGGCCAAGAAGAGAGGAACCAAGGTTTATCATCTAAACATTGGTCAACCAGATATTGAAACACCCCTGGTGGTGAGAGAGGCCATGAGAGCGCAGGATGCCAGAGTCATCGAGTATTCCAACTCTGAAGGCATGCTGGCCTACCGAGAAGGATTGAAAGGATATTACGCTTCAAAGGACATTCAGTTGGATGTGGCCAATATTATGGTGACAACAGGAGGGTCAGAGGCATTGGTTTTTGCTTTTATGTCCACTTTGAATCCAGGGGATGAGGTCATTATTCCAGAGCCGTTTTATGCCAATTACAATGGTTTTGCGGTAATGGCAGGGGCAACGGTAGTTCCCGTGACTGCTGTAATTGACAATGGATTTGCATTGCCTCCCATCTCTGAGTTTGAAAAGAAAATCACCGATAAAACCAAGGGTATTTTGATTTGCAACCCAGGTAATCCCACGGGATATCTTTATTCAAAGAGCGAGTTGGAGCAGTTGCGTGATTTGGTATTGAAATACAATTTGTTTTTGTATGCTGATGAAGTGTATAGAGAATTTATGTACGAAGGCGCAGTTCCTTTTAGTGTGATGAATTTGGAAGGATTGGACAATCATGCGATTATGATTGACAGCGTGAGTAAGCGCTACTCCATGTGCGGCGCGCGCATAGGAGCCATGATCAGCAGAAATGCCGAGTTGATGGCAGGCGCATTGAAGTTTGGCCAAGCGCGTTTGTCTCCACCCACATTTGGCCAATGGGCTTCCATGGCTGCATTGGAGACTCCACAATCCTATTTTGATGGAGTGGTAGAGGAGTATGTCAAGCGCAGAGATACCTTGGTGGATGGTTTGAACGCCATTCCGGGCGTGCGTTGTCCCAAACCGCAAGGAGCTTTTTATTGCATTGCTGAGTTGCCTATTGACGATTCAGATCGTTTCTGTCAATGGATGCTAGAAAAATTTGATCACAATGGTCAAACAGTGATGATGGCTCCCGCAACGGGTTTTTACGCCACTCCCGGTAGCGGAAAGAATCAAGTTCGATTGGCGTATGTGCTAAATGTAGAAGACTTAAAAAATGCGGTGGAGTGCTTGAAGATAGCTCTTACCCAATATGTTTAATCTGTAAAATTGTAATACTATGAAAAAGTTGTTTTTTTTCCTCTTGATTTGTATAACTTCAACGCTTGGAATTTCTCAAGTTACTCCAGGTGACACCACTGAGTATGTCATAAAAATGGCCAATGGTAATGAGTACGTTGGAATTGTTTTGAAAGATGATGGACGAGAGATGTTGATTCAGTCCGCTAGTGTTGGCAAGTTGTACGTCAATAAAGCTGATGTTGTCTCCATTACCAAGAGAACAGATGCGAAGGGAGTTGTTGTAGATGGTGAAGTTTGGGAAAACAACACTTTTTCAACCCGTTATTTTTTCTCAACCAATGGATTACCGCTCAAGAAGGGAGACAACTACTATATGATTCATCTTTATGGTCCTGAGTTTCACGTCGCTGTCAGTAATTCAGTTAACGTTGGTCTTATGACTACTTGGATTGGTGCCCCATTTTTATTTACAGTAAAAAAATCTTTCGCGACCAAAAGGCCAGATATAAATTTTGCCATCGGAACATTAACGGGGAATTTGAGTTATCTCAGTGGTTTCAAAGGTCTAATGAGCGTTAATTTCTTGTCCATTACCAAAGGAACACGTGAAAATAATATCACCTTCTCCAGCGGTTTTTTAGTAGCAAATAATGGAATTCAGGCGGATGAAAATCAAAGTAGTGTTAGATCATCAGGAACTTTGGCTTCTTTGGCGGGCACATTGAGAATTGGAAAATCGGCCAGTCTGATTTTTGATTCGATGTTTGGAATACTGAATGCGAAGAGAACACGTCTAGACGCGGGCTATGTTTATAATTATGATCCAATTTTAAACGTTGATAACAGCTACTATTACAATAACGGAATGGTGACAACAAGAACAAACAGAGGTTTTGTGCTTTTAATGCCAGGGATACGCATTATGAATGGCTCTAATAGGGCATTCCAATTTTATATGAATTATACTAGTTTTGAAGGAAATACATTTGGATTTCCTATGGTGAGTTGGTTACGAAAGTTTTAGCACCAGTTTCATTCAAATGGGATAAATCATACAACAATTTGTCAGGCTGAATAATGGCCTTTTGAAAGTAAGAACTGGTATCAGTCAGAATAAAGTGGGGAGTTACTCCCCATTTTTTTTGCCATGACTCGGGCTGATTCATTTCTTTTTCCAATTGTGGTTTTTGTTGGGAAGTTGTGATCCAAATGAGGTGATTGATGGCTGGTAACTTGGACCACAGCATTTCTTTATCCCACTGCGCATTGCCATTTTTTTCTGGAGAAAGTATTTGATGTCCTGCATCCAAAAGCAATTGATTCACGGTTGACTTTTGTCCATTGATGTAAAAATATTCTCCGTCCCAACTTCCCACAACTACTGTTTGTGGTTGTTTTATTGTAGAAATATTTGAATCATAATTCTGGGCTTTGGATTTAAAAATATCCTCTGCTAATTTCATCCGTTTGCTTAAAAAACCAATGACCTTGATCCATTCCAACCGACCTAAAGGATGCTTCTCTTCGTAATCCAAAAAAGGAATTTTTTCTGTACTATTAGGCAGAGCAAAATCAATGGGGTCAAAAGGGCAATACAAAACAAAGTCGGCAGGATTACTCCACAGCAACTCATGATTGATTTCTGATTTTCCCGGATTCAATTCGACAAGTTGTTTTTGCTTCCATCGGTTTTGCAATTCAGGTGAATCAACATCTTGTGGATATACCAATCCTTTTATGTCTGTATAGTTATTGAGCAATGAAAAGAATCCAACTTGTGTGGTGCTCAATAAATGAAATTGGTTACCGGACTTTTGATGAATAGCAAGGGTATCAACGCCATGAATGATATGCAGTGTCGTGTCTAGACCGTCAACTGAGAAAAAGAAAAGTTGCGCATATTGGGGATGTATTTGATGGAGCGGAACATTGTTTTTGGACTGACAGGACCAACACCCAATAATGCAAATAAGCCATCCCCAATATTTCATGGGAACAAAAATAAGGGAATGCAAGGTAGTGCCTTAAATTCGCGTAATAAATCCGATGAAAATGGCAGATCCAAAAGTGATTGAGCGCAACCGCAATGAAGATAAAATGGCCTTAATGGTTTCAGACATGAACAAACGTTTGGCCAAGATCATGGAAGGCGGGGGAAAGGCACGCCAGGAAAAGGAGCGGGCCAAAGGAAAGATGACAGCCCGTGAAAGAATTGATTATTTATTGGATAAAGGTGCTGACAGGATTGAAATTGGAGCGTTTGCAGGAGATGGCATGTACGCTGAGCATGGAGGCTGTCCATCAGGTGGAGTAGTAGTAGTGATGGGTTGGGTGGCAGGAAAGCAATGCTTGGTGGTAGCCAATGACGCCACCGTTAAGGCAGGAGCTTGGTTTCCGATTACAGGCAAGAAAAATTTAAGGGCGCAAGAAATTGCACTAGAAAACAACTTGCCCATTGTTTATTTGGTAGATAGCGCAGGTGTTTACCTTCCAATGCAAGACGAGATATTTCCGGACAAAGAACACTTTGGAAGGATTTTCAGAAACAATGCCAAGCTCTCGGCCCAGGGGACTTTGCAGATTGCGGCTATCATGGGATCCTGTGTCGCCGGAGGAGCTTATTTGCCCATCATGAGCGATGAGAGTTTAATCGTAGATAAAACGGGGACCATTTTCTTGGCAGGCTCATACTTGGTCAAAGCCGCTATAGGAGAAGATATTGATAATGAAACATTGGGTGGTGCTACTACACATTGTGAAATCAGCGGTGTAACAGACTACAAGGCCAAGGACGATGCGGATGCATTGGACAAGATCAAGTCCATCATGTCTAAAATGGGTAAGCAAAATAACACAGCCGGTTTTGATCGCATTGCTGCAGTAGCGCCATTGTTGGATCAAAAGAACTTGTATGCTGTTTTGCCAGAGGATCGTGTGAAGCCTTATGATGTAAAGGAAATGATTGCTACCATAGTAGATGGCGGCGAATTTTTAGAGTTCAAGGAAGATTTTGGAAAGACCATCGTATGCGCTTATGCACGTATTGACGGATGGGCTGTAGGAATTGTGGCCAATCAGCGAATGATTGTGAAGAGTAAGAAAGATGGCATGCAGTTGGGCGGTGTTATTTTCAGCGACAGCGCCGATAAGGCTGCGCGTTTTATCATGAATTGTAACCAGAAAAATATTCCTTTGGTCTTTTTACAGGACGTTACAGGGTTTATGGTGGGTTCAAGATCGGAACATGGTGGCAT
>CAZNVU010000083.1:0-10864 GCA_964576575.1 uncultured Chryseobacterium sp.
GTATGGAATTGTGATTGAGTAAATGGCGTTCAAGTTTGGGCGTAAAACTTGCGTTCTCAGCAGAACCTCAGCGATAACTGCGTTAAATGAATTTTGAATTCTAACGCAAAGACCAAGAAGTTTTTCGGAAAGCCGCAAGCAAATTAGATATTCCCAATATTCTGCATTAAGATTTGAATCTCTAATTTTAAAATAGGAACATACTTTTTCACCATGACATACACCTCTGCATTATCAATGGAATCATATCCATGTATCAATTTGTTGCGGGTATTCACAATTTTTCGGCTATCGGAAATTTTAATTTCGGGTTCTATTGCCAAAATTTTATTCATTGCTTCACCAATAATTTCAAGATTCCTCTCTGTTGCATCTTGCAACATTGGGTTCAACTCATATTCTTTAAATTCTTCACAATTCAAAAAATAAAATTCAATTCTTTTTATGGCCTCGTTGATATCCAACAAGTACTTCAGAATTTTATTTTCCATAAATTAAAACAGCTTCTTTTACAACTGATTTCATAATGGGATTCAAGACATATGCCTGATTCAAGATATCTACCCTACGTTCCAACTTGTCTTCTAACTCAATTTGAAAATCAAGCATACATTCCCCTCGAACCAAGGGATCAATTTCTTCATCAAATTTTAATACGTTATCAATATCACTTGATTCTGAAAATTCATCGGTGTTGATAGAACCAAATAAAGAGACGGATTGCAATGGATACTTACATGCAATTTGATTGATTGAAAGAATAATATCTTGTTTGTTCTGTAACACAGAGCAAAGCTATGCTTTTTAGTTTACTCCTACAACTCCCCTGCCTCTGCAATCAACTCGGCTATATCCTTCACCGCTATCACATGCTCTTGCTCGAAATGCTTGACTCCGTCCGTCATCATGGTATTGCAAAATGGACATCCTGTTGCAATCACATTGGGCTTTATGGCCAATGCATCCTCTGTGCGTTCAATGTTCACCTCTTTGTTTCCTTTCTCCGCCTCCTTGAACATTTGTGCACCGCCTGCACCGCAACACAATCCATTGGTTTTACAACGCTTCATCTCCACCAACTCTGCATCCAACTTTTGAATCAATGCACGAGGAGCCTCGTATTCTCCGTTGCCGCGTCCCAAATAACAGGGATCATGGAATGTAATTTTCTTCCCTTTGAACTCTCCACCTTCTATGCTTAACTTTCCTTCTGCGATCAAATCTTGTATCAACTGCGTATGGTGCATGACCTCATAATTTCCACCCAATGCAGGATATTCATTTTTCAAGGTGTTGAAGCAATGCGGACATCCGGTAACAATCTTCTTGACTTCATACGCATTCATTACCTCGATGTTCTGCATCGCCATCATTTGAAACAAAAATTCATTTCCGGCGCGCTTGGCAGGATCACCAGTGCAACTTTCTTCGCTTCCCAATATGGCAAAGCTCACATTGGCTTTGTGTAAAATCTTGGCAATCGCCTTGGTGATTTTCTTGGCACGATCATCAAAACTACCTGCGCATCCTACCCAAAACAACACCTCGGGCGTTTCTCCTGCGGCCATGCAATCGGCCATTGTTCTAACTTGAAATTCTGCCATAACTTTATTCTTGTGTCCAATTGCCTCTGTCCGCCTGCGCAAATGCCCAAGGTGCCCCATTGTTTTCAATGTTGGTCAACATGGTAGTAATGCTCTCTGGTGATTGCGACTCTTCCATCATCAAGTATCTTCTCAAATCAATGATGATCTCCAAAGGATTGATGTTAATCGGACAAGCCTCCGTGCAGGCATTGCAAGATGTGCAGGCCCACAACTCTTCGAAAGTAATGTAATCACCCAATAAACTTTTGTTGTCATAAGAGACACCAGCATCCATGCATCTTCCCACTTCCTCCATTCTGTCACGCGTATCCATCATGATTTTTCGGGGACTCAATAACTTGCCGGTTTGATTGGCGGGACATTGTGAGGTGCACCTTCCACACTCTGTGCAGCTGTATGCATTGAGCAATTGTACCCAACTCAAATCGGTCACATCTTTAGCACCAAACTTTTTTGGAGCCAATGGATCTTCTATAATTTGTGCAGATGGATCCAACATCAATTTCACTTCATTGGTCACATTGCTCATGTTGTCCAAAGCTCCAGCTGGTCTCAACTTGCTGTAATAGGTATTGGGGAATGCCAACAAAATGTGCAAGTGCTTGGAATAACTTAAATAAACAATAAAGGCCAAGATTCCTATGATGTGAAACCACCAACAAAATCTTTCTACAAAAATCAACATGCCATCACTGTATCCATCCATGAAGGGTGCTACAAACTGACTAATGGGCAATGTTCCCAAATTGACATAGTGTTCAACACCACGGGCTGCCAAAATACTCTCAGCGGCATTCATCTTTAAGAATGCCGACATCAATGCAATCTCTGTAAATAGGATGATGTTGGCATCAGACTTTGGCCATTTGGTCATCTCTCTCCAATGAAAACGCGCCAGCTTGGCAATGTTTCTTCTGTACAAAAAAACCACACAACCCAGGATTACAAGAAATGCCAACACTTCAAAAGAGGCCATGAGCCAGTTGTAAATTGGGCCGATGCCATGGAACAAGCGGTGTTGTCCTAAAACACCATCTAAAATGATTTCTACTACCTCAATATTGATGATAACAAATCCTGCGTACAAGAACAAGTGAAAGATAGCCGCAATCGGTCGTGTAAACATCTTACCCTGTCCCAGTGCCACACGAATCATTGTTCCCCAGCGCTCGCTGCTTTGGCCGTCCATCTTTATATCGCGTCCCAATAGAATATTTCTGCGCACAAACTGAAAACGTTTGAAAGCCATGTAGCCGCCAGCACTCAACAAAATGATAAAAATAATTTGACCGATCATTGCTTTTTCTTGTCCAAGTTAATGTTATTAATCTCTTTTCTTATTTCTTCCAACTCCTTCTTGGAAAACCCTTCATCTTCTTTCCTTCCTACAACTGAAAAAGACAGATATCGCTTGGGGTTCTTCTGAATATCATCAATCAATACATCCAAGCTTGCGGCAGCTCCGCTCAATTTCACATGCAACTCATCCGATTTCATTAAGGCACCGATGGAACCCTTACCTGCATTAATATCGTTAACAACTTGATTCAATCCTGTAACTGCTTGATTCACTTTTAATATGGTTGCTCCTAATTGCGCCCGTTTTAACGTATCCGAAATTTGTTCAAAATTTTGAATGACCTGAGTAAGGCGACTATTGTTGTTTTTAAAGTTCTCTGCAATACTTCTGGTACTTGCCAAAATATCTACGATATGTGGACCACCTTGGTTCATTACTTGACTGAACGACGCCGTTGAACTCTCCACATTCTTCAGTGCACGTTGAATGTTGGCGAACATGGCTGGAATCTCTTTGGTACGGGGATCTTTAAATACATGATTCAATTGAGTAATCGCGGAATCAATACCGGAGATTAACTCAATCGCCCTTGCCCTAAGCGGTTCTATCTCCTGCTTCAAAGATTCGGTCAAACCTAAAGCCAATGAGCCCTTGAGGGTGTCTTTATTCTCAGCAAACATCGTGCTATCACCCAAAATCAATCGGACTGCCTTCCCTCCAAATAAATCTGATTCATAAATCTGAAACTCAGAATCGCGAGGAATGCGAACGTGCTCATCGTTGATGCTCAATTCAATAACGATCTTGGATTGATCCGTTTCAAAGATGTGAACATCTTTTACTTGTCCAATCTTGTAACCATTTAAGACAACTGGACTAGATGGTGCAATCCCTGCAACATTCTCATACAAAGAATAATAACGCTTGTGCTTCTGAAACAAATTGGTGCCCTTGAGAAAATTGATTCCAAAGTACACCACGGCAATCACAAAAATCACCAATGTACCCAACCAAAATTCCCTTGAAATCTTCATTCTAATTAACCTTTTTCAGTGCCTCTTTTAAATCAATACGGGTTCCATTTTCAAATGCAACAATAAAAGCATCCGTAAAGCCTCTTGACTGCATCGCTTTCATCCCCAATTTGGCTTCATTAAAACTTTGGGATCTGCCAACAGTATACTTGTATTGTCCGCCGTAAATATAATGCTCAACACGTTTCAACCCTTTGAAATCCTTAGCATTCTCTTTCAACAATGTTGGAGAAGTATGCACTTGTACTTTGAACCAAATACCCTTTTCATCTCCCTGCCTCCACATCACACCATCTATCTCTTCTGATTGAGTGGATTCTGAAGCATTCAATGGCTCAAGCACTTTATCCCCGCTTTCATTCTCTTTCCCGCTCTCTTTCCCGCTCTCTTTCTCGCTCTCTTTCCCCTTCTCCTCTTGCTCTTGGGCAACTTCTCTTGCTGACTTTCCCTTCTTCATTCCCTGAAAATACTTATCAAAAGCTGTAAATATCCCCTTAGACAATGCCGTCTTCCCGCTGGTACTTTGCAGATAATCCTCTTCAGTTGGATTAGTCAAAAAACCCAATTCAATGAGAATACTGGGCATATTAGTAAAGGAAATCACATAGTAGCCAGCCTGCTTTACCCCTCTGTCTTTTCTTCCCAACTGGGTTTTAAAAAAATCTTGAACATGCTTGGCCAAATCGGCGCTTTGTTCTAGAAAAACATTCTCGCGCAAGGATAGGGCGATGTAAGTGTCAGGATTGTTGGGGTCAAAACCATCATAGTCCTTTCCTTGGTTATCCTCCAAGAAAATGGATGCGTTCTCTTTCATGGCTGTTGCCAAACTCTCTTCCGTCTTGTGCAGGCCCATAACAAAACTTTCAGATCCAAATGCTCCACTGTTCGCATTGGCATTGCAGTGAACAGATATAAACAAATCAGCTTTATTTCTGTTGGCAATGTTGACTCTATCCTTCAATGTAGGAAAAGTATCTCCATTCCTCGTATACACTACTTTGACCTCGGGATACTTCTTCTCAATCATCTGTCCAACGGCCAACACAACGTCCAAGGTAACATCCTTCTCCGTTTTTTTTAATCGGCCTGTTCCCAAATTACCGGGATCTTTCCCCCCATGTCCCGCATCCAAAACCAAGACAAAAGTCTTTGTAGGTATTGACACTGGTATAAAGGCATAAAATATCGCTGTAAAAGCTACAAGCAACAAAACAACCCAAATTTGTTTCCGTTTCACAATTGTTTTCATGATTTCCATGGCTTCATCCTATTTTTACAACAGAATTAAGAACCATAACAAAAGTATTTTTTGTACAACGCAGATAGACATCGGGTTATTTCAATTTTCATCGTAGCAATGTTGATAAGCCTGCTGCCCTTTTCGGGCCATGCACAGCAAGACTCAACTGTTGCGCCCAATGTTCCCGCAGAGAAAAAAGATTTGGCCGGTTTTGATGAAACGGTTCATTATTTTGGAAAGGACTCTACCATTTTTGATTTGGCCAATGATTGGATCTACCTTTTCGGAGATGGTTCTTTTGTTCAGTATAAGGATATAGAGCTCAAGGCAGCCCGAATCCGCTTTAGCATCAAAGAAAAAACCGTCTATGCCGGCGGCATCAAAGATTCGACGGGAAATTGGATAGGAAGACCTTTATTCAAAGACGCCACCAATTCGTTTGAAAACGATTCATTGGGCTTTAACTTCGATACAAAACGCGGTATCAGTTATGGTTCGAGAACACAAGAGGGAGAAGCTTTTCTCATCGCACAGGTTTCCAAAAGACAGACCAACGAGAAAATTCACATCCGAAATGGGATGCTTACTACTTGTGATAAACCCAATCCGCATTTTCATTTTCATTTAACCAAGGCTGTAGTGATTCCCAACGAGAAAGTAGTAACGGGTCCTTTTTACATGAAGATCAGAAAAGTTCCCGTTCCGTTAGCTTTGCCTTTTGGTTTTTTCCCGAACAAAAAAGAGAGCACAGCAGGAATCTTATTGCCTGGATATGGTAATGGCGGTGATCGAGGTTTCTTTCTTCAAAATTTAGGTTTCTACTATCCAATCAGCAAGCATTTGGACACCCGAGTTATGGTAGATCTGTACACAAGAGGATCTTGGAGCGTCCGCAATATCACCAATTATAAAAAACGTTACCGTTACTCGGGAAACCTCAACATATCAAAAACCTTGAACAAAGTAGGTCTAGAAGAGCTGCCTACCTATTTCCAGCAACACACTTTTAATGTAAGATGGACGCACTTTCAAGACGCCAAAGCTCGCCCTGATCAGACCTTCAGTGCCAATGTTAACTTGGGCTCAAGTCAAAATTTCCGAAACAACCTCAATGCATCTCAACAGGACTATCTGACCGGCACTTTTAATTCATCATTGCAATGGAGCAAATCTTTTCCTGGTAAACCATTTTCTTTGACGCTGACAGCCAATCACACACAAAACACACAGACTCAAGTCATGCAGGTTACCTTTCCATCGGCAACTTTTAATGTGCAACGCATCAACCTATTGAAAAATATTTTCCCAAAATCTCCAATTGGAATATCGGGAACCATCAATGCTGAAAGTCTATACTCAGGCAAAGAATCAGACTTTAATTTAAACAACATCACGCCACTTATTAAAAAAGCTTCACACGGAATACGATATAACACCTCAGCCTCTACATCATGGAAGTTAGGTGCCTATGCTACCATCAACCCTGCTGCAAATTTCACATTATTCCAAGCCTTTCAAACCCTTGCACCCGTTTTCGATGAAGAAACAGGAGTTACCCAACTGGATACCTTGAATCAAATGTTATGGGGGAACAATTGGAACACCAGCATCACGGCTAATTCGCGAATCTATGGCAATTGGGTTTTGAGAAAGCCCGGTTACTTCAAAGCGTTCAGACATGTCATTCAGCCCAATGTTGGTCTAAGTTATGCTCCCAAAAACAATTTCAGTCTCAACGGCCCATATGGCGAGGACGGTGCATTCGTAGGTTACACTGCCTTTGACGCTGCGCGATTCCGTCCATCCAACACGAGAGAATCCGCCAATATCAACTTGTCCTTCAATCAGAACATTGAGGCCAAGGTAAGAGAAAGCAAAGGCGGAAAAATCAGTTACAAGAAAGTTAAAATCATCGAAGGTTTTAAGACCTCCGCATCATATAATACAATAGCTGATTCTTTGAACTGGAGCAATCTGCAATGGAGTGCATTCACCACAATTGGTCAAAACATCACGTTGAACTATAATTCAACGCACAGTTTGTATGACAGGGATTCATTAGGCAGAGAGGTCAATCAATTCCTATGGAATACACAAAACCGATTTACCAGATTGGAGGGTGCCAATCTAGCATTGGGTTTTAATATGCGCGGTGATGGATCCAAGAAGAAAACAGACCAACTCAATAACAATACAAACGCAGCCAATTTATTCACCAACAACACAGCGGCCTCATTGTCCAACAATGGACAACAAATTGATTTTAGCACACCATGGAGTTTGAACATGAAGTACAATTTGCGTTATGCCAAAATTTGGGATAAAGCGGCTCAGCGCGATTCCTCTCAATGGGTACAAGCGGTTACTGTGGTTGGAGACATTACCATTTTGAAAAAGTGGGCCATTTCCATTAACTCAGGTTACGATTTCAAGATGGATGAATTCACACCCTCTATCATTGGCTTGCACTGGGATTTGCATTGTTGGGAATTCTCTTTCAATGCAGTTCCCTTTGGGGATCGCAAATCATATTTTGCACAACTCAATGTCAAGGCCAGTATCCTTCAGGATCTTAAACTTCAGAGGAGAGGCAGTCTGGGAACTGATCAAAATTATTGGGAATAAAGGACTGCTACAGCAAATACTTTTGAATGCTATTCTCAATCTCTTGAGCGGTTTTGAAGCCAGTCTCCTTGTGCATCAATTTACCTGATTTAAAATACATCAAAGTTGGAACAGCACGGATTCCAAAATGAGCTATACATTCTACACTAGCCATTCCATTAATTTTAGCAAAAGCAAATTGATCAAGATAAATGGACTCAACCTCCATCAAAATCGGCTCCATTCTTACGCAAGGACCACAAGCATCTCCATAAACATCAACCAAAACTTTTTCATTATTGGAGATAAAATCACTCCAATTCTTGTCATTTAATTCAATCATATCATTTGTTTTTAATGACAACAAATGTAAATCGGGTAAAATGAAATCAAAATTGAAACAATCTATTCATTATAGAAAAAAACAATACGCTTCTTCAAAGAATACACTTTTTATGGGCTTCAATGAAATCGCTTCAAACTTCCTTTATCAAAAGTCCATTCCGGAGTTTCAAGCGGATACATTTGATTGGTATTGTACCAAACGTCATTGATCAAAGGATTAAGCAAAACTTGTAAATTTTGAGCAGGCATATAGCTTTGCGCCAACATAAAAACCCTTTCCTGATTCTCAGGATTGACAGCCATATCAACAACAATAACCGCATGACCAGGACTTCCTCCCTGAATAAAAACATCTCCAATTTTCATATCCATTGGCTTAATGGACTCCATCTCCTTTGACAAAGAAAGCGTTCCTGCATACATGAATATTGTTTCCATGTAATTCCAAAAATCTTTGTAAGTATTGGAAGGAGATTTTGGCTCGGTTGTCCAATATGTCTCATTGCCTTCAATAACAACCCGGTATCCCCTCATCCATTTGGAGTAAGCCACATCAAACCCATTGGTAAAATGAAAATGAATCTCATCAAATCTTCCTTGGCGCCACAAATACTCAGCCCTCAAACGCATCAATGCATCGGCACATTGATGTAAATCTCGGTTGCCGATCGGCAGATCTACAACAGCGGCATATACTCCCTCTTTTTTCACTACTCTTCCATTGAAGGCCAATATTGGTGAACCCTCCGGCTTTAATGGCAAATTGCGCAAATAAGACTCAAAGCTATTGGTACTCACTCCTACGCGTTCAAAGCCAATAGGAGGAGGAAATCGCAAGTGCAAGGTATCTCCTGACCCCTTGCTTTTTGATGACTCGTCATTACCAAAATATTGAGAAGCTGCATCGTTGCATCCCAAATTCCAAAACAGAAAGCCTAACAATACGCTTATAAATACCATCAACCATTTCATCTCAATCCAGTGTTGTATTACAAACCATCGAGCAATGCTGTAAGATTTGCATCTGAAATTTGACTCATTGTTACCTCAACGTTCTGATTTCCCGACACGGTGGTAGTCAAATAATAATGAAAAAGACTGCCGCTTCCATTGACGGCAATGGCCAATACTTTGGCATTGGAGCCAGCTGGAATTCCTGTCACAGTCAGATTATTGGCTTGCATCACAGTATGGGTCTCTGGCAGATAAACAAAAATGGCCACGTTTGTCAAATCATCCACTTCCGAGTTAAAATTCATCGTGTAAGTTGTGGTGGAGCTGATGAGTCTATCAGCGTTAATCCATCCCAATTTTTCAATGAAAGCGGTATACCCAATTGTATCTACCGCAAATAATCCGCTTTGCAAAGAGGTGATGCCCCAATAATCAAGATCGGTAATCCAATCAACAGGAGTAACGTTCTCATTTCCATAATAGACACTCATGTAATTGTCTTGGGGTGTATCATTAGGCATGCTTATTTTATATGCACAAGGAGAAACCAGGTTCAACGGAATACCATCCTTCTCAGCACGTAAACGAATTTCTCCAGCAGATTCAAGGGCTTGACCAGTACCTACAGTTGGCATTCGATAATAAATCATATCCTTAGCCGAATACAACTCCACCAACTTCACAATAAATGGATAGCCGATAGTATCGCCATTGGGTAACCTAAGGCATTCTTTTGATCCCCAAATGGCAGTACCCTGATTACCGATAATGGGTCCAGATCCTGCCGAATCAATAACAAACACTTGCTCTTCTTGTTTTTTGGAATCCAAATATGCATTGGGAGATTGATACTCATTCAACTCTTGTTCTATTCTGTCTTTTGAACACGATGACCAAAACAAGACAATACAAATAGTTGTACTAAAAAACAATTTAAAATTCTTCATATCTAACTATTATTCATTAATTATAAGCAGCACATTTTTCTTTCTTGGCACCTTTACCACTCACTCGAAACAAAAGCCCCAGTTGCCAATGAGCCTCTTGAAAACGGACATTATATCGCCACTCTATAAATGGTTTTGTCCTTCCTCCCCATTTCATTCCCAAACCCAATTCCGCATTCCAATTGTTTGGCTGCGCGTTCTTCATTTTTGACTCTTCGTTGTTTATCCATCGATTGAAACCAAGGTGACCCAAACAGTATCCATTCCACTTCTCCTGCTTCCAAAAATTCCTTTGTATGGCCAAGCCAATTGTCCATTCATGTATTTGGTTAAAGGGAAGAAAATAGGAAAATTGCGGAACAAATTGCCAATCAGTTTCACTCTTCAACTCAGCACGGATAGCCAACCCTGAACTTTCGGATTGCATATTATACAAGGCCGATAAGCCCACGCTCTGCGCTCTTGAATTCATCGAGAAAAAACACAAAACGAAAAGTAAAAAACAGGCCTTAGACATTGGGTAAAGATATTTTATTTCACGGAAAATTTTCATTTGAAGAATGTTTCAATCATTCTAGCCCTATTCATCTTTCAAAAAACCCAGTAGCTGCAATTCATCTTTGATTATTCTGCAAATCTCTTCTGATTTCTCAAATGTGGTAAAATGACCGCTACCTTTCAGCGCTATGGCATCTGGTATTTGGCTCACATCAAAAAGAAAATCACGGTCTCCAATGATTTGAATAAAATCACCAGTAGGGGGATGAATATTGGACCAATCCAAAACTGCACGAACGTTAAAATGTAAAAATTCAGCACCATTGCTATGCAAC
>CAZNVU010000084.1:0-10835 GCA_964576575.1 uncultured Chryseobacterium sp.
TCTTTTTACGTTGCCAGAGTTGGTCAAAGAATTGTACACGTTATGTGATGAGGATTTTGATTCTCAATTTCCTATTCAAAGGCTTGATCCCATTGCGCATTATTTTTGGTCAGATGGCACAAGGATACATGCCCATGCAGATATAGAAGCATGGAGTGATGAGCTTTCCCAAAAATTGGGCGAATCAAAAGAGCGCTCAATCAAATATTTTGAAAAAGCCAAGTGGGTTTACAATACAACGAAACCTGTCTTTTTGGATTCGAGTTTAAAGCGGTTGCCTTTGAAGAGTTGGTTGTTTTGGAAAGCTTTGTTGTCTATTCCGATGTTACCAATAGTTGGAAGTTTAAATCAACATAACAGACGTATTTTCAAAAATCCCAAGACGGTTCAATTGATGAATCGCTATGCCACATACAACGGCAGCAATCCCTTTTCGACTCCAGCCATGATGAGCATGATTCCTCATTTGGAACATGGTATTGGAGCGTTCTTACCAAAAGGAGGGATGCATCAAATAACGGAATCTTTGCATTATCTATTGAGGAAATGCAATGTAGATATTCACCTGAATACACCAGTACAAAAAATCGAGCATCATTTTTTTAATAATACTGAAAAACAAAAAATTAAAGGAATTTGGGTCAATAATCAATTGATACATTCTGATGTAGTAGTTTCCAATGTTGATGCGCATTTTACCTATCACAAACTGCTCCCTGATTTCCCTCGACCTGAGAAAATACTGAAGCAAGAAAGATCTTCAAGTGCCATTATTTTTTACTGGGGCATGAAGAAGAATTTTCCCAATTTGGATGTCCACAATCTTTTCTTCGCAGATGATTATTCCGCAGAGTTCAAAGGAATTTTTCAAAACAAATGTGTAGTGGATGATGTAACGGTTTACGTCAACATTACTTCCAAGTTGGTCAAAGAGGATGCACCGGAGTATGGCGAAAATTGGTTCGTGATGATCAATGCGCCACGCTATGAGGGCGCAGATGAAAGTGGTGTTGTAACAAAAGCCAAAGAAGCCATTTTGAAAAAGCTCAATGGAATTTTGAAAGAGGATGTCTCTCAATACATTGAAATTGAAGATGTATTGACACCACGTTTGATCCAAGAACGCACATCGTCATATGCAGGATCTTTGTATGGTACATCCAGCAATTCAACTTTTGCTGCGTTTCTGAGACATGATAATTTCATCAAAAAACTCAAAGGCTTGTATTTTGTTGGAGGTAGTGTTCATCCAGGAGGTGGAATTCCGCTTTGTTTACAGTCTGCCAAGAT
Organism: uncultured Chryseobacterium sp.; assembly: GCA_964576575.1. Classification (GTDB taxonomy): domain Bacteria; phylum Bacteroidota; class Bacteroidia; order Flavobacteriales_D; family Sanyastnellaceae; genus CAMCTV01. The sequence goes on from CAZNVU010000084.1 coordinate 1,291, forward strand.
TGCCAGTCAGTGTATCATTCAAGATCAAGCACAATCTTGATTTTTTCTTTCAATGCCTTTCCTTCTTCCTTATTGATGGTTCCCAAATATTCAATCAATCTTTTCTTATTAATGGATCGGATTTGATCGACTAAAATTTGTGAAGGGACGTCCAAAAACTTTTCCTTGACATCATGTCTCAGTATTTCAACATTCTCCACACATTGAGAAGTCAAAGGACAAACAACAACCGTGTGATGGAAATCATTGAGCAAAGGGGATTGGATGATGATCACAGGACGAAATTTACCCGGCTCCTTTCCTTTATTGGGATTGAGATTGGCCAACCAAACATCAAATGTTTTCATCTAGAAAATTTTCAAAATCAGACGCCACATCTAAACTATTGGCATAAACAGCTTGACTTTCATGAAGCAATTTCGATTTCAGTTTTTTTCTTTTGTGATAACGGTTATACATAGCCAATGCTTCATTGATGTATCGATTGCGGGGCATCTCCAATTGCTTGATGACTTTTTCTGTTTCATCAAAAATGACATCATCTAGTTTGAGTGAGAGCATTTTCATTACTTAAGGTATATACCGCAAATATATACTTTTTTTTTGAGATCATCATTTCAACCGACATTATCTTTGTCAAATGAAGGCAAGAATTATCGTCACATTGTTGTATGGTGTTGGATTGATTGGTTTGATTTTTTTTCCATCTTTTTTCATTCCCTTGAGCGCATTTAGTTTGCTACTAACTGTTGCTGTTTTGACAATAGAAGAGTTCAGCTTTAAAAAATTAGTTTTGTTCTTGTTTGTTGCTTGCTCAGGATTTTTTGTAGAGTGGTGGGGAGTTCACACTGGTAGTCCGTTTGGTTTTTACCAATACGGCTCTGGATTAGGAATAAAGTGGTTGGACATTCCTTTGGTTATTGGACTCAATTGGGTGATGTTGGTTTGGAGTTCTTTGTGCTTGTTGCGTTGGACGTGGAATGTAAATAATCGTTGGAAATTGGCTTTGGGAGGTGGTATTTTGATGACATTGATGGATTTTTTGATAGAACCAGTCGCTCCTCATTTGGAGTATTGGATGTTTGAGATGAATCAAGTTCCATGGAATAATTATGCGGCTTGGTTGTGGCTGGGTGTCTTATTTTCATGGTTGTTGTCTTTTATACCATCAAAACAAACGGCATTAGGTGCGTGGGTATTTGTTTTGAATTGGTTGTTCTTTGTTGGCTTGATTATTTCAAAATAAAAAAAACGCAATCTCTTGATTGCGCTCTTTCTTATTTGTTTAGGTAATGAAGTCTGAAATATTAAGCGATGCTCAATTTCTTCTCCAAATCTTCTAGGTACTTTCTGAAGTGTTTATCTGTCTCTTGCAAATTGTTCACGGTGCGACAAGCGTGCAATACTGTTGCATGATCTTTACCTCCGCAATGAGCTCCAATACTGGCCAATGATGATTTGGTCATCTTCTTGGCAAAGTACATCGCGATTTGACGGGCTTGTACAATCTCACGCTTGCGTGTTTTACTCTTCAACAATTCAATAGGCAAGTCGAAGTAATCGCAAACAACTTTCTGGATGTAATCGATACTGACCTCACGAGCTGTGTTCTTCACGAACTTGTCAATCATCTGACGCGCCAATTCCAAGTTGATGTTCTTCTTGTTCAAAGAGGACTGTGCAATCAAGGAAATCAAAGCGCCTTCTAATTCACGAATGTTGGAAGTGATAGAGTAGCCCAAATATTCAACAACATCTTCTGGCAATTCAATACCATCTGCATACATCTTCTTGCGCAAAATCTCAATGCGTGTTTCCAAAGAAGGAACTTGCAAATCAGCACTCAATCCCCACTTGAAGCGAGACAATAAGCGCTGTTCCATGCCTTGCATTTCAACTGGTGGCTTATCACTAGTTAAAATGATTTGCTTTCCTGTTTGATGCAGGTGATTGAAAATATGGAAGAATACATCTTGCGTCTTTTCTTTTCCGCTGAAAAACTGAACATCATCTATGATCAACACATCCATCATTTGATAGAAGTGAGAAAAATCGTTGACAGAGTTGTTCTTCACTGCTTCAATGAATTGATGGGTGAAGATATCCGAACTTACATACAATACAGTCTTTTCTGGATTCTTGGCTTTGATCTCTAGACCAATTGCGTGAGACAAATGGGTCTTACCCAATCCTGTACCACCGTAGATCAACAATGGATTGAATGCAGTACCTCCAGGCTTATTGGCCACGGCAAAGCCTGCACTTCTTGCCAATCGGTTGCTATCACCCTCAATGAAATTTTCAAATGAGTAATTGGGGTTCAAGTTGGAGTCAACTTGAATCTTGCGCAACCCAGGAATGATGAAAGGGTTTTTGATGCGTGCTTCACTCATGTCCAAAGGCATGCTAACGGGTGTATTCTTGACTGCCTTACGATCACTCGTTGGAACTTTGATGGTGTAAGGATGATTGTTATTGTCCATAATGATGGAGTACTCCAATCTTCCTTCAGTTCCCAATTCTTTCTTTATGATTTTCTTTAATAACGTAACGTAATGTTCTTCTAACCATTCATAAAAAAATTGAGATGGTACTTGAATGGTCAAAACGCTGTTTTCTAATTTAACTGGTTTGATTGGCTCAAACCAAGTTTTAAATCCTTGTGGACTAACATTGTCTTTGATGACAGCTAAACAGTTGTTCCAAACTTGAAATTGATCCTTTTTGGATGGCATAGTATCTTTAGGTAATAAGTAGTAAATATTTGTTTAGGTGGTCAAGGTTATTCACACTGACTAGGCAAAAAAAGGAATAAAAAAGTGAAAAAAAAAAATATTTAGCCTTGATTTGTTGGATTTTTTGATTATGTAGATTTATCAAGGGTTTTAGCGTGTTTTTCAGTTGAAAAATAAATAAAAAAAAAGCTTGGAATGAGACGGATTATGAACTATAATTTTGCTCAATATGATTGAACATTCTACTTCCCTTCGTGTGCGCTATGCTGAAACTGATGCCATGAATTTTGTTTATTACGGCAACTATGCAACATACTTTGAGGTAGCTCGAGTTGAGTTGATGCGCTATTTAGGATTAAGCTATCGCGCTATAGAGGAGATGGGCATTTGGATGCCCGTTGTTGACTTTCATATCCAATACTTTAAACCCGCACAATATGATGATGAAGTTGTAATAAAAGTAAAAGTGGATGAGTTTCCCAGTTCTCGAATGATCTTCAAATATGAAACACTTTTAGATGGTGTTTGCATAAATACTGCTGAAACAACTCTAGTATTCGTGAATGCGACAAGTAAAAAGCCGCAACGTTGTCCTTCTATTCTAACAGAAAGAATCAAAGCGCATTGGTCAACGCCTATTCAATAATTAATCGACCAGAATCTTCTTGTATTGTTTCAATTTGAACAGGGAATTTTGACAATAACAAATTTCCTTTGTTTTGAAGTATCACAAACAAATACTCCTCAGCATCTGCATAAATGTCTTGCAAGCTATTATGATTTACATTTAGGTATTGTGCTTTCATTTCTCGTGCATTCAATTTCCCAAGGGCATTGCTGTACAACGAGGTGAAATAAGATTGACCCTTTAGAGTGATGTCTCCTGTTCCTTTTGGCATTTCAACAATGCAACTGTCTCCATGGAATAAGATACTACAATTGGCAGGGGCATTTTCATTGATCCACTTAAGTTTATGCTGAAACAGCGTATCCATTACTTCAACATGTTGATAAGACAAATTCAAAACATCGTCATACTTAGGAGCATAAATATCAACGATGATCTTTTTGTCCTTGTTACGAATAAGCTTGCAATGGTTTTGATCTTCAATGGTCAGTTTTCCATCTTCAATTGTATAACTGATTTCGTTGATCCAATTTTCAGGTCCAGTAATTTTTATCTTGTATTCAGAAGACGTATGCAACTGGTAAGTAATCATGTCATTTAGTTCTAGGCCATAAAAAGGAGGAAGGGCTTCCTCAATGATGGTCACTTTACCAGCACGCTGGATACAATCAGGTGCATCTGGTTGACCACAACCAAATGAAAAGGCATAGACCATTGCAACTACTATCTTCTGAATAAATCTATTCCGCATCCAAACTCAAAATGATCGGCTTTGGCCCAATGGGTGAACAAAGCTGCAGTGATATAAACTCTACTAAAACAGGAATTGATCTTGGCCAATTTCATGCAATTCCTCCTAATGGACAATCGTTGATAGAAAAGTCCATTGTTACTCCAATCTGTTTTAACATACATGCCTTGCTGAATAGCAAATGTGGTATAACCAAAAATACTTTGGAAGCCTAAAGTTGCTCCCCATTGCTGCCAATTCTTTGGTGATGAAGTTTGGTTTAAATTCTCCTCGAACAATTTTCCTAATGCGGGTTGATATAAATAGTCCAGCCCAACACTCCAACGATGCTGATAATTGATGAGTCGAGCGTAATTGACCTGAACATTCCAAACCGGGTATTTGCGACCCATGGGTTGATAGGTTTCTTTAAATCCAAAGGCTGATTGAACACTTAATATTCTTGAAGAAAAATAATAGGGCAGTTCATCCGTAATGAACATCGGTCTTTTAGGCAATTCCAATTTGGGCTGAAGGGTATAACTCAATTGAAATTGATTGGTTCCCAGGTTGGGCAGTTGATATGCCCCATTGCTCAGGTGAGTCACTCTAAGTCCCAATAGATGATGGTGATTGACACTGGAAAAAAGCTTGTATTGCCAATGCAATGTCAAGGCGCAATTGATTTTGGTTGAGATTACAGTAGCTTGATGATTGGTCTCCAAATCCCAAATTTTTGAATTGTAACCAACGCCCAATCCCATTCCATACCAGAATCTGGATTGTTTTCCATACGGACGATAAATCATGTAGCTAAGCGCCGATTGATATCCCAATTGTTCAGGATTTCCTGTTGTACTGAAATACAAATCAAATCCGGTGATTGGAAATCGTTGATAAATCCTCCATTTGGGCATGTTGGATCTTTTCATCCATTGTATTGAACCACCTAATGAATATCCTTTTATCAATGGTGTCATCTCTGCGCGATGCGGAACAATACTTCCCACCAATCCCGAAACAATCAAATGGTTCTTACCCAAAGTGTCAACTTGCCCAATGCATAATTTGGTCACAATTAAAAATGAAATAAAAAGAAAGATTCTCATCTCCCTTTCAAGATTTTCATCCACTCTACCATTTGACCTTCAATGTGGTAATGATTTTCAAATGCCGCTCTTGCATTATTGCGGTACATTGAACGCAAATGATGGTTGTCTATTAGCACGGACCATTGATCAGCCAATGACTGTGCATCTTCAGGATCAAAAGTTAATCCACATTTGTTATCCTCAATTAAGGCCCTGGTGCCTCCAGTATTGGAACCCAACAAAGGCAGACCAGCACGCATGCCCTCAATGGTTACCATACCAAAAGTTTCATTGATGGATGGAATAATAAGCAAGTGTGAAGCCGCAAAAGCCTGCGCCAAGTCAAACTGAAACGGTTTGAATTGTATGACATTTTGCAAATCCAAATGCCTCACTTTTTTCTTATTGTCCTTTTCGTACTGATTTCCTTCACCTAAGGTGCTTTCTCCAATGAAAGTCAATCTTAACTGAGGATATTTCTTGTTTAATATCAGAAATGCATTAATGACCAAATGTTGATTCTTCAATGGGTCCCATCTTCCAACAACCAAAGCTTGAAATTCATCAGATTGATAGTCTTTTGCTGTTGAAGCATCTGGTAAAGCCAAAGGAAGAACACTTATCTTTTTCTCTGATAATGAAGTGAATTCCAAAACCTGTTGCTTCAATGATTCACTCAGACATATCCAACGATCGATCTGAGAGAATCGAATGCGATGCAACAATGACTTTTTGGGGCTTGCCATTTGCATCCCTTGATGGTAAAGGATTCTAGCATTAGATCCTAAAATTTTGGCCCAAGCCAATGTATCCATATCTCTGGGATCCCGAAACCACAACCAATCCAATGAATGCAATTTTATTGATTTTTTTAGTGCCAAAGCACAACCAAAATCCCAATATCGCCTGTTGCGTTTTATGTCAACCAATTCAAAGTCTTCCTTCTCAGCAATATGATAAATGGGGGATTCTTTAACACAAAAAATGAGAATCCGAAATGACTCTTTTTTTAGATATCCTGCATACCTAAGCATATTAAGTTCTAATCCTCCTTTGCTTAAGGATGAGCTGTAGAAGCCGATGGATAGTTGCTTTTCCATCAATCAAATATATCATGCATCATTAATGCTTCACTTAGTTCACCAGCAGCTTTGATATCTCCTATTCTTTTGGCCAAACGCCGTCCATCAATAAAAGTGTCAACAGCCATTTCATTTTGACCTAATGACTCATACATCTTTCCCAATTGGTAGTATAAAGCCAGGTAATCCGATTTCAATGATTTCAATTCCAACAATTGGTCAATGGCCTTTTGAAGATCACCTTCCTTTTGCCATTCCAATGCCAAAGCATAATGAAGAAATGGATCACTTGGATGTGTCTGAAGCATGGCTTCAATCATGACTCTTCTGCTTGACATTTTAATCAATGGAAACGGTTAACCCCTGTTGAGCAAGCATTTTCTGAAAGGGCGCCAAAATATCAAAGGATCCCGACTTAATAGGACACTTCCCTTTGAAATGAACGATGTAGGCAATTTGTTCTGATTGGATAGGATCAAAGTCCATAATATTCACCAAGCAATTAATGACATGATCAATGTGATTAAAATCATTGTGCAAAATCAGAGATTGCTCAATGATGTCAACAGTAGTCATTTCATTTTCAAAAGCCTCTTGATGTCCCATATATTTTGAATTCAATACTTTTAGCGAATATAATAAAGCGACTTGCTTATTTTTGAATCATGAGAAATTTTAGATCAAGTTTTTTATTGTTTTTGATGTTGTGTTCTTCCGTTACCATTTTTGGTCAGCGTCAGTATTGGGAGGACAAGTTCAAACAATTGGGTCCAGAATTGGCAACGCCCAATGAACAACGTACTGCAAGTGGTGCGCCAGGAGCCCGCTATTGGCAGCAGCAGGTGGACTATACAATGAATATCATGATTGATGATGAAACTCAAAAGTTATTTGGAGAGGAATGGATAACCTATCACAATTTTTCTCCAGATAAGTTGACCTACTTATGGATTCAATTGGATCAAAACAACATGGCAAAAGAGAGTGATGCTTACAAAATTGAACAATCCAAAATCGCTGAGTCCATGAGCTACAATGACATCAAAGATTTGGAGCCTTGGTATGATGGTGGTTTCAAAATAGTTGAAGTAAAAGACAAATCAGGTAAAGATTTGAAGTGTGTCATCAACCAAACCATGATGCGCATTGATTTGCCAACACCATTGGTTTCCGGTGGCACTTATTCATTTAAAATAAAATGGTGGTACAACATCAATGACCGAATCAGATTGGGGGGTAGAAGTGGATATGAGTATTTCTCAGAAGACAAGAATTACCTGTATACCATGGCACAGTTCTATCCCCGATTGGCAGCCTATATGGACTATTCCGGATGGCAGAACAAACAATTCTTGGGTTCTGGTGAATTTACTTTGGACTTTGGGAATTATACCGTGAATATTACTGTTCCCAATGACCACGTTGTAGCGTCAACAGGCGAATTGCAGAATGCAAAGGCAGTAATGAATGCTGAACAACTGTCTCGTTGGGAAATGGCCAAAAAGAATTTCGAAGCTCCTGTTGAAATTATCAATCAAGCTGAAGCAACTGAAAACGAAAAAATCAAAGTCAAAGGTAACACTCAAAAGACTTGGACTTTTAAAGCAACCAACGTACGTGACTTTGCTTTTGCCTCATCTCGGAAGTTTATATGGGATGCCATGGCTGTGAAGATTGGCGATAAGACTACCATGGCTATGAGTTACTATCCCAAGGAAGCCAATCCACTTTGGGGACTGTTTTCAACCCGTGCTGTAGCTCTTTCATTGAGAGTTTATTCTAAATATACCATCGATTATCCGTATCCAGTAGCTATTTCTGTGAATTCCAAATGGATCGGTATGGAGTATCCCATGATCTGCTTCAACGGTGGTAGGCCTGAAGCCGATGGAACCTATACAGAAGGAACCAAATACTCAACCTTAGGAGTTATAATTCATGAGGTGGGACATAACTTTTTCCCCATGATTATTAATAGTGATGAGCGCCAATGGACATGGATGGATGAGGGCTTAAACACTTTTATGCAATACCTCACCGAAAAAGAATGGGACGCTAATTATCCAACAAGGAGAGGACCAGCGAGAAATATTGTTGATTACATGAAGGGAGACAAAACCAAAATGTCTCCAATCATGACCAACAGTGAAAGCATTTATCAATTTGGTAACAATGCATATGGTAAGCCTGCAACAGCGTTAAATATCCTGCGCGAAACAGTTATGGGTAGGGAATTGTTTGACTATGCTTTCAAAGAATATTGCAGACGATGGGCATTTAAACACCCAACTCCTGAAGATTTTTTCAGAACGATGGAAGATGCCAGTGCTGTGGATTTGGATTGGTTTTGGAGAGGTTGGTTTTATGGAACAGATCACTGTGACATGGCCATGAAAGAAATTAAAATGTTCGTGATTGATTCTGAAAACCCAACTGTTGAAAAGGCCATTGATAAAGAGCGTAAAGAAGCTCGTCCAGCGGATATAAGCCTGAAGCGCGACAGAGAAGAGAAGTTGGTTACTTTGGTGGAATTGGATCCAGCCGCACGTGATTTCTATTACTCTTTTGATCCTCACAAAGTCACCAAAACCGACCAAAAACAGTTTGAAGAGTTCACCAAAACGCTAACTCCAGAAGAGAAGGCTCTAATAGATAGCCATTCTTATTACTATCAAATTACTGTTGAGAACGTCGGAGGATTGATCATGCCATTGATTTTCCAATTCACTTTGAAGGATGGAAGTAAAAAAGAATTCAGAATACCTGCAGAAATATGGAAAATGTCGGAACCCACAGTGACAAAGGTTTTTGTACTTTCTCAACCCGCAATAGAAATTGCTTTAGATCCATTTTTAGAAACGGCTGATGTTGAATTAAACAACAATTATTGGCCTGCGAAAATGGCACCCAATCGTTTTGACTTATTCAAAGAAAAACGAGGAAGAGGGCAGGAAGAAAATGAGATGCAAAAGGCCAGAAGAGAAGGGAATCAATAATTGTCCAACTCTTCTGCGGTAATTTCAAGATTGACCATAAACGGGGCTGATTCCAGTCCCGTTTTTTGTTGCAGAACAAATTGATACTCTCCAAATGTATCAAATATCATTTTGTCTGCTAGTACAACATCAAAGTTCAAGTAATCCAGTGCCTTGTCTCCATTAAAAGTACCATCCGGATTACGAACGATGATTTCCAATTCATGCGTTATGCTGTCACCATCTGGCTGAATCTCTATCCAAGAAATGGGTAGGTTTTCATAAGGATAATGAATACCGCATT
>CAZNVU010000085.1:0-10804 GCA_964576575.1 uncultured Chryseobacterium sp.
TAGCGCAGCCTTACGAGAAGCAAGGAATGCTTCATCTTGCCCTGTCTCAGCAGCTACATTATAATTCAAATAATTATTGTGTCCATAAGCCAATACCATGAAGTAATAGGTCTTGTGATTGATTAGACGGCTATCTTCCTGGGCAAAAGCATCTGCCTTGATCTGGAAGGAGCGACGGATTCCCTCATTGGCTCCTTGCACTTTTAATTCAGGAACAATAAACCCAGAAATTGGATCACGCGTAAAGTTTACAATATTAATCACATCATTCTCAACATCGCACTGCGCAATCAAACGTGCTTTAGCAACATCATCCAACTCACTAGAACTTACATCTTTATTGGCCAATTGATACACCAAGTAACCTTCGAACTTGTAAGAACGATCTGTAGTATCTAACTGTGTACCATCCGCCAATTCTTCTGGAATACTTGGATCAAAACCAGCTTGATCAGGACCATAGTTCTCATTGAAATTGGTACTAATTACATTATCATTGCTCAACATCAAAATGATTTCACGATCCAACTCACGCACAGAAACATCTGGAGCGTCTGGACCTGAAACCAACTCAAAACAATTATCAAACAAAGCTTGGGCCTTATCATCGTATTGACGCAATAAACGAACGCTCTCAAAAGCCTCACCTGTTGTTGCTCTTGCCCAAACAACACCCATGGTGATATTGTTATAGTCTCCAGGCTCAAGAGTAAATGGACCAGCAGATTGAATGAAACGTCTATCGGCTGCGACATTTGCGCTACTCACCTCAGACCAAGGTTCTACTTGAACACCTGCAGTTCCCCAGTTGTATGGATCGGTATCATCAGGGAACATATACTGAGCAGGAACTCCTGTCAATACCCCAGGTCCACTTACACCATTTCCACCGTACAACATTTGTGCTCCATTCTTCCAAATACCTCTCATGTAATTGTAAAAATGCAATGGAACGGAAGGCTCACCAAAAATAGGGTTGGTGTTATTGTTATAGTACACGAAACGGCGCATTCCATAACGCTCATTGTCTGCCACACCATCTCCATAACCAATACCCAAACCACGATAAGGAATCCCCATAGAATCCGTTGCATTGATGATATCGGGAGTCAATGGATTATCAATATTGTCTTCATCTTGATATGGGCCTTCAAAAAAGTCAACACCGACAGCTGGAGGATTCAAACCATAACCAAAAGAATAAGCAGATGTTTGGTCGTTATTGTCTCCGTTGTAGCAATAGCCTAAACCTCGCTTTACGTCACAACCAACATAATCATCAGTTGAAGTACCCAAATCGGGGTCTACCCATGAACCAAAATAAGTTTCAGTCAATGTCTGAGTTCCTTGGTTGATAAGAACATAGTTATAGAATGTCATGTTATTGATCTCATCATTGGAGTTGAATGCAAAAGCTTGCGCTCGAATTTCCATTCCTATTGGCTGACCTTGTGATTCTGTATGAGCGTTTCCTTTATCATTAAAAATCCAATAATAGGTTTGGTCACCAAACAACGGAACGATATCTTCTCTTTTGCGAGAAGCACAATTCACCTCTCTTAAGAAGTCATACCAAGGATAGTCACCATTCTGAGGATTGTAAAATCCATCTTGATCATAATCATAGAAAGGAGCCAAATACAAATCTTGGCCTGCTGCTGTATTACCCATAGCAGGGTAGTCATAGAAATATCCAGGTATAGAATAGTTCTCTTCGCAATCATCTTCTCCTGAGGAAACACAATCATAGTAGGCACGATGTCTTTGTGCGTCCTGACGCAATGAAACAAAGAATCTATCGTACTGTTCGCAGGTGTTCTCATTGACAGAGGCACTACCATCATTGGTCAAAGGACCAGGCCAGTAATCGTTACCATCTGCTCTAAAGGTCAAAGCCGCCAATTTCAACTGCTGATCCGGAGAACGACCTCCCATCCATAATGCTCCGGCATAAAGAGAGGATACGCCACCTCCCTTAGGAACCTCATACGCAGCTCTTGAGTTGGCACGATCAGTCCACATATTACCACCGGTCTCGATGATTGCACTTACATTGTTCCACTCCAAGTCCTTTAATCCAGTGGCAGGGGCACATGCCGCAGCCTTTACTTGACCTTGACCAGAACTTTCCGATTGATTGCGAACATTCACCGACTTGTAGGCCGATGCACTCATGGTCATCACCGCCATGCAGACCATCATCACTAATTTCATATATCTCTTTTCCATGGTTTCCTTGGTTGAATTAGAAGTCAAATCTTAGACCCAAACGGATTTGACGTGGTGCGCCCAAATTGTAAGGGTTGTTAACAAACATACTATAGTAATTTCTGAACGAATCAGGTGAGTTCTGCGATTCAATCTGAGACTGGTACTGAGCAGCAGCTAAGAATCCATCATCGTCAGGAGTACCCGTGAAGCGATAAACACCATTGATATTCATTGTGTTCAACAAATTATTCACCCACAAATAGACATTCAAATTAGCGGCCTTCTTCTTACCGTCTTTACCCTTTAGCTCAATATTAAAATTGCGATCGATATTGGCATCGACATTAAACTGCCATGGCAAACGAGCACCGTTAATTGAACCTTCGGTAGTAGGTGATACCTCACCTGTGATTGGTGTTGCAATAACCTGCGGCGTGTATGGAGTTCCAGAACCCAAGTTAGCTATGAAATTGATACCTGTATTCTCAAATATAGGCTTGTTAAACCAAACTGGACCATTGTAATCCGCACCTGAACCATAACGGTAATCAACGGTGGTTACAATACGGTGTCTTTGATCATAGTTCACAGGATTAACCGTTCTCAAGTTGGGCAATCCAGCATTGATAAGGGCCAATTGCGTTTGAGTTGTAGAACCTGTTCCATCCGCAAACTGCAATGTGTATGAACTCTTCAACCACAAATTTCCTGTTGGACGCAAGTCATAAGAAAGGGTTAAACCTTTTACTGTACCGAAATCCAAATTGTCAAAAGCCTTGTAAGTTGCTGGATAAGCTCCAATAAATGACCTTACCTGAATCATATTGCGCAACTCACGGTAAAAAGCCTCAACTTTCAAAGATGATGTTTTTGACAACACTTGTTGGAATCCCAATGCATAGTCCACCGTGCGCTCAGGCTTCAAATTTGGATTGTTCAACAATACGTTACGATTTGTATTTAAAAACAAATAATCTACAGGATTAAAACGATTGCTTTCCGTTGGTCTTTGTGTTAGAACATCATAGTGAGCAAAGAACAACGCTTCATCAGAGATAGGGAAAGAGAAGGCGATACGTGGCATGAAATTAACCACTGGCTCGTATTCCTTGAATGACTTTGAAGTCATTTCGGCCTTTGGATCAACTTTCAAAAATGGTTTTACTTGACCACCAGAAGCAACAGAAGTGAATGGATCTGTTACCAAAGCACCAGAAGCATTGTACCAATCATTGCCATTGCGATAACCAGTAATAGCGGAAGGTTGCTCAATGTTGTCTACATAAACAACAAAATCTTCACCAATGTTATTGGGTTTATTCACTCCAAATTTACCGAAATCAACTTCCCCTGCAGTGTATGCCTCACTGATAACATATGGGTCAATAGGAACATATTGGTTAGCATCAAAACGGTCAATACGCAGACCTACGTTGAAAATCAAATCATCAAATGCGAATTTATCCATTACATATCCTGAAATATATGTAGGTTCAAAAGCACCAATTCTTCTTGTCTTGAAGCTCTTGCCGTCTTCCAAAGAATACTCTTCAGCAAAAAAGTCATCAATCGTTGGACGTCTTCCGGACAATTTATTGCCATATGGATCGTATCCATAATAAGTCACGATATTATTACCTTGGTTCAGAAGGTCATCTGCACCAAACATACTCACACTCAACTCGTCAGGATTAAGTGCATCTACATTGATGAAATCCGTTCCATTCACATCCAAACCTAAAGATTCACGTAAATTGTAATCAAACTCAAACTGATCAGCTCCTACTAAATTTCCGTAATTCACATAGGTGATTCCGTCTTCACTGAAATATGAAGGGTTATCTGTGTTCAACTCTCGGTTATGGAAATTGGTTAATTGACGGGCACGCAACCAAAGACCTACTGGTGCAATGGCATATCCCGCATCTCTTCTTTGTTCAAATTCAAAACCCACCTGAATGGCGTGATTTCCAATATCCGCTGAACCAGTTCCTGAAACGCGGAATTGACGGTTAGAACTCACGCTGTAATTGTTGCTTTGTCCGCCATAGTAATTCCACAAACCATAAGTTGTGCTTGGCAATTGGCCATTAATCAATCCATTGTTTCCTTGAATATTGGTCAAAGAAGCGTATGGCGACTCTCCAATTTGCAAGATCTCAGTTGTAAATTCGTTATTGTTGGAATCAAAGAATCCGTCATCGGTGATCAAAACATCAGATCCATTGACTACCTCGTTTACGCTTGATGGTGTATTAAACAAACCAAAGAACTGGCTAGTGATAGCAGCCAAATCAGGATTGTAGACACTAGGTGTAAATGCGACATTAACATCTTGCCAACCGTTTTGAATATAGTAACCCCCTTCTGGAGCTAGAGAATAAGAGCGTGCACGCAATTGATCAAAACGTCCCACGTGACCATATCTAAACAATTCGTCCTGGTGAGTAGCGTCCTGTCTCAAGCGGAATGTGCTGCTGTAATCCGCCATGATTGAATAGAATACATTCTTTAAGGTTGAAGTCTCATCCTCAGAATTCTTGAAACGCTGACTAAACTTGACATAACCTCTCCAATCCATATCAGTAGACTGCTGATTATTATCGAAATTCATCAACATATTGGCGTAGTCAAAATCATTACCTCTTCTGTATGCAGCTGTTCCACCTACAGTAAGGGTCATTGTTTCAGAAGCAGTTAAATCTACTTTACCAACAACATTCAAAGAGCGATTGCGTACGTTCATACGTGTATCAATCTTTTCAAAATCATTAGCTGTTAAGAAGTCTGCATTGTACAAAGCACCATTCACCGTTCCATCTGCTTGAACATTTTGACGCAAAGGATTACTTCTTAATTCGTCTATCGCAGATTGCTTCATCTTGTAAACCCCACCAAAAGCAGGACCGCCGTCGACAATATCCGTGTAGTTGCTCGACAAGAAAAATCCTAATAATGGCCTTCCTTTGCTACCATCCGCTTTCTTCTTAAATAAAATGGGTCCAGACAATGAACCTTCCAACAAATTGTATCCGTATTTATCTAATCCAATTACTTTGTCATTTACTTGAAATCCTGATGAGATAGCTTCTATTCCCCCTGTATAGTTTGCAGAAGCAGATCGCAAAGAGATATTGATAACTCCACCTGTTACGTCACCAATGTTGGCTGGAACACCACCTGTAATAACAGAAACCTCTTCTATCGCAGACTTGGGCAATGAAGACGAACCTCTAACCTTGATTCCATCGATGTAAACCCATGTTGAACCGGTACGAGCTCCACGGATAGAAATTCCACCACCGGTACCAGCACTACTAACACCCGCTACAGTCTGGGCCAATCCCAATGCATCACGAGAGGGCATGCGCGCTAATTCTTCACGCGTAACTGTTCCCCCTGAAGCTCCACCATCCTTGTCAATCAAAGGAACCTTAAATTCATTGATTTCCAAAGTTTTCATTTCCTTACCAGCCGTTAATTCGGTGTTGGCAAACTGAATCTTGCCTCCGGTAATCGGAACGCCTTTTAATTCTTGTGAGGTATACCCAACAAAATTAAACTGAACGTCATAGACCCCTGGATCAATGGGTTTAATGGTATACTCACCGTCGATATCTGTTGCCCCTCCGGTAATCAAGTTACCATTGAGGAATAATATTACGTTTACAAACGGTAGTGGCTGTTTGGTATCTTTATCAGTTACCTTTCCCTTCAAAGTACCAGTGTTTTGGGCGATAGCGCCAGTCAATGTGACCAGCAAACCAACCAACAATAGCGTAACTTTTTTCCGCATATTAGGATAGAATTAATTGTACGTTTCCTTTGTTAAAGGGTGCTAAAATAAGGAAAAAGACCTTTTTTAACTCATCTTAACACCAACTATTTATTTTATCACCGTTTTAATATTGATTTTCAAATGCTTAGCTTTTAAAAACACCCTTCAATCACCGCTGTTATCAAAGCCTTTTTATCAATTCCAACTGCCGATGCCTGCTGTGGTATAATTGAGGCTTCAGAAAATCCAGGAACGGTATTGACCTCTATCACAAATGGTACGTTATCCTGAATAATAAAATCCACCCGAATCATTCCTCTACAATTTAAATCACTGTAAATTCCAACAGCTAGCCTTTGAACTTTTTCAAAAACCGAAGATTCCACCCTCGCTGGAGTTATCTCTTGCGATTCCCCATTGTATTTGGCTTCAAAATCAAAAAACTCATTGGCTGTTACTATTTCCGTCAAAGGCAATGCTTTCAACTTCCCTTGCCATTGAATAACGCCGCAAGTCACCTCTGTCCCGCTAACAAATCGCTCAATGATGGCCTGGGCATCTACGGCTAACGCCTTTTGAATGGCAGCTACCAATTCAGATTGCTCCTTGACCTTAGATGTCCCCAATGAAGAACCGCCATTATTGGGCTTAACAAAACAAGGGAGACCAACCTTTTGCAAAATTTCATCAACCTCAATTTGATCCCCTCTTCCTATGGTGACACTATTGGCCACCTGATAACCCAGTTGATGCAAGGCATCCGTAGTAGCTTTCTTATTAAAAGTCAAAGCCATATTTAATACCCCACCTGTAGTATAAGGCAATCCAATCAATTCAAAATAACCTTGCAACAATCCGTTTTCGCCTGGAGCGCCATGGACGATGATAAATACGCCATCAAACTTTACTTTCTCCTCACCGATGGTGACTGAAAAATCATTCTTATCCAACAACAACTCCTCTCCTTGATCTGATAGCGCATACCATCGATGCCTTTCAATGACCACTTGAATGGGAGCGTACAAATCTCTATCAATATTGGCCATCACCATAGACGCGCTGCGCATGGACACAACGGATTCTCCACTATATCCTCCGCAAACAACCGCTATTTTCTTTTTGGCGTTCATTCCCATTTTTCAAATATCTAATGAATTCACCTTTTTTAACTCGGTATTTTCACGGAATCCATCCACGGTTCATGGTTAATTGTTTTTAGTCAAAAAAAACGCATCTTTGCTTGGTGAAATTCAGTCAACGCCTTTTTAGATTCCTCATCGGGGTTACCATTGGTTGCCTTTTGGTCTACGTCATGTTTCCCAATTACGATTGGCTGGGGTGGCTTCCCGGAAAACAAATTCGTGGGAATATTCTATCCAGACATCAATCCATGAGCTCAAAAGCACAATGTGAAGCGAATTTCTTTGCCATCGCTGAAAATGAATGGAAATCAGTATTGACTGATGGCTCCGTTAATTTTGAAAAAAGCCAAACCAAAGGAGAAGACAAAACCTATTATTTAGAAAACGATTTGATTGGCGTAGAAGTCTTGCTCAAAGATTCAACGGCCTACATTCAACACATACAACGTATTGGTGTAAACACACAAACCCCTTGTAAAGATTAATACCATGTCCATCCTTTCATCCATTCAAAAAAACACGGCTGAACAATTAGAGAAATGGCGATCTTTCCGGAGACATTTGCACGCCAATCCAGAATTGTCTTTCCAAGAATTTGAAACATCTGGTTTCATTAAAAAACAACTTCAAGAAGCTGGAATCTCATTCACTGATGGATGGGTAAAAACAGGCATCACGGCCATTATTCGTGGCAAAAACCCTGAGAGTCGTTTCATTAGCTTGCGAGGAGACATGGACGCCCTGCCCATTTTGGAAAAAAACAAAGTGGATTACAAAAGCAAAAGAGAAGGTGTTATGCACGCTTGCGGTCATGATGTGCACACAACATGTGTGCTTGGAGCAGCCATCGTATTGAACCAACTGAAAGACCAATGGGAAGGAACGGTTCAAATCATATTTCAACCTGGTGAGGAAATTTTACCCGGCGGTGCCAATGAAATGATCAAAGCTGGAATATTCAATGATCACCAACCCGATGCTATCTATGGTCAACATGTATACCCTGAACTGCCTGCAGGAAAAGTAGGATTCAAATCAGAATGGTACATGGCTAGCACTGATGAAATCTACATCACTGTGCAAGGGAAAGGTGGTCATGGTGCAAAACCCAATCAATGCATTGACCCCATTGTTGCCGCGGCGCAACTCATTGTGGCATTGCAAACAATCCCCAGCAGACGAGCAGAACCCGCTACCCCAACTGTCTTAACCATTGGGAAAATTCAAGGGCTAGGCGCTACCAATATCATTCCTGATGAAGTAACCATGGCTGGTACATTTAGAACATTTGATGAAAATTGGAGATACCAAGCCCATCAACACATTCATGACATTGCAAAAGGCATAGAACAAGCTACAGGAACCAAAATTAATGTAGACATTCATGTGGGTTATCCTGCATTATTCAATCATCCAGAAAAAACGGCGTTGGCCAAATCTTTAGCCGAAGAATTTTTAGGAAAGGAAAATGTTGTTGATTTGTCTTTAAGAACAACTGCGGAAGACTTTGCTTACTTCGCTCAAAGATATCCTAGCTGCTTCTACCGATTGGGGACAACGGGACCTGATGGAAAAACTTTCAATGCCCCTGTCCACAACAACTGCTTTGACATTGATGAAAATGCTTTGCTTACTGGTGTTGGTTTGATGGCCTACATTGGAGCCAAAGGCTAAAACTTCTTGTTGTATTCATAGACAACAAAAGGAAATTGATGTTTTTCATCCTTTTCTTTTCTTGACAATTCTATTTTCTCCCAATGATTGTCATCAAAATCAGGAAAAAAAACTTCAGCATCTGAAAAAATCGCATCCACTTCTGTAATGTACATTCTGTCTACAACCCCTAATTCCAGGGCTTCACTATACACTTGACCACCGCCAATCACAAATATTTCATTCTCCTCATTCTGTTTTGCGGCAACCAAAGCATCACTTAGGTTTTGAACTAAAATACAATCCGGAGCTGAGTAATTGTTTTGACTGCTGATAACAATATTCAATCGATTCTTGAACGGTCTGTATTTCTCCGGAATACTCTCGTAATTCTTCCGCCCCATGATTACAGGATGACCAAAAGTTTTATCCTTGAAGAACTTCATGTCCTCTGGCAAATGCCACATCAAATCGTTGTTTCGGCCAATACCCCTATTGGTGGACATAGCTACAATAATACTAACAATAGGCGTTTTCATTAGACGGCAACAGCGGCTTTGATATGTGGATGTGGATCATAATTCTCCAGAGAAAAATCCTCATACTTAAAGTCAAAAATATTTTTGACATCTGGATTCATTTTCATTTGAGGCAAGGGTCTAAAATCTCTTGACAATTGCAATTGCGCTTGTTCAACGTGGTTGCTATACAAATGAACATCACCGCCTGTCCATACAAATTCTCCAGGTTCATAGCCACACACTTGCGCCATCATCATGGTCAACAATGCATAAGACGCGATGTTGAACGGAACACCCAAAAAAGTATCCGCACTGCGTTGGTATAATTGACAACTTAACTTACCCTCAGCTACATAAAATTGAAACAAACAATGGCAAGGAGGCAAAGCCATCTGGTCGATAAAAGATGGATTCCACGCGGATACAATGTGTCGGCGTCCATCTGGATTATTTTTTAATCCCTCAACCAGTTTGGTAATCTGATCTGTTTGTGTGCCATCAGGATTGGGCCAACTTCTCCATTGGTAACCGTATACCGGTCCCAAGTTACCATTCTCATCCGCCCATTCATCCCAAATACTCACGCCGTTCTCTTTCAAGTATGCAATATTGGTTTCTCCTTTCAAAAACCAAAGTAACTCATGGATGATGCTCTTGGTGTGCAATTTCTTGGTTGTCAACAAAGGAAAACCTTCCTTCAAATCAAAACGCATTTGATGGCCAAACACGCTAAATGTTCCTGTTCCTGTTCGGTCAGATTTTTTAACTCCATTGTCCAACAAATGTTGCAACAAATCATGATACTGCTTCATATGGCTAAACTAACATTCTTTATTCAATACTAAAACTCTCAGGTCAATTATTCACCAACCACCTTCAATGTCTTCATTACCCAACGGGCCTTCTCCTTGGCCACTTCTATGTCTTGATCCATGATGGTGACATGTCCCATTTTCCGAAAAGGACTTGTCTTCTCCTTTCCATATAAATGGACATAAACTCCTTTTTCCTTCAACACTTTCTCCATTCCCTCATAAACCGCCAATCCATGACTATCCTTTTCTCCCAATAAATTAATCATCACCGCTGGTTGAATAATGTCAGTATTGCCCAACGGCCAATTAAGGACAGCTCTAAGGTGCTGCTCATATTGTGATGTAATACAACACTCTATGGTATGATGTCCGCTATTGTGTGGCCTTGGGGCAACTTCATTCACCAGGACTTCACCATTCTTCAACACAAACATCTCTACAGCCAAAACCCCAACAATTTGCAACTGCTCTGCAACCTTAACCGCTAACTGTTCTGCTTTATGTAATACGTCTGAAGATTGTTCAGAAGGCGAAAACAGAAACTCAACCAAGTTGGCCTCTGCATTGAATTCCATATCTACTGGGGGAAAAGTAACTACTTGCCCATTTTCATTTCTGGCTACCATTACAGCCAATTCACTTTCAAAATCAACCCATGCCTCAAGGACAGAAGGTGCATCAAAA
>CAZNVU010000086.1:0-10697 GCA_964576575.1 uncultured Chryseobacterium sp.
TTTCCAAAATACATTCTATCTCCTTTGCTTGTTCTGGTGGGCTTACAGGTGATATAATAACCCAATACCTCCACTGTCTTTCCCAACTGCGCTGGAAGTACTGAAGCTTTCAATCCAAAATTCTTCCACTCCTTGGGTAACAAATCAAATGGACTGCACAATGGGAATCCCAACAACTCCATCTGATCATAAGCATCCTCCAATGGTAAATCAACCAAGGTGGGAAAATCAAATTGCTTGCGTTCTACACCAAACAATGAATTCTCCTGCATGTCCCAACGCTGCGTAAAATACAACTGCGCCTTCCACAACAAATGCTTCTTGGTTTGACCTAAAAAGCGAAAAGCACCAACACGAATCAACAAGATGCATTGCTCTATTCCAATGCGCACACGATCTAAAAAATCCTCAAAATCTTTGAATGGTCCGTTGGTCTTTCGCGCCATCAGCAACCGTTCTATCAACGGATGCTCCATGTCTTTTACCATACCCAAACCCAAGTAAATGTTCTTGCCGTCAATGATGGTGACTGCACTGCTTCGTTGGATGCAAGGAGGATGAATGACGCCTCCCTTCCTGCGAGCCTCGTGGACATAAAATTCAACCGAGTAAAAACCTCCTCCGTTGTTCAATGTCGCCACCATGTATTCCAAAGGGAAATATGCTTTTAGAAACAAACTTTGAAAGCTCTCCACAGCATAGGATGCCGAGTGTCCTTTTGCAAAAGCATAACCCGCAAAACTTTCAATCTGCCGCCAAATTTCCACCACCTCCTCCAATGGTCTTCCCTTGGCCATGGCCTTTTCAATGAAGGCATCGCGCGCGCGATCAAACTCATCTCTTCCTCTAAACTTTCCACTCATGCCGCGGCGCAAGGCATCCGCCTCACCCAACGTTAAACCTCCGTAAAAATGGGCTACTTTGATGACATCCTCCTGGTACACCATCACGCCATAGGTCTCTGGCATCAACTCAAGCAACACAGGATTGGCCTGCATCCTGCGCTCAGGAATACGCTGCCGCATGATAAACTCCCGCATCATTCCACTCTTGGAAACACCAGGACGTATGACTGAGCTGGCCGCTACCAATCCCAAATAATCTTCCACTTGCAACTTACCCAACAACATCCGCATCGCAGGCGACTCAACATAAAAACACCCGATGGCATCCGCTGAACGGATCAAGCTTTTCACTGCCTCGTCTTTTTTAAATCGCGCCAAATCATGAATATCAAAGTCTGCCTTGTCCGGTTGATTGTAGGCGATGATCTCCATGCACTCCTTGATTTTTCCCAACCCCCGCTGAGACAAAATATCAAACTTGTAGATACCGATATCCTCTGCAACCAACATATCAAAATGCGTGGTGGCAAATCCCTTGGGTGGTAAAAAAGTTGCTGTATAATACCATATCGGTTTTTGGGTAATCAAGATTCCCGCAGCATGAATGGCTAATGCATTAGGGAAATCTTGAATAACCTGCGCGTAGCGCAATGTCAATCGCTGCATCTCATCCAACTGCTCCATTTTAAACTTACCATCACCCAATAAATCAATCTCCTCCTTGGGCAAACCAAAAACCTTTCCCAACTCCCGCACTGCTGCGCGATACTGGAATGTATTGTAAGCACCCAACAACGACACATTGGGAAAACGAGAAAATATATACTGCGTCATGTCCTCCCTATCGGTCCATGAAAAATCAATGTCAAAATCAGGTGGATTCTGACGGTAGAGATTGATGAATCGCTCAAAATACAAATCCAATTCAATAGGATCCACATCCGTGATTCGAAGCAAGTAGGCCACTATGCTATTGGCGCCGCTCCCTCGTCCTACATAAAAATATCCATTGCTTCTTGCATAACTCGTGATGTCCCAATTGATCAGAAAATAGGCCACAAAGGATTTCTCCTTGATCATGTCCAACTCCTTGCGGATTCGTACAATGATGGCACTTTCCTCGTCATCCATTCTCACCTCTGGATAGCGATAAGACAAACCTTCCCAACACAATTGTTCCAACAACACCTCATCTTGCGCCGCACTCAAACCGTAAATCAATTGGTTTTTCATACTCACCTCCTCTTCCATTTTCCACAATGTCGACCAATACAAAAAAACTTTCTTTGTCTTTTGATACAAATCAAATTCGGAATAAACCGATTCAACTTCTTCCTTGGTTTTCCAAATCTCTTTTTCTGTTGCGTGATCCAATACACTCAATTTGCTCAGCAGCACATTGTTCTCCACTGCCCTTAGCAGGCGGTGCGCGTTGAATTCTCTTTTGTTCCGAAAACTAAAAACAGGCAAAGCAAGGCATCGCTCAAAATCTTTCCAACGGGAAATGCGCCAGCGGTTAATCTCGTGCGGAGCAATACTGATCCACTCATTTTCTCTCATAATATCCATGGGCCAATCCCTCACCTGATCCAATGGATATATAACGCCAACATGTTGCCATTCTGGGGCGCGATCCGGAAAATCTTTCTTCTCATGCAAGTGAAAAGACAACCACTCGTTCACCTCTTTAAAACCTTCTTCATTGAAAGGAACGGCAACATAAACTGTTTTTACATTGTTCTTAAAGTCAACACCAGTAACACCTGAAAACTGCTCTTTCTTCAACCAACGTTTAACATCCCAAGTTGCAGATGTATTGTTGACATCAGCAAACAAGCAAGTCTCCCAACCTGCATGACGCAAATCCTGCAAGGCCTCTAAAGGAGCCACTGTACCGTAACGTAAAGAGAAATAAGAGTGCAGTTGAACCATGATCAATCAAACAAAGACATTTGATCATCCCGACGCTTTCTATCGCGGGTTTCTCCCATACCAAACATTTCAATATCTTGGTAAACCTCGTAATCGTACTCTTTCAAAACACGCTCCCCCATTGGCTTCAGCAACTCCTTACCATTGGCGGAAGGACTTTTAATCTCGTTGGAAATGGGATAGGCATTGAGCCAACCATCCGGGCAAGGTTGCATCATAGAAGTGATATCTGCCAGCGGAGCAGCTGAATTGAGCCAAGTGGAATGAAAATCCTCTGGTAGTATTAAAGGACAACGATGGTGGCCAATTTTCTCGAGCACCGCATTGGGAGCGGTGGTAAGAATGGCAAAAGAGAAAATGGTTTCGTTTCCTTTTTGCCAAGTGTCCCAAATACCGGCCAGGGCCATTGGGCCGTTTCCTGCGGTGGGATAAACGCAATAGGGTTGTTGAAGACCAACACCTTGGGGACCTTCGATAAAACCATCGGCAATGACCAAACAACGTTGGCTTCGGATGGCGCGTCTGAACATGGGTTTGTCGATGATGCCCTTTGCGCCGCGGTAATCCTTTCTGTTCTCTGGATTGTGGTCACCTTCCGAACGTGCATTGATAAACAACTTCCCATCCTTAGACCACGAGGGAGTAAAACCAAATCGAAACAATTGCAGGGATTTGGGTTGATCATTGGTAATGACCAGTCCTTGCGCCCCGGGCGCTAGATTGGTGGTAGGAGAAAAGTCAAACCCTTTGGGCATGGTAACACCAAACTTTTTCTCAATCTCCTTTACTTTGGTAACAACGATATATCTGCCGCACATAATTGCAAAGTAAAGGTAGGAGATTGTAATGGATTTGAGATGGGATGAAGTAATGAAGGGATTGGGTGATGAAGGGATTGAGGGATAAGAAATATGCGTTAAACGTTTTGTGCTATTCACTGACCTCTTTGCGCGCTTTGCGCAATCATTGCGAACGTTGCGTTTTTGTATTTAGAACAATGAATGGAATTTTATGTGTGAAATCAAAAAAAGAAAATATCTCAGTTGATGCACATTCTTGGGACAGTGTCTCAAGAATTGTCCCACGCCAAAATTGGACAATGCAAAACCAAGGCAAGTCTTGAGTATCTATTCCACCAATAAAATCTTCAAATCCAGTTTTGCACCAAGTCCTTGGTGAATGATTTTAAAGAAAGTCGACATGCGTACATCTGTTGCATCATTCTCCACACGGGATATGTATGATTTATTGGTTCCGCAACGCTCTGCAACTTCTTCTTGGGTCAATCCCAACTTCAAGCGAGCCTCCTCCAACATAACACCCAATTCAAAAGTGGCATAGCCTTGTTCCCATCTGTCTCGCGCTTTGGAACCTGGTTTTCCATACTTCTCATCCAACATTTGATTAAAACCAATCATCTGCTTTTCCTTTGTCATTGTTGTATTCTTTTTTAATTTTCATTGCTCTTTCTATTTCCTTCTTTGGAGTTTTATTTGTTTTCTTTTGAAAGCCATTGCAAAGCACCACCAATTTGCCTTCATCAAAAAAACAGAACACCCTAAAAGTGTTACCCTGATACTCGATACGCATCTCATACAAACCCTCTTGACCCTCCACGTGCTTAAAATATTTCTTTGGAACCATCGCGTTGGTCTGAATGAGCTGGATGGTCCATTCTATCTTCAACTGCACACTAGCATTTTGAGATTCATAAAAGTCCAAGAAATAACGTTTATAAAAATAAACTTCACGGATGATCTGCATAACAAAGTTAACTATTTAGACAACATTTCAAAAATTATTCTACAAATTTTGATCAATTGTCCGCTAATTTTATCGCATAAGTTATAGGTGCTTAACAAGCATATAAAAGAAAAGGACCCCAAAGAGTCCTTTCATCACCTACCTAGGATTTTACACTTTTCAAAATTCAGGTAACTTCATTGCTCACATTACGCCATCTTGGCGAGCATTGCGTTTTTGTATTTTATTATAACGCAATGATCACAAAATTCTCGCAAGGGACTCACAAAGAACGATATCACTGACCTCTTTGCGCGCCTTGCGCAATTTTGGTGTAGCGAAGTTTCACTACTTGCGTTTTTGTATTTTTAATAACGCAAAGGGCGCAAAACACTCGCAATGGACGCTATTCCGCTTTCCATATCCCTCTTTCCACTTCCCTCTTCCCGCACTACTTCACCACCTGCAACCTGCTCCTCTCCCCACCAAAATCAACCAAATACAATCCCGATTCCAAATCTCCAAAATTGATTTCAGCAATGTTGCCATTCAATACCACGTTGGTTTTAAACACAACCTTGCCCGTAATGTCCATCATGATCAATTCCGTCATGGATTCTTGGGCGGAGGTCAATCCCGTTGTGGCATCCAGGGCGAATGTCCATTCGCCCCTACGAGACCCGTTGTACTGTAAAACAAAACTACCCGTTGTGGTTGGGTTGGGGTAAATAGAAATACTCGAGACTCTGGATTCAATATTCTCCACGCTCCCGCTCTCACTCTGTTGAACCATTCCTGAAGATCCAACTCTCAAACACTGCACACTGCCCCATTGACCAGCGATTCCACTGCTGTGCACCGGTCTTACTCTAACATTGTATGTCTTGCCGGATGTGATACCTGGCACATTGCTCAAGAAGAATACACTGGCAAATGCGCCGCCTTGAATGACTTGTGCCGTTCCTGCAGTTGGTAAAACTTGTGTAAACTCCCAATCGTATCGCATGGCACCGCAAACGGTTCTATCCGGAGCGATGGTAGAGGTGAGCGACTTGTTGATTGGGCAACGGTCTGAGCTTCTGAGTGAAATGGTAGGTTGTGCGTTCAGCGTCACCGTGCATGTATTGGTGGCCTGAGCAAAAAGATTCTCAAAGTTTCCTGCGGCGTCAAATAAGGAGTAAAGGACAGGTACTTTCAAGGTGTAGACAATAGCCGATGATCCTTGGTTGGCAGGCAATAAAGATCCCAAACGGGCAACAACCGTACTCGCGCTGGTTGTTGTATAAGACCACGGCGTGATGTTTTGGTTGATGTTGTTTTGTGTAGCAGATAAAATATCAAAGGTGTAAGCGACAGCATTGGCGCGGTATTGGGCCTTAAAACTGTTGCACACAGAAGTATAGATTCCTGTGTTGTTGCTGTAATAATGATCGCAAGTAGAAGCATTGAGATGGTTGAAACAGATCTTGGCACTGGCGTTCATAGGGCCGCTGATGTTGTGCACTGCAACGTAATAGGTTTGACCAACGGTCAATTGATCGCTCAACAGGGTTTGATTGCCTGCAGTGTTCTCGTGTTCCGTTTCGATAAGCTCCAAACAACCGCCGGGAGTCATGGTGTAAAGACGAACGTCATTGTCGCCAGCGGCAGCAGATAATCCAGCGCGCAAAGTGTTGAATTGCGCATTGATACTGAACCAAAGGTCATTGCCCTCTCCATCTATGATAGCAGAATTGGAACCTAAGGTTAAATTCGCAGCTTTGAGGCTATTTCCAGAGCAAATTGGGTATAAGGACGTCACAGCTGGAGTGATACTCAGACCAACTAGGTTAAGGCCCTCATCCACTTGACCATTGCAATTATCATCCAAACCGTTGCAAGTTTCGGGTTGCGGAAGAATACAACTGGCGTCATTGGTATTGGCCAGTGGATCAAAGTTACAAGCGTTGGGAATGGTGCAACCCAAAACAATCCCGCAATCTGAACCCGAGCAATCCTCATCAATTCCATTTCCGCAAATATCAGTTGATGCTGGATTAACTGAAGCTGAATCATCATTACAATCTCCCTGAATTCCAACAACGGTTGTATACCCTGATCCTGGCGACACACATGATGTTTGAGTGGCAACATAATATCCATCTGCATCTGCATCCAAGTACCAATTTGCTGGGCTAATTACCAACGTTGAAATTGAATTGCTATTGGCCGTTGAGCTCGTTTGACAGACATTGTTCGTTGTCATCAAAACTGTCACCACAGCACCGTTGGTTAAAGCGCTATTTGTATATGTTGACAAATTGGTTCCAACATTGGCGCCATTCAGTTTCCATTGATAACTTGGTGTTGTTCCTCCGTTGGTTGGAGTTGCAGTGAATGTGACACTAGTCCCTGAACAAATGCTGTTGTCTGCATCATTGGAAGCGATAACTACGGATGGAGTAACACTATTCAAAACGGTAGTAGTAATACTATTTCCATTTGCCGTCGAACTCGTTTGACAAGCATTATTCGCTGTCATCACAACAGTCACCACAGCACCGTTGGTTAAAGTGCTATTCGTATAGGTTGCCGAATTGGTTCCAACATTAGCCCCATTCAATTTCCATTGATAACTTGGTGTTGTTCCGCCGTTGGTAGGTATTGCTGTGAATGTAACACTCGTTCCAGAACAAATGCTGTTATCCGAATCGCTCGAAGCAATCGCAACCGTTGGGGTGACACTATTTAGTACTGATGTTGTGATGCTATTTCCATTGGCTGTTGCTGTAGTTTGACATGCATTGTTAGTCGTCATCACAACAGTCACCACAGCACCATTGGTTAAAGCACTATTTGTATAGGTTGCCGAATTGGTACCAACATTAGCGCCATTCAATTTCCATTGATAACTTGGTGTGGTTCCGCCGTTGGTTGGAGTTGCTGTAAATGTCACACTCGTTCCTGCACAAATGCTGTTATCCGAATCGCTCGAAGCTACTGAAACAGTTGGAGCAGCGCCATTCGATACAATAGTAGTAATGGCATTACTAGTTGCTGTAAGTGAAGATTGACACGCATTGTTGGCAGTCATGACAACGGTAACAACATCATTGTTGGATAGTGATGCGTTCGTGTAGGTCGTTGCATTGGATCCAACATTAACACCGTTCAATTTCCATTGATAAACTGGAGAAGTTCCTCCATTGGTTGGAGTTGCCGTGAAGGTCACACTGGTTCCTGAACAAATACTATTATCAGCATCGCTTGATGTCAACGTCACCGTTGGGTTAGGATCGATATTTACGATAACCAAGAAAGGATTTCCGATGCAATATTGTGTGGAAGAAGGAGTGATTGAATAAATGGCGGTGACCATTTCAGCAGTATTATTAGTTAACACTTGCGAGATGGAAACTTGCCCGAAACTTTGCGCGGCTCCGCCTGAAAATCCAGTTCCAATAGGCATCGGCCAAGTATAAGTGGTCGCCACGGGAATATTATTTCCAGCCAGCGTAGGAACGGGGGTCACACTGAAAGCTTGTCCACTACAAATTGTCTCTGTTAAATTACCGATAATAGGTGTGGGATGAATGGTTACAACCACGTTAAAGTTCGTTCCAATACAATTGTGGATGGAAGTGGGTGTGACAACATATGTAACAGCAGTTTGCGAGGAAGCAGTGCTAAACAATGTTGCACTGATATTGCTTTGCGCATTAGCGCTTGTCAATCCGCTGCTGATGTTGATGTTAGCTGGAGCGGACCATGAATAGGTAGTACCTTCTGGAACAATTACAGATGTGGGTGAAATACCAAATGCTTGGCCACTGCAAATGCTAGTTTCGCTATTTACAATTACTGGTGTTGGATTAATAGTTACAACTAAATTATGGCTGATAGAATTACAATTTCCTAAGACGTTAAAAACAGTAATATTGTAAGTGACCGTTTGTGCTGTATTAGAAGTATTAAACAAAGTATTGGTTATACCACTGCTATTTTGTTCGGTGGTGCTTTCTCCGGTTACATCTAAGTTATCTTGAGCACTCCATGTATAACTGGCTGGAATATTTGAGGTAAATGAATAATCCAGCGTGGTACCAGAGCATATCGTTTGAGTGACCGGGTTTGATAAGGTAACATTCGGGATGACAGAAACCGTGACCGTCTGTGTTGAACCAGGACATGTACCAGAGGTAGAAATCGGAGTTACGGTATAGTTAACGCTTTGAATCTCACTAGTAGAATTCGTTAAGACATCATTGATAGTATTACCAGTTTGAGCAGTGATTGATTCTCCGCCTATCTGACTATTTGTAGTGGCCACCCAGCTATAAGTGGAGGATACATTAGATGTAAGAGATAAGTTAACACTACTACCTGAACATATACTCACGGTATTCACATTGGTCAAAATAGCATTAGGCCATACCGATGTCGTGATGCTATTTCCGTTGGCTGTTGAACTTGTTTGACATGCATTATTCGCTGTCATTACAACAGTCACCACAGCGCCATTGGTTAAAGCGCTATTCGTATAAGTTGCCGAATTGGTTCCAACATTTGCTCCATTCAATTTCCATTGATAAGCCGGAGTCGTTCCACCATTAGTTGGGGTGGCGGTGAACGTTACACTCGTTCCAGAACAGATGCTATTGTCTGCATCATTGGAAGCGACAACTACAGAAGGAGTTACACTGTTTGACACCGATGTCGTGATGCTATTTCCATTTGCCGTCGAACTTGTTTGACATGCACTGTTCGCTGTCATTACAACAGTCACCACAGCGCCATTGGTTAAAGAGCTATTCGTATAGGTTGCCGAATTGGTTCCAACATTTGCTCCATTCAGTTTCCATTGATAACTTGGTGCAGTTCCGCCATTGGTTGGGGTAGCTGTGAAGGTCACACTCGTTCCAGAACAAATGCTGTTGTCTGAATCATTGGAGGCGATAACCACAGAAGGAGTAACACTATTCAATACAGATGTCGTGATGCTGTTTCCATTTGCCGTTGAACTCGTTTGACATGCATTGTTCGCTGTCATCACAACTGTCACCACAGCACCGTTGGTTAAAGCGCTATTCGTATAGGTTGCCGAATTGGTTCCAATATTAGCGCCATTCAATTTCCATTGATAACTTGGTGTTGTTCCTCCGTTTGTGGGAGTTGCGGTGAATGTTACACTCGTTCCAGAACAAATGCTGTTGTCTGCATCGCTTGAGGAAATAGTAACTGCCGGTGTAACAGGCAAAATGCAACTACCGTCATTTTGAGTAGCGCTTGGGTTGTAGTTACAGGCAGCCGAGTTCGTGCATCCCGGGATGTTTACACTACAAGCACCACAGGAATTGAAACAAACTATCGGCAAAACAGCATCAGTTGCTCCGGTTGTGTCAGCGCGACTAAACGCGCCAAATAAATCATCCACTCCGCAATTTGCTAAATCTAATGATGTTTCCCAACCACCGGGACCATTCAAAAATTTGTATTCAATGGGGGTGTTCACAGGCAATGAAGGAATGGTGATTTCCCAAACATTATCACCGTCTGCGTCAGTCATCAAATCTTGATCAGGTACCCATCCTTGGAAGTTACCTGCAATGTACACACCAGGTGGGTATACAGTAGTGGATGACATATCCACACGGAAGGTCCATGATACTGTATTTTGCGTTCCTGCACAAACACAGTCTGATGTGATGACATCATTGATTGTGGCGGAGTTGCCATCATTACAAGGGAATCCAAGAAATAAGCAAGAGGCATCTGAAACCGTCGCATTGGGATTGTAATTGCAAGCGAAGGCATCTGTGCATCCCGATCCGGGTACAACAATATTTGATAATCCAGGTGTTGGCAATTGCTCAACAAATGAAGATGTTACCAAAGGCAAACCCCCGTCAGGCACACGTGCCATACAACCGTTGACATTGCCCCCTGACTCATTCGCTTGTGGTTGCCCAGGTGTCAAAATAGAAATCAACAGGGAGCCGTCCGGATCATTTGTTCCATAAACCACCGCGTCAATTAAGTTGACATTGGAAGCCACAGTGCCGTTGGGCCAATCAATGGCATTTCCTTGATATATGGCAACAGCATCAGGTCCATTTTGAAGAAAAGATGCTGGAGCTGATGGCACTGGTATGAGGTAATTCACATTCGCCACAGTCGGCATTCCAATGACAAAATAAC
>CAZNVU010000087.1:0-10627 GCA_964576575.1 uncultured Chryseobacterium sp.
CCAACGGAGGTGATGCTTGGTTTGGTGGAGGAATTGACCTTACACCTATCTATATTGTGAAAGAAGACGCCAAGCAGTTTCATATGGCATTGAAGAATGTCTGTGATCAATTTGATACAGAATTTTATCCGGCTCAGAAGAAATGGGCGGATGATTACTTCTTTAATCAGCACCGCAATGAGACCAGGGGTGTGGGCGGTATCTTCTACGACTACCTTAAACCCGCGGACGGAAAATTTAGTCACGAAGTGCTAATGAATTACGCTTTGGAATTGACCAAAACCTTTGTTCAAGTATATGTTCCGCTAATGGCCAAATACAAGAATGAATCTTTTTCACCACAGCAGAAAGAATGGCAACTCATGCGACGAGGACGTTATGTCGAGTTTAATTTGGTTTATGATCGTGGAACCCGATTTGGTTTAGAAACCAGAGGTAGAATTGAGTCCATCTTGATGAGCCTCCCTGAGTATGCCTCTTGGAAATATAATTTCATCACAGAAGAGAACAGCCCTGAAAAAGATACTTTGGATTTGCTGAAGAAGGATGTTAATTGGCTGAATTTGGTATGAGAGTTTTAGTCGTTCTATTTTTTGTTTTGTGCGCAATAACTGATGTTTTTTCTCAGATGCGTGTTGATCTTAAGTCTCCAATTCCATTTGTTTTAAAAGTCAACGGACATGCGATGAACCTTCACCCAGTGCATCGTTTGGGGTTCGATTGGGAAACAAAGGATAAGAAATTCCAAGTAATGACAATTCTAGCGGATGGCGATTCAATCTTTCAAACACTGAGTTATAAAAGTGGTTTCAAGCAAGATTTTGATTTACAGCGAGTAAAGAATGTATGGAAGTGGCAATTGGTTGGAGAGAATTCATGGGTGTTGGATTCAACAGAGTGGACTGCTGTTGTCTCCTTGGACCCTGTTTATAGTGGGTCAAAGAATTGTCAGACTCCAATGAGTGATGTCCAATGGGCTGTTTTCTTTAAGGAGGTCCATTCCAATCCGATGTCTTCCCAAAAAATGAAGACAATTTCGATGTTGTCCAAGGGTACATGTTGTACTGTAGAACAATGGATGAAAGTTTTTGGTGAGTTTGAATTAGAAGATGACAAGTTAGCTTTGTTGGATATTATCAAGGGAAGTATTTATGACTGGGATCATCGTTTAGAACTTCTCAGTCAGTTTTTAATTGAGCGCAATCGAAATAAGGCCAATCAACTTTTGTCTCAATAGCAGGTTTGCTTATTTTTGTTGGAATAAACCCAACACTATGCGCTTTCAACCAGGAGTACTTACCGGAGATCAAGTTACCGAGTTATTAAACGATGCCAAAGACAGAGGATATGCAATTCCTGCAGTTAATGTAATTGGAACCAATAGTGTCAATGCTGTCTTAGAAACAGCTCGGGAGGTGAACTCTCCTGTGATTGTTCAGTTTAGTAATGGAGGTGGCGCATTCTACGCGGGCAAAGGTTTGTCCAATGAAGGCCAACAGGCGGCTGTAGCTGGTTCTGTTAGCGGAGCCCACCATATTCATCAAATGGCGGCATTGTATAAAGTTCCTGTGATTATTCACACAGATCATTGCGCCAAGAATCTTTTGCCTTGGATGGACGGCATGTTGCAGCATGGTGAGTCTTTTTTTGAAAGAACGGGTAAGTCACTTTTCTCCTCTCATATGTTGGATTTTTCAGAGGAATCCCTAGAAGAAAATATTGAATTGTCTGTTCAATATTTTGAGCGCATGAATAAAATGGCTATCACATTGGAGATTGAATTGGGCGTTACAGGTGGTGAAGAAGATGGTGTAGACAATTCAGATGTGGATAGCAGTAAGTTGTATACCCAACCGGAAGAAGTTGCCTACGCTTATGAGCACATGAAGAAAGTGAGTCATCGTTTTACTGTGGCTGCTGCTTTTGGAAATGTTCATGGAGTATACAAGCCAGGGAATGTCAAGTTACAGCCTGTCATATTAAATAATTCTCAGCAGTTCATTCAACAGAAGTTTGGTGCGGTTGAGAAGCCCATACACTTTGTATTCCATGGTGGAAGCGGGTCAACGAGAGATGAGATCAGAGAAGCCATAAGCTACGGTGCTATTAAAATGAATATCGATACGGATATGCAGTGGGCCTATACGGAGGGTATTCGCGATTATATGGCAAATAAGTCAGCCTATTTGCAAGCACAGATTGGGAATCCAGAAGGAGCAGATAAGCCCAATAAAAAGTATTATGATCCGCGTGTATGGCTGAGAGAAGGTGAAAAAACCTTTGTTCAACGATTAAAAATGGCTTTTGAAGATTTGAATTGTATTCAGCGCAACGCTTGATTATAAAAGCTGTTTCGTTTCTTCTTTTAATTTATCAAGGGCGATTTGAATAACGCTATTTTGTGTTTCAGCTTCAAGTTGAAAAATAACGCTGCTTAGTTCCATAGCATTGGCATCCATTCCAACGTGCTGAAAAGCGACCTTAATCAACTCAATGGTACTTTCTTTAGCCAGGTCAATGCTTTTCCAAGTTGATGTGTCTACATAAATTTGAAGCCCCATATTATGGTCGTATTCCTCACGGATATTCTTCATCAATTCATGTTGCAATTGTGTCGCAGAAATTTGGTTAACCGGTTGTCTTAAGATTAAGTGTGTTGGCTTGGTTCTTTCCAACATGATGGTTAGTCTTTCAAAGGCAGAAAGTTTCAATGGAATAAAAAGTTTGTTCTTTTCTCTTTGCGTTTCCATGCGCTCTTTGCGCATGGTGGTTTGTTTCCATTCCTTGTTTAAAAACCATGTTATTCCTAATGTAGTAACAACAAGAAGCACAACTAACCATAAATTTTCCATTGCTTTCAATTTTTTTTGCAAAGATGTCATTAATTTAGATGAATGTACAAGAGATTTTCCTTCTTTGTTTTTTTGGTTATAAGCGCAACAATGTCATTCGGGCAATTGCTCCAAAGGAATGATAATATTCCAGTAAAAATTGATAACTACTTTATTGCTAATCCATGGGCTGGAGGCTTGAATGCTCCTCAATTTTCAAATATTGATTTGAATCAAGACGGGGTTTTGGATTTGTTTGTGTTTGATCGACAAGGAAACCGAGTTTTGACTTTTGTACAAACTTCGGATATTCAAGGGCAATCCTACTGGTATCATGCGCCACAGTATCAGAGCGCTTTTCCTACCATGAGCAACTGGGCTTTGATTCGTGATTTTAACTGTGATGGATACCCTGATATTTACACCAATTTTCAGTCTGGTATCATAGTGTATTTAAATACAACACAGCAAACGGGTAGTTTGTCATTTGAATTGTTTCAAAGCGGTCAAATGTTATTCTCTTCCTACGATTTGGGTGGTGGTCCTTTCTCTGCTCCAATCTATTCCTTGAGCATAGATGTTTTGGCCATCGAGGATTTAGATGGGGATGGAGATATGGATATCGTTTCCAATACAGAGTCAAGTACGGGAATGTATTTTTATAAATCACTTCAAGTTGAGAACAATAATTGTGATCAGGCAGATTTTATTTGCGCCAATCGCTGTTTTGGAAAAGTTTCAGAAGCACCTGAGAGTTTTTCATTGTTTATCGGTGATCAGTTTGATTGTAATTTGAATGTGTTAAATCCTAGAAATGCAGATCTCCATACTGGGGGTACCATAGCCATGATTGATTTGGACGGCAATGGTATAAAGGATATAGTTTTAGGCGATATTACCGAGTTCAACATGGCTGCCGTTTATTTGGAGGATACTCCAAGTGGGCCTGATAGTGCTGTGGCCATAGCTTATAACTTTCCACAATCTTCTCCTATTGATTTGTATTTATTTCCGGCTGCTTATTATGTAGATGTTACCAATGATGGCGTTTCTGATTTGTTAGCTGCGCCCAATGCCATTTTTGGTGTCGAGGATTTTCAGGGTGTAAGAATGTACATCAATCAGGGTTCTCAGAATAATCCCGAATGGAGTTTTCAATCCATGTCATTCTTGCAGAACCAAATGGTAGACGTTGGTCATGGAGCGCACCCTGTTCCTTATGATGTAGATGCAGATGGTGATGTAGATATTGTTGTGGCAGCTCGGTATTTTGATCGAACCTCTTTGGCAAATCGATCCAAATTGCACTTATTGTTGAATGATACAACTTTAGATGGAGAGCAAATATTTCGTTGGTCCAGTTTTGATTGGTTGAACCTATCACAACAGAGTTGGCAGAATATTTATCCCGCGCTTGGCGATTGGGATGGTGATGGTGATTGGGATATGGTAGTGGGCGAGCTGAATGGCAATCTACATAGAATGACCAATACGGGTAATAATTTGAATCCAGTTTTTTCCTCCGCCCAAATGATTAGTGATGTCAACGGCACATTGATCGATGTAGGTCAAAGCGCCACACCACAGCTGATTGATCTCAATGAGGATGGTTTGTTGGATATTGTAGCTGGCGAAAAGTCAGGCAATGTCAATTATTACAAGAATATAGGTACAGCCCAGAGTCCATCGTGGTCCCTCGTGACAGAGACACTTGCCGGTGCTGAAGCAACCAGTTATCTTGGTTTAGATGGTTTTAGTGTTCCTTTTGTTCTAAAGGACAACAATGGGGTTTGGAATCTTTATCTTGGCAATGAGACGGGAACAATTAATCATTATCAGTTTCAAGCCGGAACAGTTGGTGTAGGGGTATTAATGGATGAATCACTGCAAGAAATAAGAGAGGGTGATCGTTCTAGCATAGGTTGGGCAGATTTTACAGGTGATGGTTCATTGGATATGATAATGGGCCAAAATGGTGGAGGGTTGGCACTTTATACAGGAGATGACATTGTCATTGATGTTGCTCAGCGTGATTTGCCTGAAATGACAATCTTTCCAAACCCCGGTATGGATGTCCTGAATATTGATTTGCCAGGGGTGACTAAGTCACGATTATCAGTGTTCAACTCCACGGGACAGTCTGTTTTTGAGAGAGACCTTAATCATTCCCATTTGCGTATTCAAACCAGTTCTTGGCCCGCTGGGTTCTATTTTCTCAAGTTAAGTGATGAAAATGGAGTAACGATAAAACAATGGTTAAAAGGGTATTGAGAAGAAAATAAAGGTATATTTGAACAAACAAATAAAACAACATATGAGCAAGCAATTATGGGTTATTGACCCGGTTCACAGTGAAATAGTTTTCAAAGTTCGTCACGTAATGATCACCAACGTTTCCGGTACGTTTGATCGTTTTGAGGCAAAAATGTACTCTTCTGAAAAAGACTTTTCTGATGCAGAGATTTCATTTGAAGCGGATGTGGATTCGGTAAATACAAGAAATGAGCAGCGTGACGGTCACCTGAAATCGGGTGATTTCTTTGAAGTAGAGAAGTTTCCAAAATTGTCATTTAAATCAACATCTTTCAAGGCTGTAGGCGATAACAAGTATGAGTTGACAGGTGATTTCACTTTGAAAGGCGTAACCAAGAGCATTACCTTACAGACAGAGTATACAGGCTCTGTTATCGATCCATGGGG
The DNA here is from genome assembly GCA_964576575.1 of uncultured Chryseobacterium sp. GTDB lineage: Bacteria > Bacteroidota > Bacteroidia > Flavobacteriales_D > Sanyastnellaceae > CAMCTV01. The sequence continues at coordinate 5,532 of CAZNVU010000087.1, forward strand.
TCAAGTAAAGGCTGGTTTTGAAATGTCAGCAGTGGTTAAGCGCTCTGAATTTGGATTAGTGTGGAACGCCGCTACAGAAGATGGAGGTGTTACATTGTCTGAAGAAGTGAAGTTGAACATAACTGCGCAGATGATTAAGCAAATTTAATCATGAGAAATTTGGCAGAATTTTCACCAACTGTTTCGGTATTGCGCGGAAAACTCAAAAAAGACCAGAAGGTCTTTTTTGTTTATGGATTCCTTTTTGGTCTCATTTTCCCATTGATTGCTACTATTTGGGAGTGCTATTTTACGGATGGTAATATCACAATAATGGGGATGGTAGCCCAACAAATGTTCACGCCAACCTTGTGGATTGTAGATCTTGCGCCTATCGTCTTAGCCATTGTTGCATCTTTTGCTGGTAAAGCATTAGATATAGCCAAGAAAAAGACAGCAGAGTCCGACGCACGCTACATAGAAATGACCAAATTGCGTGAAGTGGCTGATGCTGCCAATGCTGCCAAGAGTGAATTTCTTGCCAATATGTCCCATGAGATTCGGACGCCAATGAACGCCATCATTGGAATGAGTTATCTCTTGAAAAAAACTGAGCTTAACGAGAAACAAAGAGACTACAATCAGAAGATTGAAATGTCTGCCAAAAATTTGTTGCGCATCATTGATGATATTCTTGATTTCTCAAAAATCGAGGCAGGTAAACTCACCTTGGAACATACCAACTTGTTTTTGGATGAATTGATTTCAGAAGTGTCGGATACAGTGAACGTCAAGTTGCAGAGTAAGAACGATGTGGAGTTGGTGACGCAAATCGATAAGAATATCCCACCTGTGATTTTGGGGGATAGTGTCCGATTGCGTCAGGTGTTATTGAATTTAACCGACAATGCCGCCAAGTTCACCCAAAAGGGTGAGGTGAAACTGAGCGCCAATTTGGTTAAACAATTGCCCTATGGTGTGATCATTCATTTTGCCATAGAAGACACTGGAATTGGAATCAGTGAAGACCAAGTACAGAGATTGTTCTCGCCATTTCAGCAAGCAGATTTATCCACCACAAGAAAATTTGGAGGTACTGGGTTGGGATTGGTTATCTGTAGGAGAATAGTGGAGATGATGGATGGTGAATTGGCCGTGGAAAGTAAACTCGGAAAAGGATCCAAATTCCATTTCAATGCATTTTTTAATTTGAGCAATGAATCTGTATTATCAGAGGATAGCGAGATGGAATTGAGGGGAAAGAAAGCATTGTTGGTAGATGATTCTGAAACGGCTAGAATGGTATTGCATGAGATGCTGTCCACCATGGGTTTCAATGTGCTGGTTGCCAAAGATGCATTTGAAGCGATAGAAATTTTTGAAGTAGAACAGGTGTCGCACGAACCTTTGACACTGATGGTTGTGGATTGGCAGATGCCAGGCATGGATGGCCTGCAACTGGTAAGAGAAATCAAGTCAAAAGAAGGTTTGGAAGTTCCCTCCATACTTATGGTAACGGCTTATGGCCTAGAATCTGTTAAAGAAGCAGCCAAGAATAAATTGGTGGATGGTGTGCTTTTAAAGCCCATCAATATTTCAACTTTGAATGACAGTCTGCACAGTATTCTTCATTTAAAAGGAAAGAGCGCCGCTGGACATGGTAGAACAGAAGTTGTATTAGATACCACCCAATTTCAAGAGTATCTGAGTGGAACTAAAGTGTTGCTGGTTGAGGACAATGACATCAATTTGGAATTGGCCATTGAATTATTGAAGCATGTTAATATTGAAGTACATGCAGCGAGAAATGGCCGTGAGGCTGTTGAAATGGTGCATGCCATGGAGTTTGATGCAGTTTTGATGGATATTCAGATGCCGGAGATGGATGGTCTAACGGCAACGCGAAAAATCAGAGAGGATCAACGTTTCAAGCAGTTGCCTATTGTAGCCATGACAGCACACGCAATGAAAGGAGAACGTGAAAAGAGCATTGCGGCAGGTATGAATGATCACATCACTAAGCCCATAGATCCACCGGTATTGTATCAAGCTTTATTGAAATACATCAAGGGTGTGGATGCCAAAGGCACAGCTGTCAATGCCCAAGCAGACAATGTTAAGATTATCATTGAAGGTCTTGATACAGAGGAAGGCATGCGCAGAATAGGAGGGAAGAAAGATGCATATCTCAAGTTATTGGGCACGTTTGTAAAAAATTACAATGACTTGCCTCTCCGCATGAAGCCAATGGTGGAGAATCATCAATTGGCGGAGTTAGCTGCAATTTTACATGCATTGGCAGGTGTCTGCGGCAATATTGGAGCCAAGGAGATTTATGGTGTGGTTTATCCGCTTTCTCATGGATTGAAGGCTGTAAGTGAAGAGTCTGATAAACTATTAAATGTGCCACAGACCAAGCAAATAGAATGGATCATTCAGCAGATTGCAGATCTTGTTGACCGGATAAAAAAGCATTTGCCCAGTGAGAAGCAACCAGAGTCTGTTAAGCCCTCAATGACGCAAGAAGTTTGGCGCAATACCATGGCTGATTTGAAAAAATTCGCGCTAGAGCAAGACGCATCGGCTGTTGACTTTTGTGACAATATCCTGACCACCTACCAATTGACCAGCGATGAGTCGTTGAAGTTTAATAAGATAAAGTCAAATCTTGAGGATTTTGAATTTGACGCAGCCATAGAAATATTGAACAATGAGTGTTAGTACCAACATATTGCAGTCCACATTGCTAATTGTAGACGATTCGGTTGAAAATCTACAACTGCTTTCAGCCCTTCTTAAGGATTTGTATAAAATCAAGGTGGCCAAGTCAGGAGAGAAAGCATTGGAAATTGCCCAGCAAACGCCAATGCCCGATTTGATTTTGTTGGATGTTATGATGCCAGGAATGGATGGCTTCGAGGTTTGTGAGGCGCTTAAAAGCAATCCAGCAACCCAAAGTACTCCTGTTATTTTTCTAACAGCATTGAATGAGGTAGCGGATGAAACCAAAGGTTTTCAGGTAGGAGGTGCCGACTTTATCGTTAAACCCTTTAATCCAGATATTGTAAAGGCAAGAATTAAGACGCACCTAGAATTACAGGCTGAACGCAAAAAGTCAGAGCAGTTATTGAGAATCTTGTTGCCTGAGAAAGTGATTCATGCGCTCATTCATGAGGGCAAGTATCTACCTGAGAAAAGGTCTAATGTTTCGATTTTGTTTTGCGATTTTGTTGGTTTTACCAGTATCAGTTCAACGCTGTCTCCAGAAAAATTGTTTGATGAGTTGACCGAGATTTTTACAGCTTTTGATGATATATGTTTTGAGTTGGGAGGAACCAGAATAAAGACCATTGGTGACGCATACATGGCAGCAACAGGTGTGTTGGATCATGATGATGAGCATGCCTCAAGAATGGTTCAAATTGGCTTGAGATTCATTCAGTATTTGGAACAGCGCAATGCGCAGAATGCCCTGCAATGGAACTGCCGAATTGGAATTCATTCAGGAAGTGTTATCGCAGGAATCGTGGGTAAATCAAGATTTATCTATGATGTAATGGGAGATGATGTAAACATCGCTGCACGTGTGGAAAGCGCAGGAACCAGCATGCGGGTTACCATCACGGATTTTACAGCGTCTCTTATTGAAAATGTTTTTAAAACAGAACCTGTCGGGAATGTAATGCTAAAAGGAAAGGGTGAGCGGATGCTTCACAGAGTAATATCTAACCTTTAAGTCGCTCTTTTATTGCTGCCAGATGTTGGCTTTTTTGTTCGTTTCTTCTGGATTGATTAAAAGATGTGTGAAAGTTATGTTTGTCTAAAAAGACAACCTGTATTTCATCCCATTTGTGTTGATCACTCATTTCTCCGCATGCATTCATCTCTTGAAAAAGATCTTGACTGATTTTTTCAAAATCACTTCTTCCTAAATAATCCAAGTCAGCATCGCAGATAATTTGCTCCAATAAGGTTTGGGGCATTTGCGGCATGATGGTAGCCAAAATGCATGAAGAGATTTGCTGTCTTTCGGTGTCGTTAAGTTTTTGTTCACTGGCCAAAAGAAATAGTTCAGCACTGGCTTTTTCATGTCCTTTTCGGGTTTGAATAAATCCCAAGTCATGAAAAAGGGCAGCTATCTTTAACAATTGAATTTCTTGCTCTGAACATTTCAAAGCAATGCCAATTTGCTCAGATTGCTCAATCACATCCAACGTATGGCGCAATCCATGGTAAGTATAACGAGCGTCAAGCCCATGGGTTAGTTGTTGGACCACGAGTGGATACTGCTCCTGATAAAATTGTATTAACGCCTCCATCTTCTGAAAGCAAATTTAATCAAATCCATATTGCTTGAACTTTCTTATTTTTACTCAATGAAAATGAAAGGCATCCACAGAATCTTGGTTCCCTGTGATCTAAAAGAGGAGAGTAAAGTCGCTTTGCATCATGCAGCCATCCTAGCCAAACCCAATGCAGCCCACATTATTTTGTTGCATTTGACTAAAAGCACTGAAGATGTTGAAAAGGCGGAGCAAGAAATTCAATCTTGGGTGCATGATATGCAAGCTATCCACAATGGAGAGGTTTCATCTTTGGTTGAAATGGGCGATATCGTAGAACAGATAGGAGAGATTGCCAAAAGAGAGTCTTGCCAATTTGTAGTAATGCCAACCCATGGAATGCGAGGATGGCAAAAGGTCACAGGTAGCTTGGCCCTAAAGGTGGTTTCGCAATCTATGCTTCCTTTTGTTATTGTTCAGCACAAGGATGTGCATCCTCAAGGTTATGAGCGCGTCGTGGTGCCCATCAATTTTAGACCACAAGTGATGGAAGAAATTCCATTCATTGTGCAATTGGCCAAGATGTTTCAATCTGAGATTTTTTTAATCGCACCTCCTAAGGATAGTGAGCTGTACAGTGAGTCCATTATTAAGGACGTTGAGAACGCCTTTCAAGCAGAAAATGTGAAGTGGAATATGCATTACACCGCTGAAGGAAGCAATTTTGTTCATTCTATCGTGCGTTTCGGGGCATCCATAGATGCTGATCTCATTTGTGCTGTTAATTTCTCTTATGAGTATTTGTATACGCTATTCCCTCGTGCTGAGGAGGAA
>CAZNVU010000088.1:0-10491 GCA_964576575.1 uncultured Chryseobacterium sp.
AGAGCGCGAGCAAAGCGGCTATCAACCCAATGGCAAACAGGGCGATGATTCCTAAAATGGCCAACACCAGCATTACGCCGGTAACACTACCCAAACTGATCGCGGCAATCAATGCAATGATTCCCAGAACACATACAAAAGCCAAGGCCAATTCAAAAACCATGGAAAAAAACTTAAGCGTAGCCAACATTCCTTTCTTTTTGGGTTTGGGTGAATCATAAGGCATTGCATAATCACTTGCATCCTCGACGATAGTGGTGTCCATGTATGGATCAGGCATGGGAACAGCTTCTTCCGAAAGCACCTCTTCTGAATCGATGATATCGGTATCCGGATTGAGTATCCAGCTTGATTCTGGTATTAAGATGGTCTCCTCTACTATGGATGCTGTCATTACATCTTGCGGAACAATGGTTCGTTGCGTTTTTGTTTGATGAGCTGATTCCTGATGAAAATTCCATTTCCCTTTTACATCATACTTTCTTGTTAAAAATGAGGCTGATTGGCATGAACTCAAGATGATGATTAAACACAATATTCCAATAACTCTATTTTTCATTGTTGTAATTGGGGACAACCCAATGCGCTGACTGTTGCTGACTGATTTCTTTTTTAAATATTGGAACTGTTTTCTTCACTTCATCCATGAGCAGGTCCAACGCACCGAAGGCATCTTTTCGATGTTTTGCTCCTATCCCAACCCAAACTGCTGTTTGTCCTACTTCGACTTTGCCCAATAGATGATGGAAATAAATGGATTGTACATCGAATCGGGATTGAATTTGCAAAGCTATTTTTTCCAACTCACTCAATGCCATTTCCGTTAGCCCCTCATATTCAATGTTGGCCACTAGTTCTTGATTGGGCATGGTGTCAGGTCTAACAATGCCTTCAAAAACAGCTGTAGCACCTGTATCATTCAATTGGATGAATTGCTTTACCTCATTGATATGGATGGGAGTGGTTGAAATTGTAAAGTGTTTTCTCATGGCTATCCTCCGCTTACGGGTGGCATTAAATACAACTGCATGCCATCCTTGATTTCAAAAGAATCGGGTTGGTAGGCTTGATCAAAAACCACAGCAATGGGTAGTTGAGGATGAATGTTGGGAAATTGCTTCAACCATTCTCGAAGGTCTTTCACCGTTGCAGGGGCTTCGTGTTCCCATTGAAACCAATCCTGTCCCAAGCTGTCTTTCAAAATGCCAAAAGGCATGATCGCTGCACTTATCCTTGCCATATCAATTGCTGTCCTGCAAATATCAATAAGATTCCTGTTATCCACTTCACATGTTCTTGCTTTAACCATGTTATGGCGATTTTACTTCCCAAAAATCCTCCAATGATGACCGCCAACAGCCAATCCCAATGCAGGATGTTCCAATGAATATCCGATCGAAAAGAGAGTATGATCAGTGACAATGCAGAATTTACAGCAATGAAAATTGCGGTGAAAGCCGCTATTTCCTTTGGTTTCCCCCATCGACAAAGATGCAAAATAGGGGAGAAATATATTCCTCCACCAATACCGGTTAATCCAGCTATACTCCCAATGAAAAATGAAATAGCATTGAGAGCTTTACTTGACAAATGGACATACTTCTTTTCCCAAATGCGTTGTCCCAAAATGGCCAATCCACCTATCGTGAGAAACAAGCCCAATAGCATTTTATGTATGGAAAGTTGAAACTCGAGCAAACCGAAAGCCATGCAGGGTAGGGCAGCTGCTAATAACAAGCCCATTATCTCTTTTTTTCGATCTGTCAAGGATTTGCGCCACTGCCACGTTCCTTGCATGGTGACACCCAAGTTGTTCACCAATCCATGAAACTTCATGGGGAAAAACGAAAGATCTGTGATCTGAGAAAGCACGGCCAAATACATGCTTCCACCCCCAAATCCTGCTGAGGCAAATAGGAATGCTATCCCAAAAAAAACAAGAACAATCAACCTGGAAGATTTTTCATTTGATCCATAATCTTCTTAACATCCTCTTCTGCTTTGCGCAATTTTTCTTGACAAAATTGCACCAAGTAGGCAGCGCGCTCCACTTTTTGCGATAACAAATCGATGGAGATTTCGTCATTCTCTATGGCCACCGCGATGGTTTCCAATTCTTCAAAGGCCGCTTCATAGCTGGCGGGTGTAGGTTGTTCAGTCATGTTCAATGTTTTGTATTTGTGTGGTGATAGTTCCATCTTTCATTTCAATCACCAATGGGGTTTCGGGTTGCAATTGATCCAAGGAGGAGATGGTTTTCCCTTGTTGTTTTAAAATACCAAATCCTCGGTTGAGCCATTTTCTTGGAGAATGGGCTTCTACAAATTGGGTGATGTTCTTTAAGGCCAATTCCTTTTTAGACATATTTTCCGAACCATCTTTGCTGATCTGCTTCCATTGTTGGACAATCAATCCATTTTGCGAATGCAGATTTTTTGGTACTGCTTTTATGATGTCCTTCCATTGTTGCAAAGCGTCGGATTGTGCTTGTCTTACCATGTTTTGTGCATCGCTCTGAATAACTACTTGAAGGTTTTGTAAATCAGATTTGGCCGCTGATAATCGTCCTTGAGCAGAAGCTGTTGCTGTCAACTGCAAACTATTGATGCTCTGTTTTTTGTTGATGAGCATCGAAGGAACGCTTTGATGAATGTTTTGCCATTGATTCAACATGAGCGATTCCGCATTTTCTTGGTGGTGCAATATGACCTCGGCAACTTTGGTCGGCGACTTGAAAGCCCCATTGGCCACTTGGTCAGTCAATGAAACATTTCGGGTATGACCAATTCCTGTAAAAATGGGAATGGGACATTTCAAAATAGCCTCTACCAATGCCATTTGGTCAAAGGCGTGCAAATCCAAAGCCGCGCCACCTCCACGAACAACAACAATTACATCAAATTTTTCTTGTGATAAAAAGACTTGAACAATCGCTTGCTTAATGCTCTCAGCTGCTGTCTCTCCTTGCATTACTGCATAGAAGGGAACAATATTGAAAGTGAACCCATTGCGGTTCTTCATCAACTCATCTAAAAAGTCAATACCCCCCTCGGCTCCTTTGGCTGTAATGAGTGCAATGCGTTGAATAATCATGGGCAATGACAAACTTTGGTTGTGGCTTTTCAACTCGCCATTAACCAATTGTAATTTGTCGGGATGCTTCAACAATAATTTTTGAATGGTCTTCTCTTTTTCTTGCGCCAAAGCCCCGATGGTGTAATTGGGATCTATGTGCAAAACCTGAGCACTGATGCCATATTCAGGATGATATTGGATACTTAATTTGAATAAAACTTGAAGTCCTGCCTTGAGTGGTTGACCTGTAGCCTGTTCAAATTGATCAATCAAATTCAAGTTGCGCCATAGCTTGGCATCTAACCTGGCCTTGAACTTACCCGGCAATTCAGATTTCTCCACCAATCCAATGTGTGCCTGCTGCTTGTCCTTTTTAATATTGACTTGACCAATTTCAGCAATGACATCAAACGATTGGCCACGGAATTTTTGCTCTACCGTAGCCTGAATCATGGCATTGAGTTCTGAGAGCAGAATGGGCATTAGATGTCAGTGGCCGATTTAATTTTTTTCTTGAAAATAGAACGAAACAATCCTCCTCTCTTTTTTTCCTTTTTCAAAACAGAAAATTCAACACCCGCAATGGCTTGCAGTGAGAGGGAGTTGGTTTCCAAGCGTGGCAAGGACGTACCCAATAAGATCTTTTCATTAACTGTAGAATTCCAGAAAGGAGAGGCATACACCTTAATAAAAGGAGAGAAAACCAGTCGAGGTCCCAATAACAGCAATCGATGACCGAAACCAGCACTGAATGTAGGGTTATAAAATATCTTGGATTGAAAAGCTAGAGATTGATTGATGGAGGAAGTAGCCCGCCAAAACGCATAGCCCGCTCCAACTGTAAAATAGAAGCGAGGACCCAACGGGCCAGTGGACATTTTTCCTTTGATGGCTTTTGGATTAAACATCAAATCTACCATGGCCATTCCATTTTCCATTTTGGTCCAACGCACAATATCGGTGTTGCTCCAGCGCTGATCCATTCTATGATAAGACAATTCCCACTGCAGGTATAAGCCTCGCTGAGAACTAATTTTGGTGTATTTTCTAAAAGCACTGCCATATCCATGTTGCTGGTACCGGAGTCCCGTGGGGTAGGTTTGTGCAGTTAGATTGAATACTTCGGTAGCGCTCCGCGTTGGTTGGTTCCAAAAATACTGGTAACGCATGTCCAAAGACCATTGTCCAAAACCGTTGATCACCAGAAACATCATTGCGGTTATTGCCCACCAGTTTTTCATGACAATTCCTCCTTCATGATTTTAGCTACGGCAATGGCCGCTGTTTCCATCGCACCATGCAATGTGCCATGATGGCCTTGAGTATGAGTGGCCTCACCAGCCCAATAAATTTTATTCTGAATGGATTCCGAAAATCCCAATCGGCTATTGGCCGCCCCCACAGGCGCAAAGGAAGCCACACCTTTAATGAACAATTCATCAGCCCAATCATGTGCGTGCATTTCAACAAATTTTGAAGAAGGCAACGCGTCCGGAAAATATTGATCCAATTGGGCCAATAAGGCTTGTTGAATTGCAAGATCATCTCCCAAATTCCTTGCATCAATGTAACTCGTTCCATGCAATTGTGCTTTGAGGTAACGATTGCTGCCTGATCGCCCCCCTGTACCTACCACCTCAAATTGTGGACAAAGACCAGGCAACTGAAGTCGCGCTGCATCGGCATTCCAAAAAGGTTCTGTAAAAGTCAATAGCATTTCCATTCCCGGGCGCATACCCAATGCGTTAATACTGGATTGGACATTGCTGGGTAACGCAGGACTAAAATCAATGCTGTCTTTCAGAATGCTCACAGGAACCGTGATGATCACTTTATCAAAGTTGTAATTGATTCCATTGGCATCGGTCAGTTTTACCTGTGTGCCGGAATAGTCAATTAAATTAATCGGTGTATTCAATTGTACGTCGATGTCATTGAATGTCGATAGTAAAGTGCTTTCCAAACTTCCATCGCTCAAGAAAAAATCTCCAGGACCATTGGAGGATTGTTGCATCGCATTGGCAATGCCTTCAATACCCATGATGTCAGTGCTGGCTCCATTTTGGATGCCCAAACGCGCATTCCAAATGTGGCGGGTGCCATTGAAAATACCCTGATTCTCAGCGTAGAGATTGGCATTCATGTCAGCGCCATCATAGGTTTTTAACCCTGTTATGATTTCATCCAAATGTTGAACATCCGGATTCTCGGCCATCGCCGCTTTTGAAGTCCAATAACCATTGACTATAGCATAATCTTGAATTTCATTGGTCAAAAACTGCGCGCCGTTGTTTTTCATCAAGGCATACAACAGATGATTTTGTCCTTTAATGACTGAAGCCCCCCATTCGATGGGCATATCGGCAATATCTGATATTGATCTAACTCGGCCACCAATGCGGTCACTAGCCTCTATCACCTGAACGTTATATCCTTGCTGTTTGAGCAGATAGGCAGCATACAATCCCGAAACACCAGCACCAACAACTCCAATGGTGCCATTGAAATTTTTATCGGGTAGGGGATATTTTTTACACCCAGCCAACCACGAGGCACCCAAAAAAACCATGGGCATGCCCAAAATGGTCTTTTTCAAAAATTCGGCTCGCGTCCAGTGCTTGTTTTCCTCCATGATTTGTCTCGTTAGCGAATATCGAAACGAAATAAAAGCAATTGAAGTATGTTGATAAAAAAAAATGATTGTGAATGAGGAAACCCAATAACCACAATACTTTCGTAGTTCGTTCAAACGGAAAAAGATGGCAGAGAATGTAAGTTATACAGAAGATAATATCCGGTCCTTAGAGTGGCACGAGCACATTCGATTGCGCCCAGGAATGTACATTGGTAAATTGGGAGATGGTGCATCTTATGATGACGGTATCTATGTGTTGCTCAAGGAAATTCTGGACAATAGCATCGATGAGTTTGTCATGGGAAATGGAAAGACGATTGAAATCTCCATCAAGGACAATACAGTTTTCGTTCGCGATTATGGCCGTGGGATTCCATTGGGAAAGGTAATTGATTGCGTTTCCAAAATCAATACTGGAGGCAAGTACGATTCCCGGGCATTTAAAAAGTCTGTGGGTTTGAATGGTGTGGGTACCAAGGCAGTCAATGCCTTGAGCTCTTTCTTCAAAGTTGAATCCATCCGTGAAGGTCAAATCAAAGTGGCTGAGTTCAATAAGGGTTCCATCACCAAAGATCATAAATTGGCCCCATCAACAGCCAAGGATGGTACCTCCATGACCTTTATTCCAGATGCTACTATTTTTAACAATTACCAATTCCGCATACAACATGTTGAAAAACTGTTGTGGAATTATTGCTACTTGAATGCCGGATTGACCATTGTTTTCAATGGACAGAAATACAAATCTGAAAATGGTTTACAGGATTTGCTCAATGCCAATATGAGTGAGGATCCTTTGTATCCCATCATTCATTTAAGAGGAAATGATATTGAGGTCGCCATTACACATACCCATTCCTATGGGGAAGAATATTACAGCTTTGTCAACGGTCAATACACCACTCAAGGTGGTACGCATCAAGCTGCTTTCCGTGAGGCTTATGTTAAAGTGATTCGTGATTTTTTCAAGAAAGATTATGAGGCGGTGGATATCCGCGCAGGAATTGTGGCGGCTGTCGCAGTAAAAGTGATAGAGCCTGTTTTTGAGTCGCAGACCAAAACCAAATTGGGTTCCAATGAAATAGAACCCAACGGAAAGTCCATCAAAGCTTTTGTACAAGAGTTTCTGTCCAAAGAGTTAGACAACTTCTTGCATAAGAATCCTGAGCTTACCCAAAACCTTTTAAAGAAAATCCTTCAAAGTGAACGTGAGCGAAAGGAATTGGCGGGAATAGCTAAATTGGCCAGAGAGCGAGCAAAGAAAGCCAATTTGCACAATCGGAAATTAAGAGATTGCAAAGTTCATTTTGGCGATAAAAGTGAAAGAGCAGGGGAGACCACTTTGTTCATTACGGAGGGGGATTCCGCTTCTGGATCCATCACCATTTCAAGAGATGTTCAAACGCAAAGTGTTTTTTCATTGAAGGGTAAACCATTGAATACTTATGGTTTGACCAAGAAAGTGGTTTATGAAAATGAAGAATTCAATTTGCTTCAAGCAGCATTAAATATTGAGGATGGACTTGAGGGATTGCGCTACAACAATGTCGTTCTTGCAACAGATGCTGATGTCGATGGTATGCACATTCGCCTATTGATGATTACCTTTTTCTTGCAATTCTTCCCTGACTTGGTCAAATCAGGACACTTGTACGTTTTGCAAACGCCTTTGTTTAGGGTTCGCAATAAAAAAGAAACCATCTATTGCTACAGTGATGAAGAGCGGGTAAACGCCATTAAAAAGTTGGGGACCAAACCAGAAATTACCCGATTCAAGGGATTGGGTGAAATTTCACCCGAGGAGTTCAAAAAATTCATCGGACCAGATATTCGCTTAGAGCCCGTGGTGATTGGAAAGGAAATGCACATCAAAGACTTGTTGGAGTTTTATATGGGTAAAAATACCCCCGATCGTCAAGAGTTCATCATCTCCAATTTGAAAGTAGAGAAAGATGATATAGATACATTAAAAGTGGACAAAATAGAGGAGGAAGCAGCATGAATGATTTGAACGAAGAGTTATTGCCAGACAACAATCCGGAAGAAACACAATTGTCTGGTGTTACGGAAGTCAATGGCCTTTACAAGAATTGGTTCTTGGATTATGCATCTTATGTTATCCTGGAAAGAGCTGTCCCTCATATTAACGATGGCTTGAAACCGGTACAAAGACGTATTCTTCATTCCCTCTGGGAAATGGATGATGGTCGTTTCAATAAGGTAGCCAACGTTATTGGAAATACCATGAAGTACCATCCCCATGGAGACGCATCTATTGGTGATGCATTGGTGCAATTGGGTCAAAAGAATTTGTTTTTGGACACCCAAGGAAACTGGGGAAATATCTATACTGGCGACAGTGCCGCAGCTCCGCGATACATTGAGGTCCGATTGAACAAGTTTGGCCAAGATGTCATCTTCAATCCCAAAACAACCAATTGGTTGCTGTCTTATGATGGCCGAAACAAGGAGCCAGAGACGCTGCCGATGAAGTTCCCAATGCTCTTGGCCCTTGGAGTTGAGGGTATTGCAGTAGGTTTGGCCTGTAAAATTTTGCCACACAATTTCAATGAGCTCATTGATGCCTCTATCGATATCCTTAGAGGAAAGAAAACCCAGATTTTACCTGACTTCCCAACAGGCGGTTTGGTGGATTGTACGGATTACAACCATGGTTTACGCGGTGGAAAGATTCGTTGTCGTTCAAAAATAAAGAAAGACGAAGGTGGAAAAACCCTGGTAATCACGGAGATTCCTTTTGGAACCACCACTTCTTCATTGATTGACAGCATCTTGAAAGCCAATGATAAAGGCAAAATCAAGATCAAGAAAATTGAGGACAATACAGCAGAATATGTAGAAATCATCGTTCATCTGGCACCGGGTGTGTCACCGGATAAAACCATTGATGCGCTTTTTGCCTTTACGGATTGTGAAATAAGCATTTCTCCCAATTCTTGTGTCATTCAAGATGATAAACCCAAATTCTTGAGTGTAGATGAGTTGCTTCGCCAAAGTACGGAGCACACGCGTGACCTCATTAAATTGGAGTTGCTCATAGAACTCAATGAGCTTAAGGAAGAATGGCACTTTGCTTCGCTGGAGAAAATCTTTATTGAAAAGAGAATATACAGAGACATTGAGGAATGTGAAACTTGGGAGGAAATTATTGCCACCATTCACAAAGGTTTGAAACCGTTCACCAAGCAGTTCATTCGTGAGGTAACAGACGAAGATGTGGCCAGATTGACAGAGATTAAAATCAAGAGGATCTCCCGATTTGATAGCAAGAAGGCTGATGATTACATGGCAAAATTGGATGGTTTGATAGATGATTGCCAAGAAAAAATGGACAATCTTACTGAGACTGCCATTGCCTATTTTAAAGAAATCAAAGCCAAATACGGAAAAGGCAGAGACCGAAAATCTGAGATCAGAACATTCGACACTGTTCAAGCTGCAAAAGTAGCCATCGCCAATGCCAAGCTGTTTGTTAATAAGGCAGAAGGATTTATAGGAACCGGATTGAAAAGAGATGAAGCCGAATTTGTAGAAGAATGTTCGGACATTGATGATATCATTGTCTTTAGAAGGGATGGGAAAATGTTGGTCACAAGAATCACGGCCAAGTCATTCGTGGGTAAGGACATTATCTATTGTGCCGTTTGGAAGAAAGACGACAAGCGCACCATATACAATGTCATTTACAAGGATGGACGAAATGGAGCCATGATGAAACGATTTGCCGTGACCGCCATTACCAGAGATAAGGAATATGATTTGACCAAGGGAGCTCCAGGAAGTGACATCCTTTACTTTTCAGCTAACCCCAATGGTGAGGCAGAAGTCGTAACTGTTCATCTAAGAGCCTTGGACAAATTGAAAAAATTGACCTTTGATGTGGACTTTGCTCAACTCGCCGTGAAAGGTCGAGATGCCGTCGGCAACATTGTAACCAAGTATGCAGTTAAGAAAGTAGAACTTAAAGAGAAGGGTGTTAGTACATTGGGAGCGAGGAGTTTATGGTATGATGCTTCGATTAAAAGATTGAACGATGAAGGACGTGGAGAGCCACTTGGCGACTTCATGGCCAACGACAAATTGTTGATCTTGATGAGTACAGGAGATTATCAGTTGGTCACACCAGAATTGACGATGCACTTTGAAGAGTCTACCACGCACATTGAAAAATGGATGCCAGACAAAGCCATTTCAGCGGTTTATTTTGACGGTGACAAAGAACAATGGATGGTGAAACGTTTCCTTGCGGAACAAAGCAAGGGGTTAGTAAGATTCATTACAGAGCATCCCAAGAGTAAATTGGGCGTTGTAAGCACTTTGCACTATCCCAAGGTTTATGTCAGATTCAATAAGAAATTCAAGCAAGCGGCCAATAAAATGGATGAAACAGTGGATTTGCGTGAATTTATTGCCATAAAAGGTGTAAAAGCAATCGGAAATCGTTTGACTCAATTGCCCATACTAAATCTGGATTTATTGGAAGCGGATATGGAGTTGGAGAACAAAGCGAACGATGAGTTGATGTTATCGCAAGTTCAGAATTTGGGCAATAATGGAGAAGAACCGTCATTATTTGATCAAGAATCCTAGTTTTTAACTGATTTTAAATGAAAAAAGGGTCGTTTACGACCTTTTTTTGTTTCTCATGTGTATTCTAAAAAAGTTAATTTATTTTGCAAAAATTCTTTTTTAATTTGGAAAAATTTCTGAATTTTTGTAGTTTTGTGGAATGAAGAAGTATCCAATAGAGGTTTCGGAAT
>CAZNVU010000089.1:0-10449 GCA_964576575.1 uncultured Chryseobacterium sp.
AATCAATGACCCGATTGTGATTTTGGTTAAATCAAAAAAAATAATCATGCCAATTGATACTTTGGCACAAAGCGAATAATCACCAAAATAGCTTTTGATTTTTTTCACAATCGAAGTTTGCTTTTGAATTTTCTTCAATTTATTTTCATTAAAAATTAATTGTATGAAAAGGATCCTGAACAAGTACGATGTCCTCAAACTAGGACACAAATTGCATCAATTGCAAAAGCGTTTGTCAAGAGCAATCGCCAACGGATACCCACAATCTAAAATAGACGATCGAACGAGGAGAATCCGAAGAATCCAAGAAGAAATCAAACAAGCAACAACGTGATAAAAAAAGGGCCGAGGCCCTTTTTTTTAATTATCCATACTTTTCAATCCATCACTTCTTCACGATCCTTGCTCCCAACCATCCAAGGGCTATCCAAGGTAAAATGCCATCCAATAACCAAGCAAAAAGGGAAGGGGTTTGATACCAAATGAAAGTGGTATAATTGATGGACAAAAAGCCTGTGAGCCCAACCATCAAACTGGCTATGATCGCATTCTTGGTTGAACAATCTTTCAAACTGCTCAATAAAGCCATCAATAATCCCGCGACTATGATACAGGTAATTAATCCTCTTATCATCGGCATCACCATGTCCATATCCCATTTCTTATGATACTGGAGCAGAATCCAAGGTTTGCCTTGTTTGGCCTCCATGTATTTCTTGATTTCCTCATTAGAAAATCCTTCCGGATACATCGGCATCATGTACGACCCTTCTTCCAAGTTCAAGCTTTCCAAAAAAGACGTGATGGTGTCCTGTTTATCGGTATATCGATGAAAATCCTTGTGCAAATCAATGGCCGCATGAGATAGAAATTGATAAATAAACAATATCAATCCGCCAAAAAGAGAGAATAATATGTACTTTTTCATGGTAACAGCATATTATTTATTCACCCACGCTTTCTTCTTTACTCACTGCCATTTTGCGCATGGCCAATTCCTTGGCAAACTCAATAAATACTCTATGCGCCTGAGTAAAAATGAAACGATCTTCAAAAGATTTGTGAACGATGTTTCTTCTCGCCATACCATTGATCAAAGTTCTTCTGCTATCTGCATCTTTCAGCGCTTTGTTGCTCTCAATCAAATCGATAAAAGAACTGTTCTCAAAAAAACGATCAATTTCCTCATAATTGAACTCATGATAATCCATCATTTCCATGAAATTCTGTCCATCCTTGTCCAATTCATAACACAAAACAGCTATAAATATACTCACGTCACGTGAAAAATTTTCCTGTGTATCCTTAGACAATAAATAACAGAACTCAGGTTTTACATTAAGATCCAAATCAAAACTGATTTTGAAAAACTCATTGTAAAACTTGTCATTTTCTTTAAGAGAGTTGTAGTGATCTTCATTGCTTAAAATAAACTTTCCTCCCATGAGGTCTTCAACTATTCTTCTATGGTGCGTAGGGTATACCATGATTAAATTTTTGCGGGGTTATCAATTTTAATTTTGGGTAGATTAATGCGCGCATTGAGGGTTTCGATCACCGTGCGTTCATCTTTCTTTGGAAATTCAACATTCAATTGCTCATCAAATAACAATCCTGTGATGGCAAAGAATTTTTCAGTTTCAATATTCGGAAATTCTTTGAGCAACATCTTGGAACACCAGCCAAAGAAATCTTTTACTGGCAACTCTGCATTCAATTGTCCCATGAAAACTTCACGATCAAAAATCCATTTGTCAAATTGGGTATCTACTTCCTCATAGTAAACAGCCTCTTGGTGCTCAAACTGTTCAAAGAATTCTTTAACCTTGAACAGCATGTCCTTGGCATACACCATGGTTCTGGATCCTTTGAGCAATGGGGGAGTTTCCACTTTGTATGGATTGCGCAGGAATTCAATGAAACCAGTTAATATCAACGATTCAGTTCTGATGCGTTCCAATAATGGCAACAACTCATTGGTTAAAATCTTGGATTGTCGCAACAAGTCTTGGTTGGTTTGAATCAATTGCATGTACAATTTCTCGAACTCTGTTCTGATGGTCTCATCACCAAAATCCAATCGCTTGCGGTTAGCGTATTCACTCACCTCCAGAAGCTTGCTGGTAACAGATTCCGAATGGTTAACATCCAAAATCTTGTTCAATGGTAAAATGTAATACTCAATCCAGAAAGAAGCCTTGTGCACTTTCTCACGATACTCAACGCGTTCAATATTCGATTTCAAATCGCGGGTTTCACTGAGCAAACGGAAAGCATTACGCTCTACCAAATCAACAAACTCGCGAATTTGATGCGAGATGTTCTTAATACGTTCCTGAAGAATTTCGCGATCGTGGTTTTCACCCAAACGAATCTTCATGTATAGCTCGGCGATGGCCCCTTTGTATTTCTCAATGGTTTCCGGTAAGAGTGGTTTGAACTCAAACAACAAAAATTCCATCATCTTGAAATACACATCGCGCATTTCAAAATCACCTCCTATGCTTCGTACAATGCGATACTCCTTGAGCTTGCCAACGATGTTTTGTTGTCCATGCTTTTTGACAATCATGTCAAAAGCTTCTTTGGAAATCAAACCATCATGAGCTTGGAACTCAAAAAGATCCCGCACCACATCAAAATAGGTGTGCAAGAAATTTAGGATGGTCCGTGGTTCTGCTTTAATCATTTTCGGCTATTTCGCTGGTTTCAATCAAATGAAATTTTAGTTTCACCTCTTCCAAAGTTTCAATGTGAGAAGGGTTGTATTCAAAATTATTGTCCAATGTTGTCATCAATTCAAAAGGTTTAATTCTTCACGTCTTACGGCATGTTGACGATCATTCAAATTGATCTTGCCTTTAGAACGGAAAATGAAATAGTATTTAGAGAATCCATCATAAGGCTGCGGAGCAGCAAAGATGGGCAAGTAGTTGTGCTCCTTGCAGAATTGAACCAACTGCGGACGATTTTGTTCGTCAATGGTTCCAATCTCATCGATGAACAAAGCAATCTTATTTTGAGGCGAGCTAATGGCCAAACGATTGATGATCGCCATGACAATGACCAAACGAATCATCCTATCCGTACCGTCCGATTCTACTTGCTCTTTCAAATCCACACGCTTCAAAGTGCCTTTGATGTTCAGGTGCAATTCAATGTCAAACAAATCTTCAAACTCAATGGTCTTTCCATTGTCCAAGTAGTTGTTCAGAATCTTCAAGTCCTCACCTTGTTCAAATTCAAAGGCCAATTGAGAAGTCAAGTTTTCAATGGAAGAAATTCTTTCCAAGTCAAACAATACACGCTTGTTGTCTACCAGCTCAATGCGCAAACTTTCAATGTTTGAGATGCGTGTCTTTGACAAACTATCATTGAACTTGTTGTAAACAAAGGCCTTGAACTCTTCAAATCGTTTTCTCAGGTTGTATGCTGGATTGGCAAATTGTGTAGAAATGGAGGCCAACAATCCATCGATGGATTTTTCTTTGTCTTGGATACAAGCAATTTCATCTTCAATGAATTTAATGAATTCATTTTCATCTGCTGTTGCGCTATTGGTTTTGAATCGCAGTTGATCAAATGTTCTATCCTTGGTGGCTTTTAGTGTCTCTCGATCTTGGCTCACCAATTTTATCTTTTGGTAGATATCATCCAATGACTCTGTTGTATCAAAAGCAGTTGGGACAATGCCCAACATTTCTATTTCTTGCTTTCTGCGCTTCAATTCAATCAATCTTTCCTCTGACTTGCGGATATCCTCTTTCCAAGTATCCAATGCTAAAGTCTTTTCATTGATTTCTTTCTTCAACTTGCGCAATTCCTCTTCAAGGGTTTGCTTTTCTCCTTTGACCTCACGCAATTGCTTGCCCAACTCAGAAATCTTCTTTTCTAAGGATGGTTTTTCTTTGAGCTTGCGCAATTTTTCTTTGGTGGCTTCAATGTCCTCATTGATCTTTTGCAATTCCTTCTGCGCCTTGTCCAAATGCATGGCCACTGCCCAAAGTTTTTCCAATTCAACTTTCTCAGATTGAATCTCTGCCAACTCATCTTTCAAAGCTTTGACAGAAGGAAGATCCTTTGATGGCAAATCTTTGGGTAATTTAATCTCACCATCAAAAATGTTCATGCTGGCACCAACCTTGGAAATTTTCTTCTTGACTAAACTGGAAGGTAGGGTTGCAAACTCAGGCGTAAAAATCGCATTCAAAACTTTTCTTGAAGCATCGTCACCCGTTATCTTTTGAATCAATTGATCATCGTAGTTCTTGATTTGATTTTCCAAAAGAACGATGGCACTGTCCAATTTCCCCAACTTGGATTCCAATTGCTTGGTGTCCAATTTTTTGTTCTCTACTGTGGTGATTCGTACTTCAGTCTCCTTGCGCTTGGCGTCCAAATTGATCAAGGCCTCATCCAAAAACTTCTTGGTCTCAAAAGAATTGATTTCATCCAATTGGGTCTGTAATCCAATGAAATCTTTTTCAAGCATTTCTTCTTCTGTTTCCTTTTTACCAATTTCACGATTCAACTCCTCTTGACGCGGCTTCAATTTTTCATTGACATTGACCAAAGTGGTTTGGAAATTCTTCTCTTTGTCTAATCGACCAGAATCCAAATCCTGAATTACACCGTTGTATTGTTTGTCAAAAGCATAAACCAGATCACTTACTATCTTATTCTTTGCTCTAAACAAATTCACCACTTCTCGGAACTCTTCAAAATCTTTTTGTATGGACTTGATGGTTTTTATTTCTTCGTTGATGCGCAAAAGATCGTTGATGTCTTTCTTGTTCTTTTGCGAAAATGAAAGCCCTTCGTTCTCTCTGTTATCGGCAATGATCAAAGACTCTTTTAATGTCTTATTGGTGATCAACTTAGAATTGATCAAATAGCGATAAACCTTTGAAAAATTGTTGGATAAACCATCTGTTCTCACGCTATCTTCTAACCAAATAACCGCTTCATTTCGCTTGCCACGGGCATAGACTGCGTTAAAGACTTCCGTCTTGCTCTTGTACAAATACAGCTCTACTTTTTCCTCTTCCAAAGTAGTTTGAACTTCATCCCATTTGCGAATGCGCTGATGGGCTCCTTCTTTGGTGAAGAAATATTGAGAACGATATTCGCAATTCAATCTGAAATATTCCAACTCCCCATCGCTGTCTCGCTTGACAAGAATGCAATACTCTGCTTCGTTCTTCTTGATCTCAAAAATGATATAACTCTGGTTGTGGGTAGGGAAGTAGTGGTGAATGGTTTCTTTATCACCGCGACGTTGACCGGAGAAAGACATTTTGGAACCGTCAACGATGAACAAAAAATTCAGGGTATAGATCAACGTCGATTTACCGACGTTGTTGGGCCCCACCAATTGCAATGAATCGCAATCATCCAAACGCATTTCTGCGTTCACATAGGTACTGGTATTGATACCAATAATTCGTGTAATCATTCCTTAAAAATTTGTTTAGGGTCGAGTTATGATGCTCAACCTTGTAAAACTATTCGGCTTTTTTGATTGAGGAAAGGAGTGTTAATGAAATGGGGATAACTTGAAAAAGGCAATCCAAAAAAGTTGAGATTGTTGAAAAAAAGAGACGAAAAAATTTGAAAAGTCTGTAAAAACTATTCAATCATTGAGATGGAACTGCCGCAGATAAGTTCTAAATCTTTAGGCTTAATCAATTTCCATTCTTCATTGGCCAATTGCGTGATGAGGTAATGTCCCTCGGACAATTGTACTGCAAAACCAGTCGGTTGATCAAATATGATGGTGCCAATCGGATGAGAAATATCAGTATCTATGACCCTACCCGCAATGGCAAAGTATTTCTGATGCCGCATCCTAATGTGCGCATAAGCGACATCATTGGGGTAAGGAAATAGATGGAGCGCCCTAACCGTTCTATCCCATTCAATACAGGTATTATTGGCAGATAGCATTCCCTCATTGGAAACTTTATCTTTTAAACCAAAATACAATCTTTCACCAATCTGAACGCGAGGCTTGGTTTTACCTTCTATCCAGTGTATCCAATTTTCTTCAAACAAGCGAATCCCTTCTTGAATGCATTTAACCATCAATTGAGCTGCCGTGAGTTTGGACGATAATTCAAAAATGCTCTGTTCTAAAACATCGCCGGCATCTATGGCCTCATTGACCAAATGCCAAGTTACTCCATGGTGTTGCTCCCCGTTTAGTATGGCCCATGTAGGTATGTTGACACCGCCATATCTTGGTAAGGGACCATTGTGAAAGTTGATTACTCCGTGTTTGGCCTTCGAAAGAACAATAGCCCTGAGGTATTGATAACAGTTGATGTTGAAAATCCAATCGGGTTGAAGTTCATCCATAACTTTTAAATTTACTTCATCATGAATCTTGATAATGGCTGAGGAGGGAATTTGATTTTCATCAATACAATCCAATAAAACCTTGGGTTGGACATTCTTATCCGCTTCATAGAAAACATAAGACAATTGATGCAATGTTTGATTCAACATCATCTTGATGCAATCTGCCGCCATCTTCCCATTTCCAATTACAACTATTTTCATGGACGGTTGCTCAATTTATAAAAGCCAATGATCTGATCCATTTGATAAACAGGGTCTCTTTGGTATAAAAAACAATGATAGTCATTCATCGTTTCTGCAAAGTTACCCTCTGTGTATTCCAATCCGTTTTCGTTAGATGTATCTGAATTAAAAAAACGATACCGATAATTGTAAATTCCTTGTTTTAAAAGTGCATCACAACGGTAAGAAGCTGAATGTTCATCATAATTACAATTGAATAATTCTTTGATTCCTAAATTGGTTTGTATTTCAAGATAAAGTTTTTGTTGTGATTCATGTGCATGTTTAAATCGGAAGTGCGTCAAAAAATAATCTGCTTCCAATGCATTAACTGAACTGTTTTTGGTCACCCATATATTTTTACCATTATAATCCATCCAACTAGAATGTGCTCTTTTGTTGGATTGATCCATGGCTACAAAAACCTCTGGCCATTCTTGATTGGGTAGGGTGTGGTCAATATTGAATCCAGGTGCTGAAATATCAACCGTAGACATCATACGCCATTCATTTCCTCCGGGAAATCCAGGATTAGTATCATCAATAAAACGCCATAGATGAGGTTCTACAAATGTTGGATTGGGCTTCAAACAATTGACTGATGATGTTAGCTCATAGTTCTGATAAACTTCTAAATGAATATCTCTGAAAATATCTGAAAGAAAGTAACCATTGGGATTAACTGCCACATCCAATTGTTGATGGCTAAATACATGAGCACCACTAGAGGATCTTCTCATCTGGGCTCGCACCTGAACCTTTTCGTCAACAACAAAAAAAGGAAACGATACAACATGATTGTCTCTGTCCTCCCAATCATTGTTTCTATAAATCAACAACCAATAACGACCGGACTTCGTGGGTCGCATCATGTCGTTGGGAAAAGCGAGATGATAATGGACATAATCTGTAGTTGTGTTCAATCCAAACTCAGGCGACTCTGAAATTTCTTGCGATTCAAAACCCTGAACATACTCCGTGTAATCAACTTCATTTATCTTTCCTTCAACATTGCAATGAAAAATGCGGTAGCTCAGCCATTCTCGTTCATCGGCTAACCAATCAAACTGAAACCACAATGGGGTGGTTTGTTGCAGAAACAATACGGGAAAAACTACGTCGCCATCCAAAGAGGTTGTTGTGACACTTCTAATGCCTTCTTGATGACCAAAAGGGCTTTGGTCAACCCATAAAGGTGATTGTGAACAGCACAAGATGGATAACATATTCAAAGCAACAAGACCAAGTACTTGCATACTTGCCTTAATTTTGTTGACTATGATTAGGTTCTTCATTCTTGCGACATTCTTTATGGTTTGTGCTTGCCAAAATAATTCCAAATCTACTTTGCAAGGTAGAGAATATCAAGGTTTGTTCATGGGTAAACAATATAAGATTGAAGTTGTGGGGGATTCTACGAACTATGAAAAGGAAATCGATGATATTTTGAGAGGTGTTGCGATGCACTTTGATTTGAACGATACCAACTCAACCATCCATCGATTCAATTACAATAAGGACGTCAATAAGGCGATTGACATTCAAGAAAACGGACATTATTTCGTCCGATTTTACCACAAAATGGAAGAAATGAAAGAATGGTCCAAAGGATATTTTGATCCTACCTCTATTGCATTGGATCGGGTGTTACAATATGCTATTGCAGATCCTGAATTCACCCCCAACTTTGAAGCATTCAAACCCATTGTAGGTTTTGGTCCTCATCTGATGGAATTAAAAGAGAATGGTAACAAAGTTCAATGGATCAAGCACCACCGCGATGCCGAATGGGAAGTTACAGAAGCGGCAAGTTGTTGGGCAATGGATTTGGTTTTGGAGAAATTAAAAGAACATGGATTCTCTGCCATCAAGATTTCAATGGCGGGAAAATATTTAATTTTTGGAGAAGGTCCAGGAGATTTCAACGTGGTGCCTATGGGTTTCACTGGTCAAATGCAAGATCCACAAATCAAACTGAAGAATAGGGCATTGTCCTTTAAGAATACACAAGACAAAAGAACTTTCATGAACATTCCAAAAAGTACCTGGGTCGACAATGATTTTCAATGGGTGTCTGTTTCAGCCCCTTCACTGCTGACTTCAGAAGTTTTCTCCAAAGCTTTTATGTGCATGTCCATGGATGAAGTTGCACAGTGGTATCAAAACAATAATCAATCCGATGTTCAAAGTTCTATCATATATGGAACCAAGGAAAAGATGGACAGGGCCACTACAGAAGAGTTTGATCACATGATTGTTGTTCAACCATGAGTCACTTTTATACCCTTGCAGTAGAGAGCAGCTGCGATGAAACTTCAGCTGCCATATTGGACCATCAAAGGGTAATTGCATTGGTAACCGCAACGCAAGCAGTGCATGAACTATATGGTGGGGTAGTGCCTGAGTTGGCCAGTAGAGCGCATCAATCCAATATCGTTCCTGTTGTTCAGGCTGCCTTTGACAAAGCCCAACTTTCATTGAAAGACATGAACCTTTTGGCAGTAACTGAAGGTCCAGGTCTTATGGGAGCGTTGCATGTTGGTGTTGCTTTCATGAAGTCCATGGCGATGGCATCAGGAAAGCCATTGGTAGGGGTAAACCATATGAAAGGACATGTATTGGCACATTGTATTGAAGGACAATACGAGACTGCTATTTCATTTCCATTTGCGTGTCTCACAGTTTCCGGGGGACATACACAGATTGTTATTGTAAATAGTCCCACCGATTTAAAAGTGGTTGCCACAACATTGGATGATGCAGCTGGTGAGGCATTGGATAAAGGTGCCAAGTTGATGGGATTACCGTATCCCGGGGGACCAGCTGTAGATAAACTTGCCAAAGAAGGAAATCATAAAGCTTTTGTCTTTGCTACTCCGAGAAAGAAAGACATTGATTTCAGTTTTTCAGGATTAAAAACATCACTGCTTTATTTTCTGCAAGCCCAGACCAAACAAGATCCTGATTTCATTCAAAAGAATATCCATGATCTTTGTGCTTCTTACCAATATGCAGTGGTGAATTACTTGATGAATCAATTTTTTAGGATTGTTAAAGAGTACAATGTCAAAAACATTGCTCTTGCGGGAGGAGTTTCCGCCAATAGTTTGCTGAGGATGGAATTCGAGATGCGTGGTACCCAAAATGATTACCTAACTTTTATTCCAAAGTTTGACTATTGTACTGATAACGCTGCTATGATTGGTATTTCAGGATATTTTGAATATCTAAAAAATCCCACAAATCAACGCAACATTGTTCCTCAGCCTAGAATGACTTTTTAGTCTAGTTTAACCAAGATTATCGTATGTATAAATATCATCCAATTTGGAATGATGATCCATTGAGCAAAGCGGTTTTAGCTTTCCATCGTCCAAACCGTATACCCAACCGTGAATGGTAGGACCATGTCTTTTCTTCCATGCACTTTGAACTATACTCGTTTTGGCCAAATTTAAAACTTGCTCTTTGACGTTTAATTCAACCAACAAGTTTACCTTTTCCTCTACATTTTGAATGGTTGCAAATTCATCTTGATGAATTCGGTAAACATCCTTGATATTGCGGAGCCATTTGTTGATCATTCCATAATTTTCATTGGTCAACGCAGCCTTTACGCCACCGCAACCATAGTGACCGCATACGATAATGTGCTTCACTTTTAAGACATCGACAGCGTACAAAAGCACACTCAATAAATTCAAATCCGTATGAACAACCAAATTGGCCACATTTCGATGAACAAAAATTTCACCTGGTTTGGTTCCCGTAATCTCGTTGGCAGGCACACGACTATCTGAGCAACCAATCCACAGAAATTCTGGAGTTTGAATTTGTGATAATCTTGAAAAATATTCTGGATCAAAC
>CAZNVU010000090.1:0-10232 GCA_964576575.1 uncultured Chryseobacterium sp.
TGATTGAATTCAAAGTAGCATCGTTGTCATTACAATCTGTGTTGTTCGTTACATAACCAGCACCAGGATTAGAACACAAATTGCTTGCTGCACCGGCACCGTAACCGTCACCATCATTGTCTACAAAATAATCTACGAAAGTCAAACCATTATCAACCGATCCATCGCAGTCATCATCGAAGTTGTTACAAACTTCAACAGTAATCGCATTCAAAGTAGCATTGTTGTCGTTGCAGTCTGTATTATTGGGCTCACCACAAGCAACTACAGTGGTAGATCCAAAACCATCGCCATCATTGTCCAAATAGGTCACAACAGCATCATCACAGTCATCGTTATTGGAAACATATCCTGCAGGAGCTGAGCAAGCCAAAGTCGAAACACCTGGGTTTCCAAAACCATCACTGTCTGTATCCGCGTAAAAAGTAGAAGTAACAAATTCATCTATTTCTTCATCACAATCGTCATCTATCGTATTGCAAATCTCCGTTTCACTTGGATTTACATTGACGTTGCTGTCATCGCAATCTCCGGAAACTTCAGCATAACCAACCATCAAACCACATTCTTGGATGGTCTCGTCAGCAATACCATAACCATCTCCATCCGCATCTTCATAGTAAGTGGTCGTAACGCTCTCGTCAACACCATCGATACAATTATCATCGATGTAATTGCATATTTCATTCGCTCCAGGATTAACATTATTGTCTGTATCGTCGCAATCCGATGAATTGGTAGAATAATTTGCAGGCACAGTGCAAGCCAAAGTCGTGGTGGTTCCTGTACCAAACCCATCACCATCATTATCCAAAAAATAAGTATTTTGAACATTTTCATCAACCGCATTATCGCAATCATCATCGATAGTGTTACAAACTTCCGTTGCTGAAAGATTCACATTGGCATTGGCATCATTGCAATCCGAAGAATTAACCACATATCCCGTTGGCATGGAGCAAGCCAAAGTTGTAGCGTTAGGATTTCCGTAGGTATCGCCATCGGCATCCTCATAATAGGTTGTCTTAACTCCCTCATCAATGCTTGAATCACAATCATCATCCACCCCATTACAAGTCTCACTAGCGAAAGGAAAAATGGTAACATTCAGATCATTGCAGTCCGTATTGTTGGTTACATAATTCAAAGGTTGAGAACAAGCTAAACCAGGAACGTTGATATCGCCATAACCATCACCATCAGAATCTGCGTAGTAGGTATTTTGAACTCCTTCGTCGATTAAAGCGTCACCGTCATTATCAATACCATCGCACAATTCAGTTGCTCCTCCATAAGAATTGGGATCATTATCATTAAAGTCATTGTTGTTGTTCACATAACCTGTTGGTTGCGTGCAAGCCAAAACAGGAACCGCTGGATTACCGTATCCATCACCATCATAGTCTACATAAAAAGTAGTTTGCACACCCTCATCAATGCTTCCATTACAATTATCATCAATCAGGTTACAAGTTTCTGTGGCATTAGGTCTAACTGCTGCATTTAGGTCATTGCAATCACCGCCCTGATTAGTATAACCCGTTGGTTGACCCGTACAAACCGATTGCGTCACATTGTCTTTTCCAAATCCATCGGCATCACTGTCTTGATAATAAGTAACAGGGGTATTAAAAGTTGCAGTAATCGTATTGCTATTCACTGAAGCGCAAGCGCCATTGGTAACTACAGCCCGATAATAGGTGGTTTGCGTAATATTTGCTGGCAAACTACTCTGAGATAAAACACTAGAAGTAGCACCAGATATATTGGTAAAAGTCGAGTTATTCAATGATGATGCCCATTGTATGCTCCCAGAATTACCAGACAAGGTAATACTTGTGATTGGACTTCCGCCGCATACTGTTTGATTACCTGATGCGGTTCCTGCCACAGAATTGGCACTTACAAGGACAGTTCCTACTGAGCTATAGGCAGTGCCACAAGATCCATTGGTCAGCACAGCCCGATAAAGTGTTGTTGCTGAAATCCCCGAGAAAGAAAAGCTAGTTGTTGAATTAACAACATCAGTCCAAACAACACCATTATCTGTCGATCGCTGCCACTTTGAGATTGTACCCGTATGCCCAGTCAGATTTAATGTGCCCGAATGCGTACCCGTGCAAAAACTTGCACTACTCACTACCCCCCCTTCAGGAGGGGTACCCGAAATAACGGTTATGGTTCTATTTGCTGTATAAACAGCAGCTCCACATCCAGGAGTTTGGACTTCAGCTCTAAAAAGATACGTGCCAGCTGAGGCTATATTGTAGGTGAGAAATGGTGTAGTATTAGCAATATTGTTCCAAGTGGTTCCATTGTTGGAGCTCCATTGCCATCTATTGATGTTTCCCTGATAACCAGACAAGGTTAACTCCGCATCACCTAAAGAACAAATCTGATTGTTAATTGCAGAGATGCTTCCTGACAAAGTGGGGGAAACAGTTATAGCCACGCTAGATGTTGGCAAATTGCTGCAAGAAGCAGGACTTGTTGCGTTAACTACAGCTCTATAATAAGTAGTTTGCATTATGTTGTTAACCACCAAAGTGGTGGTGGTATTAGATATGTTGGTTCCAGCTGTGAAGAAATTATCCAATGAAGACTCCCAACGCACAACGCTACCCGTTAATCCCGTTAATGTTAAAGTTGTACTATTTGAACCACTGCAAACATTCACTCCTCCACCATTAATGGATCCACTAGCAGCACCTGAAACCGTAACACCCCGGGTAAAAATTGGATTAGAAGTAGTGATATCTTCAGGCATTCCTCCATACTCTGTCAAATAACCCGCTAGGTTATTGGCTTGCGGTAAGTCATTCCATCGTCCACCACTTGCTCCTGATGAATAGAATTGACCACTATGCTCATTACTTCCTGAATTGTTTGGTTCACCTCCATTCCAATTGGCATACTGCCCACTTTGCGTTACGGGTGTTCCATTGCCATTTGAAAACATCGTACCGCGTTCTGGACCAGAAATCCAGTGCCATTTCCCCTCTGCTGCCGCTTGATTTGCATAAGTAGTAACTCCTGTCGCGGCATTGATAAAAGTGACATTATCAGATGCTCCAAACCAAGCATCACTGGACATAATCTTCCATACAAAGTTATTCTCAGCAGCTGATTGCATCGTTGCCAAATAACCCAATCTACCAAAATAAGACCTTAGCTCAGCAGCTGACTTTGCTGCACTCCAAATACCATTGGAAGCGACATACTCGTAAAAATGTCCTGTAAGAGGATTGTAGAAAACTGATCCCGCCGTAAATGTTATTGTTCGCATTGTAGGATAGCAGGTGGATGTTGTAGATCTGAACGTGACAGTTCTTAACAACGACTGCCAATTGGCCGCACTTGTAGTACCATTGAATGTTAATACACCAGTTGTATTGTTGAAGGGTGTTGCCGTTACAGTAACCCCTGCTGGCAATGGACCTGTATAAGACAGAATATCACCTGTCGCACCTGAAACGTAAGATTGTGTAATCTGAACCCTAAATCCTGTGATGGTGCCATCAGCTGTTATCACCAAGTTGGGATCAACAACAGTGGCCACATTGTAACTAGCTGATAAAGAAGTATTGGTGCCTGATATCTGAATTTGATTGGCGGACTGGGCCAATGAATCCAACTGGGTAAATGTAAGTGCTAATCCAAAAACCTGCATGCTCCAAATTTTCAACGGTAAAAGTTCTTTCATAATCAATGTCTAAGAAACAATTTGTTCAACTTCAAATCTAAAAGCTAAAAACACCGTCAGATAGATGAGAATTTCAACTTATTAACACTGAATTTCTGATTGTTTAAAACGCGAAAAAGGCCGTAAACACGGCCTTTTATCTGTATCCTATAAGGTATTATCAGACGAAATCTGAAATTGCGAAAGGTTTTACTTTTTACAGCAATCTTTCTTCTCGCATCCTTCCTTTTCCTTTCCTTCACACTTAGCAGCATCACCCTTGCAACAAGATTCCTCTTTGTGGCAAGAACCTTCTGACTTGCAATGACCAGCCAAAGAATCTGCTGAAGTACAAGTGTGTCCTTCATGTGTGCAAATTGATTTTTCAGAACTACAACAATCGTTATGTCCACCACCATGACAATCCATAGTCATTTCATGTCCGTGACATTTCTCCATTTTTTCAGCAGCACCGTGCCCATCATTCAATAGCGGAGCCAAGGTCAATCCCACCAAACAAGACAACTTGATTAAGATGTTCATGGATGGTCCTGAAGTATCCTTAAATGGATCTCCAACGGTATCTCCAACAACAGCTGCCTTGTGTGGCTCAGATTTCTTGTAGAACATCTCACCATTGATCTCAACACCTTTTTCAAAAGACTTCTTGGCATTGTCCCAAGCGCCACCAGCGTTGTTTTGGAAAATGGCCCACATCACACCACTCACTGTAACACCAGCCATATAAGCTCCCAATGCTTCTGCTCCCATCACCAATCCAATGATGATTGGCGTAACAATGGTAATTACACCTGGCAACAACATCTCACGCAAAGCAGCTTTGGTTGAAATCTCAACACACTTGCCATACTCTGGTTGTCCTGTTCCTTCCATAATACCAGGAATCTCTTTGAACTGACGACGTACTTCGTTCACCATGTCCATGGCTGCCTTACCCACAGAATTCATCGCCAAAGCAGAGAAAACTACTGGGATCATTCCTCCGATAAACAGTGCTGCTAAAACTTTGGCATCAAAAATATTGATTCCATTGATTCCTGTAAAAGTAACATAGGCCGCAAATAACGCCAACGCAGTCAATGCTGCAGAAGCAATGGCAAATCCTTTTCCAATAGCAGCGGTTGTATTTCCTACTGAATCTAAAATATCTGTCTTCTCACGAACATCAGCTGGCAACTCACTCATCTCAGCTACTCCACCTGCATTGTCCGCGATAGGACCAAAAGCATCAATCGCCAACTGCATAGCAGTGTTGGCCATCATCGCTGAAGCAGCAATACCTACTCCATAGAAACCAGCCAAAGCATAAGCAGCCCATATAGCACCTGCAAACAAAATCACTGGCATCGCAGTACTCAACATACCTGTACCCAAACCGGCAATGATATTGGTTGCTGCACCAGTTGCAGATTTCTGAACGATACCGACAACAGGTCTTTTGCCCAATCCAGTATAGAACTCAGTAATGTAAGAGATGGCAATCCCTACAAACATTCCCACCAATACTGCCCAAAACACATTCATGCTCGTGGTTGTAGCCTTGCTGAACTCACCTGCATTGAAAACAGAAATGGTCATCTCAGCTGGCAACATCATGTTGATCAAGAAGTATGAAGCCACCAAGGAAATAATCATAGAAATCCAATTACCCATGTTCAACGCTTTCTGAACGGTATCAGTTGTCGCCAAAACATTCTCTTTGACTCGAACAAAATAAGATGCCACAATTGAGGCCAACAAACCAACGGCCGCAATGCTCAAAGGCAATAAGATAGGGCCCATTCCTGCGAAAGGAATTCCATCAAAACCGCCAGTAGATTCAATCACATCACGAATAACATAGTTACCCAAAACCATGGAGGCCAAAACGGTGGCTACATAAGAACCAAACAAATCCGCTCCCATACCCGCAACGTCACCTACGTTATCACCTACGTTATCCGCAATGGTTGCAGGGTTACGAGGATCATCCTCAGGGATTCCAGCTTCTACTTTACCCACCAAGTCAGCGCCAACATCAGCGGCTTTCGTATAGATACCACCTCCAACACGGGCAAATAATGCAATACTTTCAGCACCTACTGAGAACCCAGCCAATACCTCCAATACCCTTGTCATGGTTTCTACTCCACCATTCTCCAAAGTACCTTGCATAAAAAACTGGAAGAAAATCACAAACAACATTCCCAATCCCAATACAGCCAATCCAGCTACACCAAGACCCATCACAGTTCCTCCTGTGAAAGACACTTTCAATGCCTTGGCCAATGAAGTACGCGCTGCTTCAGTTGTTCTAACGTTGGCTTTGGTTGCGATCTTCATTCCAAAGAAACCAGCCAATGCACTAAATACGCATCCTACAACAAAGGCTACTACGATTAACCAGTGTGATGATGGAACCATTTGAGACAAAACGCCCAAACCAATTCCTGCGATGACCATGAAGATGGCCAAAATGCGATACTCAGCCTTTAAAAACGCCATTGCGCCCTCAGCTACATACCCTGCAATCTCTTTCATGCGGTCATTTCCCGCGTCTTGCTTGTTGACCCAAGCGGATTTGATCATCATCACCACCAAGGCAATAAGGCCTACGGCAGGAATCAGATAAAAAACATTGTTCATAATGATAATTTTATTTGGTTATCGGTTAATTGAGCGCAAATGTAAGAAAGCAATGCACTTTCTACAATACTAATATTCCATAGCAAAAAGTCAATAACTATCTTGAGCTAATTCTTTTCAAAACTGACCTCAATCCATTTGCTAACAGGGGTATTGCTCCTGAGCGCTGTGTGCTCTAAAGGCACCAAACAATTGGTTTCGGGAAAATACGTTGCAACACAACCCCGCGCAATGGGGTAAGGTATGACCAAAAAATGCTCAGCCACACGTCGCTCATTGTTATACCATCCAACGATATTCACATCTGAAAGATGACTCAATCCCGCTGCAGCCATATCTTCTGCATTCATGAGCACAACTCTGCGTTCATTTTCTATTCCCCTGTATCTGTCATCCAATCCGTAAATGGTTGTGTTGTATTGATCGTGACTCCGAATGGTCATCATAATAAAACGGCCTTCAGCCACTTTCTGCAATTCCAACGTATTCATTGAAAAATGCGCTTTGCCACTTGGGGTTGTGAAATTCCCTTCTCTTGGTCCATTGGGTAAATAAAATCCCTCCGGCTTTCTGACCTTCTGATTAAATTGATCAAATCCAGCTATGCTTCCCTCAATGTGATTTCTAACCACATCATAATTATCTACCATTGCTTGCCAATCCATTCCTCCTTCATTTCCAAACAAAGCTTGCGCGATTCCCGATACAATAGCAGGTTCTGACTTCAAGTGATTTGAACAAGGTGAATTCACACCGCGTGATGTATGCACAACCCCCATTGAATTTTCAACAGTTACAAACTGCTCTCCTGTTCTTTGCATATCCTTTTCAGTTCTTCCCAAACAAGGCAAAATCAAAGCACGTTGTCCGGTAACACAATGTGCCCGATTCAGTTTGGTACTAACCTGAACAGTCAGTCTAACCTTCTGCATTGCCCTACCTGTTCTTTCACTATCTGGAGTAGCTGAGATGAAATTTCCGCCCATGGCGATAAAAACATCAACTTCACCTTTCTCCATTGCAGAAATGGCCTCAACTACATCATAGCCCTCATCTCGTACAAATTTTTTATTCCAATATCGATCAAGTCGATCCATGAAAGCCGCCTTGGGCTTTTCATAAATACCCATGGTTCGGTCACCTTGCACGTTGCTATGTCCACGAACGGGACAAACTCCTGCATTAGGTTTTCCAATTGCACCACGCAATAAATGTATATTCACAATTTCCTGAATGGTCGCTACTCCTTGCCTCTGTTGTGTTAATCCCATTGCCCAACAAGAAATAATTTCGGTTGTACTTAACAACAAATCTATCAAGGGTTCTATTTCACTTTTTCTGAGCCCTGTAATTTCTTCCAATTGTTCTATATCACAACGCTCATAAAATATAATCCATTCTTCAAAACCTAAAGTTTTGTCTCCAATGAATGTCCTATCAAAAACATTGGTGTCGGTTTTTGACCGCTTCAAAAGCTGGGCTTGCACATACTGAAACAAGGCCATATCACCACCAATCTTAACAGGCAAATACAAATCAGCCAACTTGGTTCCTCCTTTCAATATTTCGAGAGGACTTTGTGGATCGATGAACTTTTCCGTTCCAATCTCAGGCAGTGGATTAATATGGACAATCTTCCCCCCATTTCCTTTGCATTTGGACAATGCACTCATCATTCTTGGATGATTGGTTCCCGGATTCTGCCCAATGACCAAAATCAACTTGGCATGGTGTATATCGTCCAACTTTACTGTACCCTTCCCTATACCAATGGTTTCAGTCAAGGCAACACCAGAACTCTCATGACACATATTGGAGCAGTCTGGTAAATTATTGGTTCCATAATTTCGCACCATTAATTGGTACATATAAGCCGCCTCGTTGCTCGTTCTTCCGCTAGTGTAAAAAACAGCTCTATGAGGATTCGCTGCGCTCTTCAATTCGCCAGCAATCATTTCAAAAGCAGACTCCCATGAAATAGGCCTATAATACAAATCACCTTCATCCAGAAACATAGGGTGAGTAACACGACCACTCTTTCCAATCTCAAAATCACTCCATGAGGATATCTCTTCTACACTGTGCTGAGCAAACCACTCTGGCGTACACTTTTTATCTGTAGCCTCCTCTGCAATAGCCTTGGCACCGTTCTCACAATATTCTCCAATTGCTGAACGATGATCATCTGGATCAGGCCATGCGCATCCAGGACAATCAACACCGTTCTTTTGATTCAATTTCAATAAAGTCTTCATTCCCTTCAACAGTCCCAATTCTTCCGAAATATGGTACATTGTTGAGGTGATTGCGGGTACACCGCAAGCCGCATCTTTCAACGGAATTTCTTTGATTCCGGTGTATTTAGAAGGCGGCACGATCGTAACATTGCGTTCGTTGGCCATTCAACAAATGTAATGGCCAAAAGCAAAAGCTCAAAAGAAACAATGGTTAGTTTTCACCAACCAGAACTTTAATTATTTGTCTCTGATTTCCTTTTGAGCAATGCAAAAAGTAAACTCCAATTGGCAATTGCGCAAATTCAGCTTTGACCTTCTTCCCCATTGAATCAAAAATTGAAACATCACAAGTCGATTTAAACTGGACCATCGGTCTTGAGCCATTGTTATTTACAACAACAAAATTATCTTCATATTCTTGAATGTCATTTGAACAAAAAAACCACTGCATCTTTCTCCAAATGTTTTCCAAAATGGTTACACTCACCAATTCATTATTCCCATTTCCCATTCGAATAAAAGAAACATTCTTGCTTGGAGCGGCGCAAACCACCTGTCCATTTTTTCCCAATCCCGCGTATGTGTCAGATGGAGCGCTGGGCGCCATCATGCCCGGAAACTGGATTTGAGTTTCAGGAATCATGAAATAATTACTTCCATTCAACCAAGTCAAATAACCATATGCTGGGTTGATTGCCTGTGAGGGCGAAATCATAGATTGGAAATAATTGCTAGGAATAATTTCTGTACCATTCCAATTCCCTTGAGATTGTAATAAAAGTCCAAACTTAGCCATGTTTCTCGGCGTACTCACAAAGGTTTGATTGTAAGGGCCACTGGGAAAGTACAATCCTGAAATCCCACAAGGCAGTCCAATTTTTTGCGCAAAGAATTGATTCAATGTAATACCTGAAACATTTTCAATGACACCATCCAATAAAGTATAAGGAGCATTGTGATAAGCCCATCTTGCCCCAGCATCAGCGACATAGCTTAAACATGGGGGCAACGTGCAGTCATCATCAGCGACAGCATCATCCAAGCCAGTGGTCATGTTCAACTGATTGCGCACAGTTATCAAACTCTCTTGTTGAGGTGTCAATGAAGTCCAACCCGCACCTAAATAATTGGAGGTTGGATTATCTAATACTAAACCATAATCACTTTCAGCAATTCCAACCAATGCAGCTGTTAGCGTTTTTCCTGAACTGGCCCAATACCAGAGACTATCCGCAGTGAAGTTATCGAAATAATGTTCTACTATGATTTTGCCATCATACAAAACAATAAATGCCTTGCTATCCTGTTGATCTAAAAAATCTATCAAAGCATTGAGACTATCAGCACACCAACCTGCTTCATCAAATGATACCGTCTCCCAGTTTTGACCAGCCGACGGAAAATAGGACTGGCCGCTGCAATACATCTTCAATGATAGAATTATGCTGCATAAAATCATTAATCTTTTCATGACGATTTAGAGTATTTGACTAATGGATAGTTTAATTTCTATGATCAAAATATTTGAATTGACAGGGAAAATACCCCACCTTTGAGGACAAATGTCAGAAAAATTTATCAATCTGGGTCTGAACTCAGATATTATTCAAGGAATAGAATCAATGGGGATTATTAATCCCACAGCGATACAAGAAAACTCAATACCA
>CAZNVU010000091.1:0-10227 GCA_964576575.1 uncultured Chryseobacterium sp.
TTCCTATAAAACCGCCTTCTAAGGTTAAATTGCCGCAAGCATATTGTAAATCAGGACCTGCGGTTACAGTCAAAGCTTCAAATGTTGTAACAGTGAATGAAGTACTGTTTGAGCAGCCAAAATCATCCACAACAGTATAGGTAAACACATCTGAACCTGCTGCTGTGGGCACTATTAAAATCTCATCTGCATTATTATCGTTGATTGAAGCGTAATCTGGCAAAGAGCCTTGGTTCCAAAAACTCTGACTAGCATCAATACCAATATCCGGAGTAAATTCTGTTACAGGAGGGTAAAAGTCTGGATTCAAGTTTAGTGAAAATGAGAATACTTGTCCATCATCTACAGCCCAGTTATCTACAATGGTTAGAGTCCAAATGCCATTGGCAGGGCATCCAACCAAATTTTCAAAAGGCTGAACGGGTTGATAAGTTCCAGCCGGAAGTGAACCGCCGCCACCCGTAGCTGCATATTCCACCCATGTTTGATTTTGTCCTGGGGCAAAGCAATATTCATAAGGTACACCTATAACTGCTGGGTCATTGCATGGAAATTCATCCATATTTGTGGCTGGGTTGGGCTCCCCAAGATCCACTCCTCCTCCGCCTTGTTGGTGAAAAATCATACTTTGTCCATTTGGACATGTCAAAATGACGACAATATCTCCAATGAAACTGTGTTCCATTTCAAAACAAATGTCCAAGATATCTGTGGTGTCCTCAATGACAGTTCCTGCTAA
The DNA here is from genome assembly GCA_964576575.1 of uncultured Chryseobacterium sp. Taxonomy (GTDB): domain Bacteria; phylum Bacteroidota; class Bacteroidia; order Flavobacteriales_D; family Sanyastnellaceae; genus CAMCTV01. The sequence goes on from CAZNVU010000091.1 coordinate 740, forward strand.
AAATCCAGTTTGATAAATTTCAACATCTTGCGCAACACCAAGCTGATCATCTGTAAAACAACCTTCTTCAATTTCTGTGGCTCCTTCAAATCCAGACCATGTGACCTCATAGATGTCTGGTTGAGCAGTGAAGCTTACTTCTTCGCCAACGCATATTTCCACGTCCTCCTGAAAATTTACAAATTCGGGCTGAGGAGCTACTAAAACTTCTAACGAGATAAAATTGGTGTTGGTGCAAACATTGTCTTGATTGTTGTCCTGCACAAACAATTGAACAAAGTATTGACCTTCTACATCCCATGAATGAGTGACAATACCGTTATCTGTTCCAACGGCGCTGTTTCCGTCCATAAAATCCCAATTGTAGCCCACCAAATTGTACCCCAATGCAGCATCAGAATCGGTCTCTTGGAACTGAACCTCTTCTCCGATACAAACCTTAATGAAATCAGTCGCCCCATTTTCACCGTTGAGTATGATTCCGGCGGCAAGCGGCGGGTCACAAGGAGTTGAACAGGCAATAGCACCTGAGAAAGTTCCTGTTCCTTGGTTGTTGGATATAAACTGAAAGGTAAGGCATCCACTTGTATTGGTAATTGTAGATGAAATATTGGTTCCTTGAATAGCATTTCCCCCGTAATTACCCAAAGACGGAGCACCAGTGTCAGGGCCATCAAATACATACATCTGATCAGAATTATTGCCATTACCTGGTTGGGTATCAACAGGGGAAAGATTGAATATGTTGAATGTAGCGGTAACAGCATCACCCGCAGTAAATGGGCAGAATGTTACAGTAATATTCTCATTGTCAGAATAAACCGGATTGGAATTTCCACCGGAGGCAACAATACCTGTTGTTTCCCCAATATTTGGATCATTGGGGTTGCAAACAGTAAAGGTTTGGTTATTGTTTGCAGCACTAAAAACAACTTGGGATTGGCTCCAAGTAATGTTGTATGTCAATACAACCAAAAAAATCACTATACTATTTCTCATTTTCACTTAACTATATTGGATATAAGCTATATGTTAACAGACAAATATAACACATTAAAAGTTGCACGAACGTTAAAAAAAGTGGAGCCTCGGCTCCACTTTTCTTACTAGATTGATATATAGGGTTTGGTTAAGGTTTCAGCAATACTTTTCCGGAGTAGTAATTAGAGGCTCCGTTGTTGTTGTCTTTGGTGATGATAATCCAAGTATATTCTTTGTTGACTTCATGGTATCTTCCATTGGCATCTATTCCCGTCCATGGACGCTTGATTGTTTTGGTCTCGAAAATCTTTTTACCATTATCATAGACGGACATAATAAAACCTCCTTTGAAATCTTTTAAATACTCAGGCATAAATCCTTCACCTGCCAATGTTTGAGGAGAAGCTTGCAGTTGACTATTGTCATTAATGCTCACGTATTTTATTTTCGTGTCCTTACATCCATTTTCGTGGATAGCAGTTATAGAAATAGGAAATTTACCATTGGCATTCATTACCTTGTTGGGCTTGAAATCATGGCTTTTCTTTCCATCGTGGAAATTCCATTCAAATCCAATAGCAGCTTCACTGTTGTTGTCGATGGATACAACAGGTTTTCCGGATTCTACATTGTCAAAAGTCCAATCAAAATCAGCTTTTGGAGTAGTCAGGATTGTAATCGTTTCACTCATATTCATCGTGTTGATCTGTGCACTTTTGTGACCTGACACGGAGAGTGAAACGATATAAGTTCCTGGATTCAAATATTTGTGTTTAGGGTTGGATTCATTGCTGAAACTTCCATCGCCAAAATTCCACAAGAAGCTTACGTCGTCTGGAGTTGAAGGAGAGTTAAAAGATACTTCAGCTCCAACACAATGCGTTTTGGCTGTTGAAAAAGTACCTGATACTATTTGGTTTTCCTTGTTCAATTTCACCTTTTCAATGTTACTTGCAGATTCTTGTAGAGCAACAGGTGTGCTACCAGGCTGCTGAGATGTCTTGCCCTGAATTTTTATCGGTGATTGCTCAACATACGGATTTTGCGATTCTGCTGTTTCGGCGAAAGTGGTGTTTAAATTGTTTAGGTCAACTTGATTTTGTGATGAAGAACTATTCTCGGATACTTTTGCGGTAGAAAGCGAAATTTCTGAGGGATTAGGCTGGCTGTAATTGAAGTACATTCCTATAGCTCCTCCGCCTACAATCATGCCGGCAATAAGCCATTTGTAGGATGCCAATAAAAGAGGAGACTTGCCACCGACACCTTTGGCTACATTTTGCCAAACATTGGGTGTTACTGGGATCTCGTAATCCTCAAACTTCTTTTTTAATTGCTCTTCAAATTGCTTTTCGCTCATTTTCCTTAGTATTCTGATTGATCAAGATGCGTTGAATATTTTTTTTGGCTTTGAAATAATTGCTCTTACTCGTCCCAACAGAAATTCCTAATTTTTCGGAAACTTCTTGGTGTGAATAATCTTCGAATGCAATTAAGTTGAATACCATTCTGTAAACAGGTGTTAACGTTTCCATTGCCAAAAGAACGTCCTCTGGCGTGAAATCTGGCATTGCAGATTCCTCGAGTGTTGGGGTGGTTCCTTCATCGGCAATCTCCATTCTGTCATCGGATACAAAAGATATTTTTTTATTTTTTCTAATGACATCGATGCATAGATTAACGAAAATACGCCTCATCCAACCCTCGAATGAACCGCTACCTGAGTATTGAGGAAGGAGATTAAAAATTTTAATAAATCCCTCTTGCAAAATATCTTCAGCGTCTTCTCTTGATTTCAAATAACGTATGCAAACCACCTTCATTTTTCCCGCAAACATTTTGTATATCAGTTCTTGTGAACGATGTTCTCCTCGGATACTTCCGGAGACTAAATCCAAAATGATGCTTGTTTCTGGCACTTCACTAAGGTAGTGACGATAATCTTATTGAAGGTTGCCTTAGGGGAATGAAATTTATCTGTTATTTTTGTGCAATGTCAAAAAAACGTGTCGTTGTTGGTTTGTCTGGTGGTGTTGATTCAAGTGTTGCAGCGCATTTGTTGTTGCAGCAGGATTATGATGTAGTGGGGATTTTTATGCGGAATTGGCATGATGAAACCGTTGTTATCAATAATGAATGCCCGTGGATTGACGATAGCAATGATGCCATGCTGGTGGCCCAGCATTTGGGTATTCCCTTTCAGGTATTGGATTTGAGCAAGGCTTACAAGGAGCGTATAGTAGATTATATGTTCAAGGAATATGCGGCTGGTAGGACGCCAAATCCGGACATTCTTTGCAATCGTGAGATAAAATTTGACGTATTTCTTAAGGCTGCTGAGCAGCTCGGAGCTGATTTTGTAGCAACGGGTCACTATTGCAGAAAGCAATGGAATGATCACTCACAGCAATTTGAATTGTTGAATGGTTTGGACGTCAATAAAGACCAGAGTTATTTTTTATCTCAGATTTCACAAAGCCAATTGTCCAAGGCGCTTTTTCCAATTGGTCATTTGGAAAAATCAGCAGTGAGAGCCATTGCTTCCGAAATTGGATTGCCCACGGCCGCAAAAAAAGATTCTCAAGGCCTTTGTTTTGTGGGTAAGGTTAGACTGCCTGATTTTTTGCAGCAACAGTTGAAACCCAAAGAAGGCAATGTTATTCTACTTGAGGAAATGGAGTTTGACAATGGGCAAGATGAACCATCCGCTATTTCTGGTAATTGGGATTTGATGCTTGAAAAAGTGATGGCTCGAAATTGGACTTCTTTTAAAGGGAAGTGGATAGGAAAACACAATGGTGCGCATTATTATACGGTAGGTCAGCGCAAAGGGCTCAACATCGGAGGTTTTGCTCAGCCTCTATTTATTTTACATACGGATACTCGCACCAATACGGTTTATGTGGGTCAAGGTGAGCACCATCCTGCTTTGTATAATCCCTGCGTATTGGTTCAAAGAAAAGAGTTGCATTTATTGAATGCCGATGACCTGCATTCGGGGCAGCGTGTTTGGGCTCAGGTTCGTTATCGGCAAAATTTAGAGCAGGCCACCATTTGGATTTCCGATTGGGGAGTTGTATTCTGTTTTGATGTGCCTCAACGCGCAATTGCAGAAGGGCAGTTTGTAGCGTTTTATCAAAAAATGAATGAATCAGATTTTCGATTGATCGGCAGTGGAGCTATGTCTTGGTTAAAACTTTAAATGTTAAATACTTGATTTTGTGATTCTGTTTAGTGTTTTTCATTTAGTTTCGATTTCAATAAACTAAACCTATGAAAAAGAATCTTTTACTGATTTTTATTTTGTCTTTGTTTTTTGGCTTCTCTACATCATCTTTGGCCCAAACGTCATGTCCGGATGGATTGAATCTTGTGAACGTGAATACAGTTACTGCTATTTTCGGAAATGAAATGCAGTGGTTCATTTTGAATGATCAAGGCCAAATTGTTGTGCAAAGCAGCATATATCAAAATAATGGCAATTTCACTAACACGGCTTGTTTATCCGATGGATGCTACACTGTCCATCTTCATGATACTTTTGGTGATGGATGGAATGGAGGTTCAATAAGCATTGCTGTTGATTCAGCAGTGATGTTCTCGGGTACATTGGTCTCAGGTTCAGATTTGATGTTTAATCTAGCCATTAATTCATCTGGCTGTACAACTACCTCAATTGACTATGGCTGCACTGATGCGAATGCTGCCAACTTTAATCCTGCAGCAGACATCAATGATGGAACTTGTTTGTATGGAGGCTGTACTGATGCCTATGCAATCAATTTCAATCCCAACGCTGATGTGTTAGATAGCAGTTGTGTTTATTGCAATGGAGGAGCTAATGCGCACTTGTACATTTGCACTTTTGGAAACGGCAATGAGGTTAGTTTATCCATAGTAGATTCGAACGATGTAATTGTTTTCTCTTCACCGGTAATGGGAAATGTCGCCATTTATAACACCGATGTTTGTTTAGACCCCAACATGTGTTACACAGCAGTTATGACCAATAATGCAGGCAATGCAGGCTGGTACAATGGCTATTTTTGGATTAACGTTGGAGGTGTTCAAGTTATTCATGAGAGTTTGGATGCTTCTCTTTCATTCGAAACTGACATATTCAGTGTTGATGGCTCTTGTGGCAATGAAGTTACTTATGGTTGCAATGATCCCTTTGCTGTAAATTACAACGCAGATGTGGACGTCAATGATGGGTCTTGTATTTATCCGATTTACGGTTGCACGCAAATGAATGCTTTGAATTACAATCCTGATGCGACATACAATGATGGTTCATGTATAATGGCAGATGCCTGCGGAAACATGAACATGTTGTACTTTGATTGGAGTGGAGATGTTTTTGCCAATGAATGCTCCATTTCTTTGTATGATGAGTATGGTAATTATTTGGCATATTCAGGCGGTTATGCTGATTCTTATGCTTGCGTGAATGATGGATGTTTCTATGCTGCTTTAAGTGATAATTTTGGCGATGGATGGGAGAATACAACATTGAATATTTACATGAATGGTTTGCCTGAGCCAATTGCCGCTCCATATTTAACCTCAGGATATTCTACTGATATGATGTTGTCTATCAACTCAGATGGATGTGCGATGAATATTGAAGGCTGTATGGACCCTACTTCAATGAATTACAATCCTGCGGCAACTGTCGCTGATAGCTCTTGCGTTTACAGCCAAGATTGTCAGTATGGCTGGTCTTACATTGTTGCAACCACAGGATTTTGGGCGGATGAAATGTCTTTCGCAATAATCAATTCAAGTGGAGATGAAGTTTTCAGCTTTGATGGAGAAATGAATAACTCAACATCAACATCTTTTGCTTGCTTGACACCGGATTGCTATACCGTCAATATGGAAGACAGTTGGGGAGATGGTTGGAATGGTGGTTATGTTTCTATCTCCAATAGTTTTGGATATGGAGATTTTTATGGTGGTTTGAACTGGGGAAGTGAGCAAGAAGGTATGTATAGTATTCTTTCCAATTGCGGCACGGCAATCATGGGATGCATGGATTCAACAGCCCTAAACTACATGGCTGATGCAACGGAAGATGATGGCTCTTGCATGTACAACGATAACAATCCTCAAGGAGAAAACCCCGGTATGGTTTTATCATCCGCGGCAGTTAAAATCTATCCTAACCCTGCATCTCAGAATATCAATGTGTTTGTTCAAGGTTTAGAATGGAATGAAGGTGATTTTATACAGTATAAAATTTATTCAATAGACGGTAAGTTGGTTAATCAAGGTCAATGGAATGAAGAGCAAATCAAATATTCATTTGATGTAGCAGAATTATCGTTTGGAATGTATTTGATTGAATTAAAGAACCAGAACGGAAGCGTGACAACTTGTTTCAGTAAGCAGTAATTTAACAATACATCTAATCTCTTTAGCTGCACCTATGGGTGCAGCTTTTTTTTCTGAGTATTATCATCTCTCCAGTTAAAATCTGAAATCATTGCCAATGGTTTTTTATATTGCATCAAATTATTGATATGAGTAGAAAATTTATCCTTTCGTTTTTGTTTATTGGATTGGTCCATTTGAATTCATTGAATGCCCAAGTCACATTTGGAGGTGAACCACAAAGGTGGCAGATTAAAGAAGTTCCTTCTGTGATTCCATTTGTTCAAACAGCAACACCTAATTTGGATGCTGTTCAGATGGAGGATGCCATTACAGATCTTGACAAATCTGCACCATACCGTTTTGGTATTGAATACAACGTGAATTACAATTTGCAGAATAGTGGTATATGGATCTTTGATGATGCCAACAATAAAGCAACTTGGTTCTTAGGAGTTAAATGCGATGGAGCAAAATCGATCAATTTTATCTTCAATCAATTTCACTTGGTTAAAGGTTCTGAGATGTTTATTTGGTCAGGAACAAGAGATGAGTTCATTGGTAAAATAACAGAGAAGAACAATTCAGAAGCGCAAGTGTTGGGCACTACTTTGATTCATGATGATCAGGCCGTTATTGAGTTGTCCATACCAATATCTAGGATGCATGAGGTGCAGTTGTCATTGGGTACAATCGTTCATGGATATCGCACAGTATTGAGTAGTCATCTGTCTGATGATTTGGAGCAAAGAGGTCCTTATGGTACAAGCGGTAATTGCAACAACAATGTGAATTGTCCGGTGGGTGCGGATTGGCAGATAGAGAAGAAGTCTGTGGCCTTGATCTTGGATGGAGGTTTTTCCGCCTGTACGGGAGCATTGGTGAACAATACAGCCAATGATGGGACCCCTTACTTCTTGACGGCCAATCACTGTTATGGTGCCAATGTCGGGAGCTGGGTTTTTGTTTTTAATCATGAGACAGCAGGATGCACCGGGAATACAGGCCCTACCAATCAGACTATTTCTGGAAGTGTTCTTAGGGCTAGAAATGCAGGAAGTGATTTCTGCTTATTGGAATTGAATTCAGTTCCTCCAGCCAGTTATAATGTGCAGTATTCAGGATGGGATGCCTCAGACTTAAATACGGTGAGTTCTGCCGTGGGAATTCATCATCCCAGTGGAGATTTGAAAAAGATTTCTTTTGAGAATGACCCTGTCTCACAAGGCAATTGGGGAGGAGCTCAGACATGGGATGTTGATCAGTGGGACGATGGAATTACAGAGCCTGGTTCTTCAGGTTCACCTCTATTTGATCAGAACCACAGAATAATTGGTCAGCTATATGGTGGAGGTTCTGCTTGTAACGGAAATACTGAAAATGGTCAAGGTGATTCGTATGGTCGTTTTGGTGTGTCTTGGGATTTAGGCGCTACTGCTGCAACACGATTAAAAGAGTGGTTGGATCCAGGGAATACTGGGATTCTGGTGTTAGACGGCTTTCCTGAAGGCGCTGTTGTGGCCAATTTGGATGCAGGTGTTAGTGGAGTGGTCAATGTGCCTGTTGTGACATGTGACAACTTTGTATCTCCCAGCGTGACCTTAACCAACAACGGTGTTCAAAATCTTACCTCATGCGGAATCCAATACCAAATCAATGGTGGGACTGCTGCAACTTACAGCTGGAATGGCAACTTGGCTCAAGGCGCAACTGCCGTTATTAATTTGCCTGCTTTAGCTTTGACCTCAGGTAATAACACCATTACCATCACCGTGATTAATCCAAATAATGGAACTGACGAGAATGCGAACAATAATGTTACATCGGCATCGGTTACATTTGTAGACAATGCTTCAGCTGCGGCATTGCCTTATAGTAATAATCTGACGACGACGGGCTTTCCATATGCCACTTGGCAATTGACTAATCCCGATAATTCCACCACATGGGAACGGGTATCAATAGGAGGCAATGGCATGTTGAAATATGATTGTTTCAATTACAATGCGGAAGGACAGGTTGACGAATTTACGATGCCTGCATTTTCAGTTCCTACCAATGCGGCATCTTTGAAATTTCAAGTTGCAAATCGGCAATATAATAGTTCTTATAGTGATTCGCTTGTTGTCCTTGTATCAACAGACTGCCAGGATACATGGACTGAGGTTTATCGCAAAGGTGGTGCTGAACTGGCAACAATTGCTGCAAGTACTAACGACTATTTGGCACCTGTGACAAGTGATTTTAGACAAGAGTGTGTGAATCTCAATAATATGGCATTTGCAACACTGTATGTCAAATTCAAAGGATATAATGGTTACGGGAATAATATCTATGTCGATAACATTGAATTGACGAATCAGGATTGCAGCGGTGGCTCAACAAATGTCGATGAGCACATCGAATCTGAAATTCGGTTGTTTCCAAATCCATCAAATGGAAATTCAATTCTTTCATTTGGTTCAGTTTTGAAAAGTAATGTTGTTGTTACAGTTTACAACGCATTGGGTGCCATTGTTTTATCTCAAAATCAGAATAGCCCCTCGAGTCAAATGGAAATTCAAGGAGACTTTGCTGAGGGAGTATACATATTGAGGATACATGATGGCGATGTCAAAGAGTATGTTCGCTGGGTGGTCAAAAGATAACCTTATTGAAATTGTGAATAAAAAGGGCTCCTTATCAGGGGCCTTTTTTGTTGGATTAGAGTGAATAAAGTTACTTTTGCAAGTATGAGTTGGGAGTGGTTGTCGTTATCCGTTTATGAGGTTCCAATGTGGATTTGGATCATGGTTGTTTTGACTTTGATCATGTGGTTTGTTCAAATGTTCTATTGGATAGCTTATTTTTTTCCACTTGTTTCAAAAAGAAACGAGGAGAGAGCAATTAAGCAGCAAGGAGTGAGTGTTATAGTTTGCGCAAGGAATGAGGAGAAGAATCTCATGATGAATGTTCCAAAAATAATGGAACAAGATTACCCCAATTTTGAGTTGATAGTTGTTAACGATTCGAGCTATGATGATACTGCTGACATATTAAAGGCCTTGTCCATTAATTACCCCAAAATGCATGTCATTCACATTGATGAGGATAAACAAAACATGCAAGGAAAAAAATTTGCATTAACCCTT
>CAZNVU010000092.1:0-10187 GCA_964576575.1 uncultured Chryseobacterium sp.
CATGGAGAAAAGCGTTACCTTAGAGGCATGAAACCATTGTGGTCCATTGGTATTGCCCTAATCTTTTTATTGACGATGGCTTGCAAAGAAAAAAGCAAGTCTGTTTTCTTGCGCGATTGGGATCAGATTGTCGCCAAGGACACGCTCATCGTATTGATAGAAAACAGTGCATCCACTTATTTTGAATACCGTGATGAGAAAAAGGGTTTCGATTATGAGCTCATCAAAACCTTTTGTGAAGCCAATCATATCACGCCCGTTTTTAAAGTAATGGATAATGTGGATTCCATGTTTCAATATTTGAACGATGGTAGAGCGGATATCATTGCCTCCAACATCACACAGACCGCTGCTCGAGATTCGATTGTTTCATTCTGTAAACCGCTTTATACAACCAAACAGGTTTTGGTTCAGCGATGGGCATCAACGGATTTAAAGGAGAAATATCATTGTTTGACCGATACATCCGTCTTGGATTCTTTGGCTATCAGCGTGCATGCCTATTCAACCTTTTACAGTCGATTAAAGGAGATGGAGAAACAGGCTGGTAAAACTTGGCACATTTTGACGGCTCCAGGAAAATACTCAACGGATGATTTGGTGCGTTTGGTGGCGGAGGGTAAACTCGAAGCTACAGTCACCGATGCCAGCTTGGCCGGTATCTTAAGTGAGGATTATCCCAATATTCAGTATGATTTATCGATCACAGTTCCAGAACCCATTGCTTGGGTGGTGAGAAAAAATTCAGTTGTTCTAAAGGACAAAATTAATGATTGGTTATCCAAAGAAAGGGTGCAGTGGCTGATCAAAGATTTGCGCAAAGCCTATTTCAAATCCAATACTACCCATGTAGCCTTGTTTCATTCTGATGTAACAATGCCCAAAATCAAAGGCAATCAAATTTCTGAATACGATGGGTATTTTAAAGATGCAGCCAAGTCGATAAATTGGGATTGGCGGTTATTGGCAGCCCTCTGTTACCAAGAATCCAATTTTGATCCATCAGTAGTATCTCGCCATGGTGCTTTTGGTTTGATGCAGTTGATGCCTGAAACAGCATTGAAGTATGGATGTGATAGCACTGATTCTGTGGCAGGAAATATCCAAGCAGGAGCTCTTTTGATAGAACAATTGGACAAGTCTTTGCGCAAGCGAGTGAAGAACAAAGAGGAACGCATCAAATTTGTTTTAGCGGCATACAATGCGGGTTTGGGGCATGTGTTGGACGCCATTGAAATTGCTAAGTACAACAAAACACCAGATTCACTTTGGTTTAATCATGTTGAGAACGATTTATTGTTGAAAGCACAAAAGGAATATTACACCTTGCCTCGTTTGAAAAGCGGTTATTGCAGGTGTCATGAGACCTATCATTTTGTGCACCGTGTATTGAGTTTTTATGATCATTTTAAGACCAAAGTGAAATGAAAAAATTGCTATTGATTTTTGTTACTAGTATTGCCTTATTCTCATGCAAGGAAAAAGACAATCACTGGGAGTTGAACTTGAATGTCAAGGAAGATTTGGGCATGTCCAATCTTTCTGGTGCAGAGGTGAAATTGCAGGGAAAGAAATTGTCTTCGGGTGTTTACAGCGATGTATGGACGGATATTGCTTCTGCCACCACAAACGGTTCTGGCAATGCCAATTTGCATTTTGAAAGAGACAGCTATGCGTCGCTTCAATTGGAGGTGGTGCGCTCACAGTATTTTACGGAGATCATCACCATCAATCCCGATGAGTTCTCTGTTGGAGAGGTTCTTGAAAAGCAAACTGTGCTCACCCCAATGTCCTCTGTATTGGTGTATTTAAAAACAACAGATGTTTCAGCGAGTATTGATTTACAGGTATTCTCTAGTCAACCACAATGCAATTGTGATGATATGGGCGTGTTTCATGTTGATGGATTGGAGGAACTCAGTAAGACTTGTTATGCACCTGGTGGTAGATATTTGAAATACCAGATTAACTCCAATGGTCCTTCAGGTCCTTTGCAATATTTTGATAGCTTGTACATTGAACCTTTTGTACAAAACACTTTGGATTATATTTACTAAAAGTATTTTTTGAAAATGAAGAAATTATTCTTGTCCGCTTGGTTGATTGTTTTGGGATTAACTCAAGCAATTTTTGCGCAACAACTCCCAAATGGCTTCACAGATTTGGAGTGGCAGATGGTAAAGAACGGAGAAGTGAACCCTGTTGTTTTACCCAATGGTATTGCAACACCTCCGGTGGGAAGTTATGTGCGCAGCGCTGCGGAGTGGGAAGAAATTCAATGCTTGACCATCGCTTGGACTGGCTATACCAATATTTTGAAAGCCATTGTTGCTGCAGCCAAATTGGAAACCCGCGTAATAATTCTTTCAGAAGATGTGCAAGCTACACAAGATTATTTGTTGTCTACCCAGGGAGGTACTGCATTAACGGATTTGAATAACGTAACCATTCTGCAATGCAATTTTGATTCGATTTGGATTCGCGATTACGCTGGGAATACAGTGTATAAAAATGAAGTAGACAGTCTAGTTTTAGTGGATTGGATTTACAACCGCCCAACACGTCCCAATGATGATGCCTCTCCTGAGTGTATTGCCAATGAGTTGGGAATTCCCCTGCATACGATGACAGTAGCGCCCAATGATTTGGTGAATACAGGAGGCAATTGGATGGGCGATGGCTTAGGAACTGCATTTGCATCTGAGTTGATTTTGGAAGAAAACATGGCCGGGAATCCTTATGGTGTATCAGCCAAAACGGAGAGTCAAATTGATGGTATTGTCAATGAATATTTGGGCATTGATCGTTACATCAAAATGAATACTTTGCCTTATGATGGCATCCACCATATTGACATGCACATGAAATTGTTGGACGAGGAAACATTGTTGGTGGGTGAATATCCCGATGGAGTTTCAGATGGCCCTCAGATTAACGCCAACATTGAATACGTATTGAGCAATTACAATTCCGTTTGGGGAACACCTTACCACATTGTCCGCATCCCTATGCCAAGTTCTGCTAACGGAGGTTGGCCCAGCACGGGCTCGTCTTATAGAACTTTTACCAATGCGGTTTTTGTGAATAAAACCATCATTTTACCAACTTACCGTGAACAGGTGGATACTACTGCGTTGCGCATTTGGGGTGATGCCATGCCGGGTTACAACATTGTGGGGATAGATTGTGACAACAATACATCCAACATCATCAGTCAAAGTGGTGCGATTCATTGCATTACGCACAGTGTTGGGGTGGAAGATCCTATGTTGATTACGCATCAGTCACTTCCCGATACGGACAATGACCAAGATCCTTATGTGGTCACTGCTTATTTGGCGCATCGTTCAGGTATAGCCAGTGTCAAGTTGTATTGGAGGTTGTCAGGAAGTACAAACTACGATGAAGTTGTTATGGTCAATATTGGGAATGGCAATTGGCAAGCTTCCATTCCTGCGCAGGCCATTTGGTCAACGGTCCAATATTATGTACAAGGAGAATCTGTTTCGGGTAAAGTGCAAGTACGTCCCATCACTGCCCCAGCTGGATATTGGGATTTTAATGTCATCGGGGTAAACGCAATTGCGGACATCATGCCGGTGATAGAAACCAAATTGTTTCCCAATCCAGCATCTGCCATGACTTGTTTGCGATGGAATTCTCCATTTGTGAGTCATTATCAAGTGGATCTTTTGGACATGACAGGAAGAGCGGTTTCCAATCTTTTCAATGGCCCTGCGCTAATAGGTGAGAAGCAAGTTTTTTTCAATGCGGATGCAATTCCTGCAGGTATGTACATTGTCCAAATCAAGCATGCCTATGGCGTTCAAAGCCTTCAACTTTGTATACACTAATGAAGACAAGAAGAAATTTTTTAAAAGCGCTTCCTGCATTGGGAGCGCTTCCTTTTTTAAGTTTTAGAGGTGATCATAGAAAACCAAAATCCAGTGGCGAACGCTATAAAAAGGGATTGGTAATCAGTACTTGGAATTTTGGCTTAAAAGCCAATGAGGCGGCAGCTGAGAATTTTGCAAAAGGCGGTAAAGCAGTGGATATGGTAGAAGCTGCTGGAAGAAAAATGGAGGATGATTTGAGTGAATTGTCTATTGGTTTAGGAGGTTTCCCTGATCGAGAAGGCCACACGACGTTGGATGCATGTATCATGAACCATGAGGGGAAGGCAGGATCGGTTTGTTTTTTAGAACAAATCAAGCACCCCGTTTCTGTTGCCCGAGCCATCATGGAAAAAACACCTCATGTTGTCTTGGTAGGTGAAGGAGCCCAACAATTTGCTTTGAGCAATGGATTTGAAAGAGATACTTATAAAAATCCAGAAGCGGTAAAAGCCTGGAAAGAATGGTTGGTCAAAAGTGAATACAAACCCATCATCAACATTGAGAACCATGATACCATTGGTATTTTGGCTATGGATGGACAAGGAGATCTTGGCGGGGCATGCACAACAAGTGGATTGGCTTTTAAAATGCGCGGACGTGTGGGAGACTCTCCGATTATCGGATCTGGTTTATACTTGGACAATGAAGTGGGTGCTGCTACGGCCACTGGTTTGGGAGAAACCATCCTGCGATCTTGCTCATCTTTTCTAATTGTTGAATTGATGCGACAAGGAATGCACCCTCAGTCCGCTTGTGAGGAAGCCATAAAAAGATTGGTGAAAATCAATGAGCACATTTTGAAAGTTGCCGACTACCAGGCTTGTTTTTTAGCATGTAATATTCAAGGCGAAGTTGGCGCATACAGTGTGCACCCCGGTTTTACTTATGCCATTTGGAGGGAAGGAAAAGCTGAAGTAACTCCTTCTAAAAGTTTATTGAGCTGAAAATTTGGCTTGAACTTCTTCTAAAACTGTAGCAGGACCGCCGTGGTGTTCAAAGATCATGGCTGATGGAAATTTCTCATTTTTCCATTGGATCAAATCACTTTCATCAGATGGACTGACAGCCCCTGTGAATACAATCATATCCAAAGTTTCAGATTGGTATTCTTCTAAGATTTGTTCAACAGCTGCATAGCCAACTACAGAGAATCCGCCTTTTTCCAAAATAGATTGGATATTGTCCACCATATACTGGTGCTTGCCGAGAATCAATATTTTTTTGCTTGCCATTTCTTCCATACCCACAATTTTTTCGCGTTGCAAAAGTAAGCCTTGCAAGCAATTTTGGGTTTAATTTGTTCATGATTTCATCAACATGTTGAATTATTTACGAATAGTACGCCCTATTAATTTGATTATCATAGGTTTTACCGTTTTGGTTCTGCCTGTATTGGTTCATCCGACTATGATGTTGAACAGTTTTGAAGGCTTTTTGGTTGTATTAAAAGCCATAGCGCTGACGTTAATTGCGGCAAGCGGTTATGTCATCAATGATTATTTTGACCAAAAGGCGGACGCCATTAACAAACCGCATGAGCAAGTGGTGGGTGTCCACATTGCAGGTAAGCGAGCTATTTTGGTTCATGTTATTCTTAGTATTCTTGCGTTGGTCTTGTCGTTTGTTCTTGGTTACTACTATCAAAATCATTTTTATTGGATTTCAGCATTGATCTTGGTAATTGGCTTATTGATATATACTCCATTTTTTAAGCGAACCATGGTTTGGGGAAATGTGTTGGTGGCAGCCGTGGTGGCCATTCTACCGTGGTGGGCATTGATGGATGTAGCCCAACCACAAAAAGAATGTTTGATTTGGTCAATGGTGTTTTTTTCTTTTTGCTCAAATTGGATCCGAGAGGTTATCAAGGACGTTCAAGATGTGGATGGAGATGCTGTTGGTCAATACAGCAGTATCGCATTAGTAAAGGGTATAGCTCCAGCAGCTCAATTGGTGAAATGGTCTTGGATCACGCTTTTGCTTTGTGTGATATTATTCCATTTTATGATACTAGAACATCAAAATACATTGGCTCTTTTGCTCATGGCAGGTCCCGGTGTGGTAGGTTGGTTTCCTGTTTGGATTGCTAAAAACCCCGCAGATTTCAAACGCATTGCCCGCTTGATGAAAATTTGGATGATTTTGGCCACCATTGGCTTTATCCTTCTCTTTGTGTAATCTCGTCTAGCATTTGAAAAATTAAATGTGTGGGCAGCCCCATCACATTGTAATAAGAGCCTTTGAGCTCCTCAATGGCCACTAATCCCCAAAAGTCTTGCGCCCCATAACTACCAGCTTTGTCCATCGGGTGGTAATGGTCAACGTAATGGTTAATCCACTGCTCCTCAAGTTCTGCAAATTTCACCTCTGTATTGTCCCATTTGGAAATGCTCCGATTTCCTTGTTGTAGGGTGACTCCAGTGTAAACGGTATGCCATTGTCCGTTGAGTTGTTTCAACATTCTAATGGCCTCTTCTCTGTTCACTGGTTTATTCAGCGCTTTAGAGTTGTGCCATACTATTGTGTCAGCTGTAATGATGATGGTTTCCTGATCATACTGATTCTTCAATGCAGCTGCTTTTTTTTGGGAGAGGTAGACTGGAATTTCATGCTCTTTTAAATCGCTGGGGAAGTCTTCATTGATGTCTAAACCAATAGATTCAAATGTCAATCCCATTGATTGCAATAATTCCCTTCTTCTAGGAGATTGTGAGGCCAATATGATTTTTAATTGCTGAAATTTATCAATATTCATCTTGCTAAGGTATTGCGGTTAAGAACTACCTTTGCGCATGCATCAACAAATTTTAATTCTCGATTTTGGTTCCCAGGTGACCCAATTGATTGCGCGTCGTTTGCGTGAATTGAATGTGTATTGTGAAATTCATCCTTGGAACAAAATTCCGGAAATTTCTGCTCAAGTAAAAGGTGTGATTTTGTCTGGTAGTCCTTTTTCTGTTCATCAGGAAGGTGCCCCCATGCCTGATTTAACAGCTATTTATCAAAATTTCCCTGTTCTTGGAATTTGTTATGGAGCACAACTAATGGCCATTCAAAATGATGGTTCAGTGGTTCGTTCTACACACCGCGAGTATGGCAGAGCTTTGCTGAATCACGTTGATGGGGGTAATGTATTGCTTCAAGGTGTTTCTTTGAATAGCCAAGTGTGGATGTCACACGGAGATACCATTGAGTCAGCTGGTTCTAATGCTGAAGTTATTTGCAGCACTGCAGATGTGAAATTTGCTGGTTATCAAATAAAAGACAAATCACATTTTGGGGTGCAGTTTCATCCAGAGGTATACCACAGCACAGAGGGCATGCAATTGCTCAAGAATTTTGTCATGAATGTATGCGGATGCACAGGCGATTGGACTCCAGCGGTATTTGTAGATGAGACCATCGTTGAATTAAAGAACAAATTAGGTGATGATAATGTTGTGTTGGGATTGAGTGGAGGAGTTGATTCTACTGTTGCCGCTGTGATTTTGCACAAAGCCATCGGAGATCGTTTGCATTGCATTTTTGTAGACAATGGTTTGTTGCGCAAGGATGAGTTTGACCAGGTGTTAGCGGATTATGAGCACATGGGATTGAACATCAAAGGTGTAAGAGCTGCTGATCAATTTTACGCTGCATTGAAAGGATTGGAGGATCCGGAAGCGAAACGCAAAGCAATAGGAAAGACTTTTATTGATGTGTTTGATGAAGAATCAAAGAAAATAGAAAATGCGCAATGGCTGGGTCAAGGTACCATTTATCCAGATGTGATAGAAAGCGTAAGCGCCTCTGGAGGTCCATCTCAAACCATTAAGAGTCACCATAACGTAGGAGGTTTGCCAGATTATATGAAGTTGAAAGTGGTTGAACCTTTGCGTTCATTATTCAAAGATGAGGTTAGAAGAGTTGGGGCCAGTTTGGGAATTGCTCAACATTTATTGGCCCGTCATCCTTTTCCCGGTCCTGGTTTAGGAATCAGAATTTTGGGAGATATCACTCCTGAAAAAGTGAACTTGCTTCAACAAGCGGATGCTATTTTTATCAATGCACTAAAGGTTGAAGGTTGGTATGACAAGGTTTGGCAAGCGGGTGTGATTTTACTTCCTGTTAAAAGTGTTGGCGTTATGGGTGATGAAAGAACTTATGAGCAAGCTGTGGCATTACGCGCGGTATCTAGCACAGACGGTATGACAGCGGATTGGGTGGATCTTCCTTATTCATTGCTGGCCAAGGTGAGTAACGATATCATCAATCAAGTGAAAGGAATCAATAGAGTGGTGTATGATATTAGCTCTAAACCGCCGGCTACTATTGAATGGGAATAAAGTTTGTTCTGTAATATTCATTACTTTTACTCTATGAGATATTTACTGATTGTCTTCTTTTTTTGTTCAACGTCAATGTGGTGTCAAATTACCACACCAGTTCAAAGAATAGATGGGGTAGATTATTACATGCACATGGTAGAGCCGGGTCAGACATTGTATGGCATTTCAAAGATGTATAATGTTGGCATCAAGGAAATTCAGAAAACAAATAGTTTACCAGCTGAAGGCATACAATTGGGACAAACGTTGAAAATTAGAAAAGGAGGAAGTGGAATGCCCAATCCTTCAGATCAAATGGTAGTTCCTGATAGGTCCAATGCCAATTTGAATGTAGAGTCGGGTTATCATTTGGTGCAACCAGGAGAAACTGCATTTAGTATCTCTCAAAAGTACAAATTGAAGTTGGATGAATTTTATGCGCTTAATCCGGGTGCAGAAAACGGAATTGGAGTGAATCAGAAATTGAGGATTTCATCTAAAGCCCCTGCTGCAAAAGATTTTCAGGTAGCACCTAAGGCTAGTGAGGGAAAATTTAAGGTTTATCTTTTATTGCCTTTTTTATCGTCTGTTCCAGACTCAAGTATCACCCCTAGACAAAAGGTTATCAGACAAACTGCTTTGGAATTATACCGTGGTATGTTGCTGACGGAAATAGAAATGGAAAGTTTCGGGATAAAGGTAGAGATAGAAGTTATTGATTTTTATGACAATGTTGATCTGGCTAAACAATGGACGCAAGGAACACGCTTGAATGATGCTGATTTGATCATTGGGCCATTATTCAAAGAGTCGTTGGAGGCATTGGCCCCATGGGCTAAAAAGCGGAATATTTGGTTGGTTTGTCCAGTGCCGATAAGTAATAAAATTTTGATGGGCAATGAACGCATCATCAAAGCCTTTCCAAGTGATGTTTCTCAATGGGGCGCTACGGCGCGGTATGTGTTAGATAAAAAATCGGACAAGGTTCCTGTATTTCTTTATGCCGGAAAAACCGAAGCAGAGAAGAAGCGAGCAGAGGCCTTTAAATCGCGCTATGTGAAATCAGGATTAAAGAATTTGAAAGTTTCCAATAACGTTGATTCTTTACTTACTGCTCGTGCAGGTCAAATGGATTCGATGGTGGTTGTAGTGCCGTCTCAATCGCCAGAGATAGCAAGAAAATTCAACGCTAAAAGTCATTTGTTTCAGAGGACATGGATATTGGGAATGTCTGAATGGGTAGATCATTTGTCAGAAGGCGATGCGGAAGGTGAGGTGAAGAATAAGCTCAAATTTACTTTTACTAAATCTGCCCAATCGGAGTCTGACGATGCTGATGTCAATGATTGGATCAAGCAATACCACAAAGCTTATTTCACACATCCAACGGAGTATTCATTCTGTGGTCATGATATTTTGAAATCATTTGTTCAGCAACAAGCATTGGGTAAAATGGATTTATTATCTAATGAAATGCTCAGCAATGGCCTTTTCTGCAATATTGAATTGGTTCAGGTAGGTAGAGGTAATGGTTTTGAGAATGTTGGTGTTGTTATCATGGAGTCTCACCAAGGGACGGTTATAAGAATAAAGTAGTATGATTTTTAAGGACAAAATAAAATTGGCATTCCAAGATGCGCAACATAGAATTTGTTCAGCGTTGGAGATAGAGGATGGTTTGGGTAAATTTAGCGTTGAGGAATGGAGCCATGATTCAGGTGGTGGCGGAATTACAAGGGTTATTCAACACGGTAAAGTGTTGGAAAAAGGCGGGGTGAATTTTAGTGCAGTGGATGGTGAAATACCTGGTTTCATGAAGGCCCATGTAAGCGCTGAAGCCACTCATTTTTTTGCAACAGGAATTTCAATTGTGCTGCATCCTCATTCCCCATTGATTCCCATTATTCACATGAACGTGCGGTATTTTGAGACCAACGGAGGTGATGCCTGGTTTGGAGGGGGAATTGACCTCACACCCATCTAT
>CAZNVU010000093.1:0-9981 GCA_964576575.1 uncultured Chryseobacterium sp.
CAACTTTTGCTCCTGCTTCTTCAAGTTGTGTTTTCAAGCCGTTTGCTTCGTCTTTGGTAACACCGCTCTTCAAAGGTGATGGAGCTTTATCTACTACATCTTTAGCTTCTTTCAAGCCAAGACCAGTAAGATCTTTTACAAGTTTAACGATTGCCAATTTGTTGGCACCTGCTTCAGTCAAAACAACATCAAAAGATGTCTTTTCTTCTGCTGCTGGACCAGCGCCTGGACCAGCCATTACTACTGCTGCAGCAGCTGGCTCAATTCCATAATCGTCTTTCAAAATGGTAGCCAACTCGTTAACTTCTTTTACTGTTAAGTTAACCAGGCTTTCCGCCATAGCTTTCAAATCTGCCATTGTATTTGATTTTTAAAAGGTTCTTTAATTTTTTTGGAACAAATTAAGCGCTTTGTTCCTCTTGCGCTGGTTCGGATTTCTTTTCCGCGTGGGCTTGAAGTGCTGAAATAATATTTCTTGCAGGTGATTGCAACAATCCAATGATATCACCAACCAACTCTTCTTTGCTCTTCATAGCAACTAGAGTGTCTAGCATATCATCGCCTACGTAGCAGTCCTCCATAATGAAGGCACCCTTCAAAAACGGCTTTCCGTGTTTTTTTCTAAACTCCTTGATCAAACGAGCAGGGACATTTACCACGTCTGCTGTCATAACAGCGGTGTTGCCTTTTAAAGCATCAAACAATGGTGAAATCTCTTTTCCTTCGATGCGCTCCAAAGCCTTCTTCAACAAGGTGTTTTTTACAACACGCATGGTGACATTGTTCTTGAAGCATTCTCTACGAAGGCTGCTGGTCGCTTCGGCGTTCAGTGCTGCAGTGTCAGCAAAGTAAAAAATGTTGGTGTTATTCAACAAGTCTACTAGCTCTGCAATTTGCTGATTCTTTTGGTCTTTGTTCATTTTAAGTTCCTCCGAATTTGACCTGGTTAGTTAGCTGATCGAGTATCTACTGGTACACCAGCACTCATTGTAGAGGACAAATAAATGCTCTTTACATAAGTACCTTTAGCAGCTGAGGGCTTTAGTTTCATGATGGTACCCAAAAGTTCTTGTGCATTTTCAGCCAACTTTTGAGAGTCAAAGCTTACACGTCCGATGCTTGCATGAACGATACCTGCTTTGTCCACTTTGAAATCAATGTTACCTGCCTTTTTCTCAGTAACTGCTTTGCCGACATCCATCGTAACTGTTCCAGTTTTGGGGTTAGGCATTAATCCTCGTGGTCCGAGAATTCTACCTAGGGCTCCCACCTGACCCATTACGCTGGGTGTGGTAATAATAACATCAACATCGGTCCATCCCGCTTTAATCTTGTCGATGTATTCCGTCAAACCAACGTGATCTGCTCCGGCTGCTTTGGCTTCTGCCTCCTTGTCGGGAGTACACAATACCAAAACACGAACTGTTCTACCTGTTCCGTGAGGAAGAGATACAGTTCCACGAACCATTTGGTTGGATTTCTTTGGATCTACACCGAGACGAACTGCGATATCCACTGATGCATCGAACTTGGTGGTGGTGATGCTTTTCACCACATTAGCAGCTTCTAACAAGGTATGAGCCTTATTGGCGTCAAACTTCCCTGCTACTGCTTTTCGGTTCTTTGTAATCGTTGCCATTTCTCAGTTTTTTAGATTAAAATGGGCGATCTCCTGTAACCTGAATACCCATGCTTCTTGCTGTTCCAGCTACCATGCTCATTGCTGACTCGATGGTAAAGCAGTTTAAATCAGGCATCTTGTCTTCTGCGATAGCACGAACTTGATCCCAAGTCACAGTTCCCACTTTCTTACGATTAGGTTCTGCGGCTCCTTTGGCCACTTTCGATGCTTCCATCAACTGTGTCGCGGCTGGTGCAGTTTTGATAACAAAGTCAAAAGACTTGTCAGCATAAACTGTAATCAGCACTGGACAAACCTTTCCAGCTTTATCTTGTGTTCTAGCATTGAACTGCTTACAGAACTCCATGATATTAACACCTTTAGAACCCAATGCAGGTCCTACGGGTGGTGAAGGGTTTGCGGCGCCACCTTTGATTTGCAGTTTTACAAATCCAGTTATTTCTTTCGCCATTTTATTATTTATTTAATCATCCGTTCTCTCGTTGCAAAGGGAAGCTTCGTAACATTAAAAAGTTACAATGCAACT
Organism: uncultured Chryseobacterium sp.; assembly: GCA_964576575.1. Taxonomy (GTDB): domain Bacteria; phylum Bacteroidota; class Bacteroidia; order Flavobacteriales_D; family Sanyastnellaceae; genus CAMCTV01. Next base: position 2,169 of record CAZNVU010000093.1, read on the forward strand.
GAGACACGCTTTTGTTTCTAACTTTCTTTTTCTACTTGCATGTAGCTCAACTCCAGAGGAGTCTTCCTACCAAAAATCTTAACACTCACTTTCAACTTTTTCTTCTCTTCATTGATTTCCTCAATGATAGCAGAAAAATTATTGAAAGGTCCATCAATTACTTTCACACTCTCACCCACTACAAAAGGAATATTCAACTCCTCAGAGCTTTCAGCCAATTCATCTACTTTTCCTAAAATTCTATTCACCTCCGATAAACGCAATGCTATAGGCTCACCTCTTTTCTCGGCGCCCAAAAAACCAATTACATTGGTAATATTACGAATGATATGAGGAATTTCTCCAATTAAATTGGCTTCAATAAGAACATAACCTGGTAGATAACTTCTCTCTTTACTGATTTTCTTTCCATTGCGGATTTGAAAAACCTTTTCTGTAGGAATAAGAACTTGAGACACATAGTCTTGCATCCCTCTGGCTTTGATTTCACTCTCGATGAACTCCTTAACCTTTTTCTCCTTACCACTGATGGCACGGACAACATACCATTTTTTTTCGATATCGCTCATGGCAATGTTATTGGAGAAATGAATAGATAAAACCAACTACACCCTTCCATGTGGATGTAGAATCACCACTAACACCAAAAATAAAGTCCATCAAAAAAATGGAAAGGGTTAAAACAATTGTTGTAATAAATACCAATACAGTACTTTCTTGTAGCTCTGACCAAGTTGGCCAAGTTACCTTGGTCATCAACTCATTGTATGATTCAGAGATATATGTTTTGATGTCAGCCATTGTTTTTTCTCTTTTGCACGGGCACCTGGATTCGAACCAAGATCAACGGTTTTGGAGACCGCTATTCTACCATTGAACTATGCCCGTTTATTAATTGTAGTTATTAAACACCAAAGTGAAGGTGGTATTCCGGGGAGCCACCTTCACTTGATATTTGCAATTCAATTAGGCGATGATTTCAGTAACCTGACCAGCACCAACTGTACGACCACCTTCACGGATAGCGAAACGCAATCCTTTGTCCATCGCGATTGGAGCGATCAACTTTACAGTGATAGAAACGTTGTCACCTGGCAAAACCATCTCACGACCAGCCTCTAAGTTAATCTCTCCGGTAACGTCTGTTGTACGGAAATAGAACTGAGGACGATATTTGTTATGGAATGGAGTGTGACGTCCACCTTCTTCTTTCTTCAATACATAGATCTCAGCTTTGAAATCAGTGTGAGGAGTGATTGAACCTGGAGCAGCGATAACCATACCACGACGGATATCAGCCTTATCAACACCACGCAACAACAAACCTACGTTGTCACCAGCTTCTCCACGATCCAAGATCTTACGGAACATTTCAACTCCAGTACAAGTTGACTTCAACTTCTCTGAGTTAAAACCAATGATATCAACCTCGTTACCAGTGTTGATAACACCACGCTCGATACGACCAGTTGCAACAGTACCACGACCAGTAATGGTGAATACGTCTTCAACTGACATCAAGAAAGGCTTGTCAACTTCACGAGGAGGAATTGGAATCCAAGTATCAACTGCATCCATCAATTCCATCAATTTAGCTACCCAAGATGGCTCACCGTTCAATGCACCCAAGGCAGAACCACGGATGATTGGTGTGTTATCTCCATCATACTCATAGAAAGACAACAACTCACGGATTTCCATTTCAACCAAATCCAACAACTCAGCATCGTCAACCATATCCACTTTGTTCATGAATACAACGATACGAGGAACACCTACCTGACGACCCAACAAGATATGCTCACGAGTTTGTGGCATAGGACCGTCTGTAGCAGCTACAACCAAGATAGCTCCGTCCATTTGAGCAGCACCAGTAACCATGTTCTTCACATAGTCAGCGTGACCTGGACAGTCAACGTGAGCATAGTGACGATTTGCCGTAGAATATTCTACGTGAGCAGTGTTAATGGTGATACCACGCTCCTTTTCTTCTGGAGCGTTATCGATTGAAGCGAAATCACGCTTCTCTGACAAACCTGCGTTAGCCAATACAGTTGTAATGGCAGCAGTCAAGGTAGTTTTACCGTGGTCAACGTGACCAATCGTTCCAATGTTCACGTGGGGTTTGGAACGGTCGAAATTTTCTTTAGCCATAGCCGTTTTTTTTAATTTTTAATTATCGCGTTTTTAAATTGCCTAATTCTAAAAAGTTAACCTTGAAATATAGTTCGTTTTTGAAGTGAGCCGTTGACGGGAATTGAACCCGTGACCTCTTCCTTACCAAGGAAGTGCTCTACCCCTGAGCTACAACGGCTTTTCTCAGTTTTAAAAACTGAAAAAAACAAAGAGCGGGAGACGAGGCTCGAACTCGCGACATTTAGCTTGGAAGGCTAATGCTCTACCAACTGAGCTACTCCCGCTTTTAATTCTGTCCAAGAGATAGAGTGGGGAGAACAGGATTCGAACCTGTGAAGGAATACACCAACAGATTTACAGTCTGTCCTCGTTGGCCGCTTGAGTATCTCCCCAGTGATAATGGAGCCGGTGGAGGGATTCGAACCCCCGACCAGCTGATTACAAATCAGCTGCTCTGGCCAGCTGAGCTACACCGGCATTAATCACTTTAAAAACGATCTATATTTCAAAGAACCTCCCTCGACGCAAAATCAAGGGGTGCAAATGTAATAATATTTTTTGTTTGTACAAACTTCCTTTGACTTTTTTTTTAATCATTTCTTGGATGCAATTTCTCATGTAGTTCTTTCAGCTTTGAAATGCTAACATGTGTGTACACTTGTGTAGCAGCTAAACTGCTGTGCCCCAATATTTCTTTGATCACATTTAGATCTGCGCCTTCATTCAGCATTTGAGTAGCAAATGTATGTCTCAACACGTGTGGACTCCTTTTCTGCTTGGTTGTAATGGATGACAACACGCCCTTTACCATTGGGTATATTTTCCCTGGTGTTAATGGTTGTCCATCCATTCCCAAAAACAAATATTCGAGATCATATCCAGCTATACACGATTCATCAAAATACTCTTTTTTTGCTGCGCAGTATTCATTCACCCGTTTCATCAAATCCGGATTAATTGGAACGATACGCATCTTGTTCCTCTTTCCCAAAACCCTAATTTGTCCGTGATATTGGTCCAAATCATTGTTCTTTAAACCTATCAATTCCGCTCTTCGCAATCCCGTTTCATATAGAAATTGAACAATCAATTGCGCTGTGTAATCCTTCCAGTTCTCCAAATGAGAATTTGCATAAAACTGCTCCGTTTGTTGTTGCTCCAAATACTCCGGTAAACGTTTCTTCAACTTGGGTTTCTTAATTCCTTTAACGGGATTATGCTCAACCCAACCTCTTTTATTGGCAAAGCGAAAATACCCACTGACACTGGCCAATTTCCTATGCAAGCTAGAAACCTCAATTTCTTGATCCATAAGTTGAGCAATCCATTGACGGACAGTCGAAGTTTTAATATCCACATCCAATTCCGAATACTCATGATTCTGAAGAAACTTTTGAAATTGCTTCAAATCCCTGATATACGCTTCAACCGTATGCGGCGATTGGTGTCGCTCAACCTCAAGATATTGTTGAAACTCGGAAATATGCATAAAAAAAAAGGGTAAGCTGTTGCTTACCCTCAAATATAATACTTTTAAAGAACTAAAGTTCTTCAGATTTCATTTTAGCTACGTAAACTGCGTGTTTGATTTCTTCTCTGCGCTTTACACTGAATTTAGTATATTGCTGACGAGCTCTTAATTCTTTCACAACACCAGTCTTTTCAAATTTCTTCTTGAACTTCTTAAGTGCTCTATCGATGCTTTCGCCTTCTTTAACGGGTATAATTAACATGCTTGTTTTTTTTGAGAATGCAAATATAGACAATGATTTTAAAATTCCAAATTTTTTTATTCTAAAATGGCATCTATTGCGTGAGACATCTTCCTGTCGCGGTCTGTGACCATTTCAGAACCTTCCGTAGTGGACAATTCAATTCTTACATAATTGTATGCATTGAACCAATTGGGATGGTGATCCATGCGCTCAGCAATCAAGGCTACTCTAGTCATGAATGTGAACGCCTCTTGAAAGTCTTTGAATCTAAATTCTCTGACTAGTTTATTATCAATTTCTCTCCACATGATTGAAAGATTTAGTCAAATATACGTTTTTTATTGATTTACAAGTATTATTTGTCTGTTAACGTATGTCAAAGTTTATATTTTCGCTGTATGAATCGAATTTGCAATTTAGGCATAGTTCCCATGCGCGCTGAGCCTTCTGACAAAAGTGAATTGATTAGTCAAATCTTGTTTGGTGAAACATTCACGGTCATTGAGTCATTGGAGAAATGGAGTAAAGTCAAAAGCAATTTAGATGGTTATGAAGGATATGTTGACAACAAGCAACTGGGTATTGAGCAAACAATTGATATCTCACGTAGTCCACTACCCCACCCCCTATTTCATCAAAATCGCTTTTATCCGGCGGGTTGTTTTGCAGATTTTGAGCATCAAACAAACAAATGGAGCACTGTTATTGACTGCGCATCTTCATTCTTGAATACTCCTTATCTATGGGGAGGTAGGACCCACGCAGGAATTGACTGTTCGGGTTTTTCTCAGATTGTTATGCGGTTCTTTGATGTTTCCCTTCCAAGAGATGCCAAAGATCAAGCGCTAATAGGCGAAGTGGTGAACTTTCTCGAAGAAGCTGAAACGGGAGATTTGGCTTTTTTTGACAATGAAGAAGGCAAAATCATTCACGTAGGAATTTTGATTCAGCAGCACAATAAATTTCCCAAGATCATACACGCCTCAGGTGCAGTTAAGTTGGAAGATGTCGATCATCAGGGAATTGTAACCCCGCTAGGATATTCCCACCGTTTAAGGGTGGTTAAAAAAATAAACCTCCCGAAGGAGGTTCGCTTGTAGAATTGAATTCTAATACAAATTCAAAATCAGAGTAAAAGTTGCGTTTCTTGGATTTCCAGGCATCAATCCTGGTCCAGGATAACCACCCGCACGGCGTGTTGCATACTTTTCATCTGTCACATTATTCAAATTCAACTGTGCTTGCACTTTCTTGCTTAGGTTGTACTTTAATGAAAAGTCCAGTAGTTGATATGCCGGTAGTTTTCCAACGACAGCTTTGCTATCTGCAATGGAAGTATTCAAGGCATCAGTGTATACAGAAGATATCCAATTAGAAGTTAGTTGAACAGACAACTTCTTGTACGAGCCGTTGACTCCAGCCCTGTGAATGTAACTAGGAGCGTTTTCTACAAAATTCCCTTGTCTATTCTTGGACACATCAACAATGCTGGGGTCATTCCATGAGGTATATCTCACATCCATGATGGAGAGTGCTGCCCAAACATTCAGAGACCAATTTTTATTGGGCAGCCCCAGGCGATAATCCAACAAGGCTTCAACACCTTTGCTCACAGCATCTCCAATGTTGTTTACAAACCTTACTTTTACACTATCAATATTCATGGTATACGCACCGATTCTATTCGCGTAAAGTGTATAAAATCCGCCCAATTGATAATGCAATCTACTTTTAAGGATTTTACCACGTATAAAAGCATCTGCATTGTATCCTTGAGCATCTTTCAAATTGGGATTTATGACATCCGTTGTAGCCAAAGGCATCAATTCTGAGAATAATGCAGGTCTAAAAGATCTGTTGTAATTCAAAACAACCTCGTTGTCCGTATTCAAATGATATTCTAAAGCAGCTCCATACAATACAACGTTGCGGTTTTTCATTTGACGATCAATGTCAAAGTCAGAACTATAAATTCCAGCAATTGTGTTACCCATGTATTCATAACGAGCTCCTGGGATAAATGTCAATTTGCCCAACTTAACAATCAACTCAGAAAAAACTGCAGCGTTGGTTGAGTTGAAATTCAAATCACGTTTAAAAGCACCGCCTTCAATCAACTCAAAATCAGCTTCTGAACCATTGGAACCCGTTCCATTCTGCAAGCGGTCTGTTTTTCCATGAAAGCCGCGGACTCCTCCACTGAACGTTACTTGTTCATGAACAAAATGGGTATAGCGTGATTCAAAAGACCAGTTGTTGTATAAGTCAATGTCCAATTGGCGATTGCTGTATCCGTTTATTGGATCAAAAATATCTTGAACATCAATGCTGTTGACAAAACCAACTGAGTTGCGCTCACCACTCATGTAGCTCAATTTGTTGGACCAAAAGTGATTTTCCTTTCTTTGGATAAGCGTAATTCCAGCCACTTGCCAATCAACATTGAACCAGTTTCTGGCGCGATTGGAGAACGCGTCATCCCGCATCCATTGCACATCAGAAATACCGCCCGGTTGTTGTGCTGTGGAATAATGCTTGGTGTATACAAAATCTATTGAAAATCCATTGTTCAGACGTCTACCCAACTTGAACATTGCATTTTGGGTCTTGTATTGACTATTCTGTCTCCATCCATCCCCCTCTCTTTGGTGCAGCCAAAGTCCATACTTCCATTTGTTTTTGGAACCCGAGACACCATGATACATACTTTGCGTATTAAAAGAACCGATGGAAAACGCTCCTTGATAACCCAAGGCTTGTTGAACAGGTTCCACCGTGTTGTAATTGAGATAACCACCGAATTGTGTGCCATAAGCCAAGGCTCCCGCACCCTTCACCAATTGAATTCCAGCAAGAAACTCCGTTGGTGGTGCGTAATATGCCTCAGGATAACCCATAGGATCAGCAGCTATATCAAACCCATCCATACGGACATTCATGTCCCAAGAGCGATTAGGAGACCAGCCGCGTGTTGCGATAGAGGTATTAAGACCAGAGCCATCACTTTCCCAAATGCTCATTCCAGGCACTTTGGCCATCCATTGACGGGCTGCGTTACCTGTAGCATCTACTTGTAGGTTTTTAACTGTAACTTCATAAGTGGATTTACCGGCATAGATGACGCCATCCTTCCATTCTGGAAGAAATTCAGTGGTTGCTTTTTTTGAATAATCGAAGAATAAAATAGGCTTAAGCAATGTATCTCTTGTAATACCCGAGTGAGGTAAAATACGGGGTGAAGTTTTGGGTTGAGCCAATACAATCGTCGCAAATCCAACTGCAAACAGCGATAAAGTGATAGTTTTCATCATTATTTAGAATCTTTCTTGATAAGGCAAAGATTCAAAAATCAGGATAGTGAAAACAATACCTCAAATGTGGTATTTATGCGTTCAAATGGGCCAGGGATGGAAGCGGCATCCTTTTGGGAAATGGAGCGCAGCGAAATGAACCAAAAGATAAAGCGGACAGCCCGGTGCTGGGCGAGCACATGAAATGTGTTAGTCCAGCAGGCGCCATTACCTTGTCACTGCTAAACGAATGGATTCCTGACCTACTACAATAGTATAAATACCATTAACCAAAGCGCTGATATCCAAAACATTCTTATCCAGGGTGATCTTTGTTGATTCAAGTACTTTCTGACCTAAACCATTAAAAATCTGTATGGCTTGATTCTTATCATTCAATGGGAAATCTAACGTTATGTGGTCTTGAGCTGGGTTGGGATAAACTTTAATCTTTTCTTGCATCACTTCGTCTACTACCGTTCCAAAACAATTGACACCAGGTTGAAAATTAAAATCAGCTAAGGTCTCGTTTTGAACAACGTTTAAAAACCCATTGTAAGCAATATCATTGGCTGACAACGTATAATCCAAATAAGTCAGTCCTGTGATGGTATCGTTCAGACTTAAATTCATTTGATAACACGTTAAAGGTGCGGCTAAGCACAAAGAATC
>CAZNVU010000094.1:0-9810 GCA_964576575.1 uncultured Chryseobacterium sp.
AAGGCTTATTTGCAAGAGTTAATCTTTAAGGAGTCTTACAATGACCCATGGAACCCCCCTAAGTCCTCAGCTTTTGCCAAGAGAATGAGGTTGTAACAACTGGAAATAATCTTCAAATTAACCTGGTTATCCGATATAATTGAGCTCATAAAACCGCTGATACTCACCACTGGTAACTGCATCCACCCATTCTCTTTGAGTAAGGTACCATTGAATGGTTTCTTTTAGGGCGTGACCAAAATCCTGGGTGGGATGCCAATCCAATTCAGTTTCTAATTTAGAGGCATCAATGGCATAGCGATGATCATGCCCAAGACGATCTGTTACATAGGTAATTAACTGCTCAGCGTTTCCTTCAGGTCTGCCCAATAATTCATCCGTTGTCTTACAAATCAACTTAACCAAGTCAATGTTTTTCCATTCATTGTTCCCACCAACGCAATAGGTGTGTCCGTGTTTCCCCTTTTCTAAAATGGTTTCGATGGCTCGGGCATGGTCTTCAACCCACAACCAATCACGCACATTTTCGCCCTTTCCGTAAATGGGCAAAGGTTTTTTATTCAGTATATTATTGATGATCAATGGTATCAATTTTTCAGGGAATTGATGCGTTCCGTAATTGTTGGAGCAGTTGCTGATCACAATGGGCATTCCATAGGTATCGTGGTAAGCCCTGACCAAATGATCGCTGGAAGCCTTGGAAGCCGAGTATGGACTGTGTGGATCATACGGTGTGGCCTCAGAAAATTTGCCTTCTTCACCCAAGGCACCAAAGACCTCATCTGTTGAAATGTGGTAAAACAATTTTCCTTCCATATTGTCTTTCCATGCAACGCGCGCTGCATTGAGCATGTTTGCGGTTCCCAAAACGTTGGTTTTGATAAATGCCAAAGGATCATGTATCGAGCGATCTACATGACTCTCAGCAGCCAAATGAAGGATGTGGGTAATGTTGTTTTCGATGACTGTCTTTAAGACAAACGCCTCATCACAAATGTCTCCCTTGATGAATTGGTAATTTGGAGCATCCTGAATGTCTGTTAACGACATTAGGTTGCCAGCATAGGTCAATGTGTCAAAATTGATGATGCTGTCTTGTGGATGATTGTTAACCATGCGTCGGACGACATGTGATCCAATGAAACCCGCACCGCCTGTAATTAAAATTCTTCTTGCCATTATTTACATTTGAAATTGAACACCTACATTAAACCATCTTCTAGGCATTTGAACAAAACCAGATAGAATGTACTGTTGGTTGTTGAGATTATTGATATCTATGAATACATTAACCTTTTCTAGATTCAATTGTGAGCGCCAGTCAAGAATAGTGGTGTTATTGCTCTGCCCCATGCGTTGAAAGTGACGGGTCATCAATTGATGCTGTAGTTTTCCTTTTTGTCCTATGGCCAACTGCCCAATGAATTGTTGGGTCAAATGCTCAGCAGCATAACGTGATGGTAAATCTTGAGAATCCATCATGGAACTCAATAGTGTCGCTTTTAAACCTGCATTTAAAAAGTAGATCCATTGATTGGTGTTTGGTTTGTTGTTCCATTGTGCAACAAAATCAAATCCAGTGAAGGTTGAAACACCGATGTTCATTGGCGTCCATTTTTGAGTGAAATCGGGAAGTGACGTTAGAATGTAATCAATTTGATTGTTCACCCTCCTAAAGTAATAGCACCCTTGAATGTTGAATTCGTTTTGCTTGTAAAGAAATCCTGTTTCTGCAGTGAAGCCATCCTCTTCCACTAACAAGGGATTGCCTTGGTTGCGCGAATCTTGGTAATACCAGTCTGTATAAGTGGGCAGGCGAGACCCTTTGCCAGTATGCACATACACTTGACCATTTTCAGTTTTGTATGCAATATCCACTGCAGGATAGGCTTTCCATCCTTGGTTATTTTGTTGCATTTCATCGCTTAACAATGTGTATTGAAAATTGCTACCGATAATTACGTTTAGTTTGTCCCAGGGATTGAAACGTTGTTCTAAATAACCACTGTAAAATTGACGTTCATGCTTACCCAGGTTGTTGCTGCGCAACCAATCCCAGCGGGTTTCACCCCCTAAAGCTACTAATCCCCAACGATTGGCTCGGGAAGCGTGTAACTCAGCACCACTGGTTGTTCCGAAGTGAAAGTTTTGGTAAACCTCTGGTTTGCTTTTGATGAAAACATAATGGTCTTCATTGTAACGGTGGTATATTCTAGGTATGATACGCCATCTTTTCCAACTAAAATCGCCGTTCACTCCTGAGAACATGGTTTTCACCTGCTCAAAGGCATCGGTATCATAAGGTGAAGCGTAAAAATCTTTGGCGCCGAAACTATTGTTGAATAGACCATTGATCCATTGAATTTTATGGTTGTTCTTTAGTACAAAGCTACTATTGGTAAAGATGTTCTGTTGTTCTACTCCAGAATTGTATTGGTACCCATTGGTAAACAATCGTCTCAATTGGATGGTGTGTCCAGATCTTTCTTTGACAAATCCCAAGGATACTTGTTGAACATTTTGGGTATAAGCCTCACCGGTTGCGGTGTCTTTTTCACCATTGGTTCCCCAATAAGAAAGCACATTGAGCTTTTGACTTCCAGGTGCTTTGGTTACAACATTGATGGCTCCGGCTAATGCACCTGCGCCGAACATTCTTGCTGCAGATCCTTTGAAAACCTCAATGCGCTCAACTTGGCTAAGATCAACTGGCAGGTTCATTTGGTGGTGCCCTGTTTGCGGGTCACGCATGGGGATTCCATCAATCAGAATGAGGATTTGATCATAAGATGAGCCCATCAAACTGACATCGCTCTGCGCAAAAGTGTTGCGACTTCGAACATCCACACCGCTTACAAAAAGTAAAGCCTCACTTACATTTCTAACAGGGAGTTTTTGAATGTCTTTGGCGGTAATGATTTGTACACCGTAATTCGCCAATGGTAGTTGCGGAGTCCTTTTGTCTTCAATAATGTCAAAGCCGTTTACCTCTTGCTCGATCACATAATTGTGCTGCACGGGTTGTGCGGATGTCAAAAAGCCCTGAAGACATAATGCAAACAGGGCTACGATTGATTTTTTCATGCAGAGAAATTAGAAAGTCTACTAGGAGTTTTACAAACTCCAATAGTTCAAGTTTTTGATTTTAGATCGATAAGTGCCTTTGATGTCCACCAACACTCCCTGACCATCTTTTAGCAGAGAAGTCAAGTATTGTTCTTCCATGTTTAAGTATTCATTGTGAGCCACGGCAATGATGATGGCTTCGTAGGTGTTGGGTGCAGGTTGTGGTACCAAAGTACAACCGTACTCGTGGTGTAACTCTTCACTGTCCGCGTGCGGATCAACGATGTCTACTTGAACAGAGAAGCTTTCCAATTCACGGATGATGTCAATGACTTTGGAATTTCTGATGTCGCTGACATTCTCTTTGAAAGTGGCTCCCATCACCAACACTTTTGATTCTAGGGCATTTTTCCCCATTTCCATAATCTTCTTGACGGTTTGCTTACCTACGTATGCTCCCATGGAATCATTGACATAACGCGCAGAGGAAATAACTTTGGAGAAGTAACCCATCTTCTTGGCTTTGTAAACCAAATAGTACGGATCCACACCGATACAATGCCCTCCAACCAATCCAGGTTGGAATTTGAGGAAATTCCATTTGGTGCCAGCGGCTTCTAAAACATCATAGGTGTTCAATCCCATTTTATTAAAGATCAACGATAATTCGTTGATTAATGCAATGTTCACATCACGCTGGGTGTTCTCGATGATTTTGGCAGCTTCTGCTACTTTGATGCTTGCAGCTCTGTGCAAACCAGCATCAATAACCACAGAATAAACCTTATCAATCTCATTTAAACTTTCCTCATCGCAGCCAGAAACAATCTTGATGATGCTGCGCAATGTGTTCACTTTATCTCCGGGATTGATGCGCTCAGGTGAGTATCCCACTTTGAAATCGATACCCATTTTGAGACCACTAATTTCTTCAAGAACAGGCACACAATCGTCCTCTGTGCAGCCAGGATACACCGTACTTTCATAAACAACATAGTCACCTTTCTTTAAAACTTTACCTACGGTTTTTGATGCACTGATGACTGGGCCCAGATCAGGAAGATTCATATTGTTGATTGGTGTTGGAACTGCGACAATGAAGAAACCAACTTCCGCTAAATCTTCTACTTTATGAGTGAATGAAATATCACAACCTTCAAAAGCACTGCTCGGTAATTCATTGGACGGGTCAACTCTATTTTGCATCATTGCAACCCTTTCTGGGTTAATGTCAAAACCAACCACTTTGAGGTTTTTAGCAAATTCCAATGCAATGGGAAGACCTACATAGCCTAATCCAACTACACAAAGGCTTTTTTTCTTTTCAATTAAATCTTGGTAAATCATCATCTTTTATTCTAAACAAGTTACTATTTCGTTTGCTAATTTATATTCTTCTTGTGTTTCGGGACAAATGGCTATTCCATTTTGGTCAAATGTCAATTTATGTCCTGCTTTCGACATCCAACCTTTATGCCTTGCAGGATTGCCCACCATTAAGGCAAATGCTTTGACTGGTTTCGTAATGACAGCTCCGGCCCCGATAAATGCATACTCTCCAATTTCATAACCACATACGATGGTGGCGTTGGCTCCAATGGATGCACCTTTCCGGATAATGGATTGACGGTATTCATCTTTGCGAACCACAGCGCTTCTTGGATTAATCACATTGGTAAATACGCAAGAAGGCCCTAAAAAGACATCATCTTCACAAATGACACCAGTATACAGGCTGACATTGTTTTGGACTTTTACATTATTTCCCAATATCACATCAGGACTGATGACTACATTTTGTCCAATATTACAACGTTCACCAATCCTGCAATTGGACATGATGTGTGAGAAATGCCAGATTTTAGTCCCTTCTCCAATCGCGCAGCCGGCATCTATTACAGCAGTTTCATGTGCAAAATATCCCATTACTTCTTGTTGTACAATTCAAAGTTTTTGTGTTCAATCTTGTTTAAATCATCCAATGACAGAGTCTTGAAATAATCATAGGTTATTTTTAAACCTTCGCTTCGGTGTACTTTTGGCTCCCATCCCAAGATTTCTCTTGCCATCGTAATATCAGGTCTGCGCTGCTTTGGGTCGTCTGTCGGTAATTCTTTGTAAACTACTTTCTGATTGGTTTGTGTCAACCTGATGATCTCCTCAGCAAAGTCTTTGATGGTTATTTCATCAGGGTTTCCAATGTTAACCGGTTGGGCATAATCACTCATCAAAAGACGGTAAATACCTTCTACCAAATCATCCACGTAACAGAAACTTCTTGTCTGTGAGCCGTCACCAAAAATGGTCAAATCCTCACCGCGTAATGCTTGACCTATGAACGCCGGCAAAACGCGACCATCATTGAGTCGCATTCTAGGTCCGTAAGTATTGAAAATACGAACAATTCTAGTCTCCAATCCATGAAAGGTGTGGTAAGCCATGGTAATGGCTTCTTGGAAGCGCTTGGCCTCGTCATAAACGCCGCGAGGACCAACGGGATTTACATTTCCCCAATAACTTTCTACTTGTGGATGTACATGAGGGTCTCCATAAACTTCGCTGGTACTGGCAACGATGATTCGCGCACCTTTTTCCTTGGCTAACCCCAAACAATTGTGTGTTCCTAAAGATCCCACTTTCAAAGTTTGAATTGGGATTTTAAGGTAATCAATGGGAGATGCAGGAGAAGCAAAATGCAGAATGTAGTCTAATTTCCCTGGTACATGAATGTATTTGGACACGTCATGATTGTAAAATTCAAACTGAGGCAGAGGGAAAAGGTGCTCAATGTTTTTGAGATCACCGGTGATTAGATTATCCATACCTACCACATCAAATCCTTCCTTGATAAAACGGTCACAAAGATGCGAACCCAAAAATCCGGCAGCACCGGTTATTAATACTCTTGCCATTTTATTTTATTGGGTAATTGCTTGTCTTCCGATGCTGTAATAATTCCATCCAGTCTCTTTCATTTTCCCTACCTCATAAAGGTTACGACCATCGAAAATCACAGGTGTTTTCATTGATTTTTTCATCAATTCAAAATCGGGATTTCTAAACATCCCCCATTCAGTGCAAATAAGCAATGCATCAGCGTCTTCCAATAAAGAATACTGATCTTGTGAGTATTGGATGGGATAGTTTTTTTGCTTGTGGACATTTTCCATGGCTTCTGGGTCATAAGCGATAATATCCGCCCCTGCCTCAAGCAAGTGCTCAATCATGTACAATGCAGGCGCTTCTCTGATATCATCGGTATCAGGCTTGAAAGCCAAGCCCCAGATGGCAATTTTCTTTTTGGTCAATTGCTGACCAAAGTGTTCCATGATGGGAGAAAGCAACGTCGTCTTCTGACGGTCGTTGACTTTCATGACACTTTTTAAAATTCTGAATTCATATCCGTTTTCCACTCCGCTTTTAGCCAAGGCCTGGACATCTTTGGGAAAGCATGATCCACCATATCCAATTCCAGGAAACAAGAATCTTTTTCCAATTCGCTCATCTGTTCCGATTCCCAATCGCACCATATCTACATCCGCACCTACCTTCTCACAGAAATTGGCTATTTCATTCATGAAAGATATTTTGGTAGCTAAAAATGCGTTGGCTGCGTATTTTGTTAATTCAGCGCTGCGCTCATCCATAAAAATCAAAGGATTCCCTTGACGAATAAATGGCTTGTATAACTCTTCCATAACTTTTTTAGCACGATCACTGGATGTGCCAACAACAACGCGATCAGGCTTCATGAAATCATCCACAGCGAATCCTTCGCGAAGGAATTCAGGATTGCTAACAATATCAAATGGAACCTGTGCTTTGCGCGCCACAGCTTCTCTAACTTTCTCTGCAGTGCCCACAGGGACGGTTGATTTGTCCACAATAACTTTATAGTCCTTGATTATCCATCCCAAGTCATTGGCAACATTTAGAACATAGCTCAAATCGGCACTACCATCTTCGCCCGGCGGGGTTGGAAGAGCTAAGAAAATGATTTGCGCTTGCTCAACAGCCTCTTGTAAATTGGTTGTAAACTTCAAGCGTCCCTCTCGAATATTTCTCTCAAACAACACGTCTAGATGGGGCTCGTATATAGGTATTTTGCCTGCCTTCATGGCGTTTACCTTGTCCTCATTAATATCTACGCAAATGACTTTGTTTCCAGTTTCAGCAAAACAAGTCCCAGTTACCAAACCAACATAACCAGTTCCCACCACCGCAATATTCATATAATTTATTTTTAGTGAAAGCTACAAATATAATCACACCTGTGGGTTTGATAGTCAAATTTGAGCAGTTCATTTTGTTAGAATTTTATGAGTTTTTGTGGTGCGAAAAATGGGATTCATTTTAGCTTTGCTTTATGTCTGAAATATTGAAAATTCAGGGCGTTTCAAAATCTTATGGAAAGCACAAAGCACTATCTTCCGTTAGTTTGGCGGTCAGATCTGGCTCTGTGTATGGATTGTTGGGGCCCAATGGTGCTGGAAAAACCAGTCTTATCCGTATCATCAATCAAATCACAGCTCCTGATGAAGGGACTGTGATGTTTAAGGGAGAGTCGCTTAGATCTGAGCACATTGAACACATCGGTTATTTACCTGAAGAACGCGGATTGTATAAAAAAATGAAGGTTGGTGAGCAATGTATTTATCTGGCTCAGCTGAAAGGTTTGTCAAAGCAGGAGGCTGTAAAACGATTAACCTATTGGTTTGAACGATTTGATATCATGGCGTGGTGGAACAAGACCATTGAGGATTTGTCCAAAGGTATGGCCCAAAAGGTGCAGTTCATTACCACTATTTTGCACGAGCCTGAGTTGTTGATATTGGATGAGCCCTTTAGTGGATTTGATCCCATCAATGCCAAGTTGATTCAAGAAGAAATGTTGCGTTTAAAGACAAAGGGCGCTACCATCATTTTATCCACCCATGATATGGGAAGTGTAGAAGAATTGTGCGATGATATTGGATTGATAGATCAATCACATTTGGTTCTGAGCGGCCCCGTAGCAGAGGTGAAAGCCAAATTCAAGGAGAATTTATTTGAAGTCGCCTACAAAGGAACAGCTATGGAATTGGGAATCTTGATGGGGCATCAATTTGAATTGGTTCAAAATGATGTTGCATCAGATTACAATATTGCTAAAATTAGAATTTCTCCAGGTCACAATCTAAACAATTTGCTCACGGCCATGATGCAGAAATTGGAAATTGTATCTGCACGAGAGATTATCCCCAATATGAATGAAATTTTTATCAAAGCCGTTACTCAAAATCAAAAGACCCATGAATAAGATATTATTGATCATCAAACGTGAGTATTTGAGTCGGGTAAAGAAGAAAAGTTTTATCATCATGACTTTCTTGGGCCCGATTTTGTTTGCGGCTTTGATGTTTGGCGCTATTGCCGTAACCATGAATGACAACACCGTTTATCAAGTGTTGATTGTTGATCCTTATGAGGTTATCACTCAAAAGGACTCGACAACCGGAACGGTATACCCTCGTTTTACCAACCACTTCCAGGATTCTGAGAAAGTGATGTATTCTTTCTCCAAAACGGCTGTTCCACCGGAGGCTTTCAAAGAAAGTCAATATCAGGTGATGTTGGAAGTGGATGAGGCCACCATCAATGATGGCAAATGTAATTTCTTTTACAAAAAATTTCCTGGAGAGTTTGTGCAGCGCAAGATGGGTGATGATTTGGAAAACTCATTGGAAAAGCACCGAGTAATTGATAGTTTGCAATTGGATTATGAAAAATACAAAAGGGCCAAGGTGTCCGTTTCTTTTGCAGATATCAACGTCGATAATCTTGGTCAAGAAGATAGAACTCAGGAGAAGGCATTCATAGGTTTCATTTTTGCTATTCTCATTTACATGTTTATTTTCATGTATGGCGTTCAGGTGATGCGCGGTGTTATTGAGGAAAAGACCAACCGTATTGTTGAGGTTATCGTCAGTTCTGTCAAACCATTTCAATTGATGATGGGTAAAGTGATTGGGATTGGTTTGGTAGGGTTGACACAGTTTTTGATGTGGGTATTGTTATCTTTTGTCGTTTCCACTGTAGGCTTGTCTTTCTTTGCCTCTAACATAGCCAGTGGCGCTGCGGTGGTAGAAAATGCTCAAGTGATGCAGACAGGGATGGATCAGGCAGTGATGATGAATGAATTGATGAATAACCAAGCCATCAATTGGTTTTTTCAAATCAATTGGACTTTGATGATTGGATTGTTCTTGTTTTATTTTATTGGAGGCTATTTTCTTTACGCCAGCTTATTTGCAGCCATTGGAGCTGCGGTGGACAGCGAGACAGATACCCAACAATTCATGGCTCCTGTTTCATTGCCATTGGTATTTGGTTACATCATTTCAGCCATGATGATTGACAATCCAGAGAGTTGGGCGGGTAACTTTTTCTCTGTCTTTCCGTTGACATCGCCAGTGGTTATGATGGTTAAGGCTACCGTTTCCTCAACTTCTGTAGGAATGATTGTTTTATCCATGGTAATTTTGGTCATCACCTTTATCGCCTTTATTGCATTAGCTGGTCGTATTTATCGGGTAGGAATATTGATGTATGGTAAGAAGGCCAGTTACAAAGAAATTTGGAAGTGGATTAAATACAATCCGTAATTATGGGTAAACGAATGGCCATAGTGGATTGCGGGACCAATACCTTCAATATTTTGATTGCAGAGCAGTCTGACAAGGGGGATTGGGAGACTTTGTTTTC
>CAZNVU010000095.1:0-9790 GCA_964576575.1 uncultured Chryseobacterium sp.
CTATTCTCTCCGGAACGGACAATACTTTCCATTTGGAAAAAGCCCTCTCTGCTTTGGCTATTTTTTGGACAATGAGTGCACTGTTGTCGTTGTCATATTTGGCAACAACTACTTGGCGGTATGGATCGATGGATCTGAGCATTAACCTTTGAACCCTAATGACTGGTTCAAAGATAAAGGAAGCTCAGGCAATAATGAACGATTGACCATGTAACTATTTAACTCGGCAAAGCCACTAAAGATGTAATGCTTCATGGTAGCTTCGCGCAAATAACCTTTACCAGTACTTCCTCCAGTACCGCTGCGCATACCAATCATGCGGTGTACCATATTCATGTGTCTCCATCTCCAAGTGGCCATTAATTCATCAATGTCCAACAAATGGTTGATGATACGGTAAGCGTTTTGGAACAAAGGCATATCTCGGTAAAGACTGATTAGCATGGCAGAGCGTCTTGCGCCCAATGATAAAGTAGCACCCTCTTTTTCCTCAAAGAACATTTGATCAAAATGAATAATATTTCCTTTTTCCTCTTCACGCAAGGTGCCTTCATAAATGCTGCGATACGTTTTCCAAAAATCACCTTCACTGCCAATGGTGACATTATCAAAAAATGGCATACGAGACAACCAACCATCAATCAAAGTCAGTAATGAAGTGGTTGAAGAGACGTTTTTAATATGCTCCAAATCTTTGATGTTGAGTTGACTGGTGTAATAAGATTGACCATGGCGTTGCTCCATTTTCAAACCCAATAAACTTTCCAATTCCTTGAATTGAACACTTTGAAAACCAGATGCAGGACGCAACAAATCTCTGAACTCCAAAAAATCGATAGGCGTCATGGTTTCCAAGATGTCAATCTGATGAACCAAAACGCGCAAAATCTCAACGATGCGATTCATGCGTCGAACAGCTGTGGCGGTTTCAGGTGCATTGTCATTGATGGTGGTATTGGAGAATATTGAATGGATAGACTTGGCTTCAAACAATATCTGTTTGAACCAAAGCTCATATGCCTGATGAATGACGATAAAAAGCATCTCGTCATGGGCATGCTGATTCACTTTATCACTTTCCAAATGCTGTGCATCTAGAATTTTGTCGAGTTGTAAATAGCTTGAATAATACATGTTGCAATGATAGGGGAATTATTGACCGATAAGGCTGATTGTGATCACTGTTTTTTTCTTTTCACAGAGAACAATTGAGCAGGTTTGTGCAACACGCCGCTTTGCTTCTCCTCCAAGGGTTCTACAGTATTTGTTCTTAAAATATTTTTCCTGAAATTTCTCTTGTCTAATTTTTTATCCAAGATGATTTCATACAATTTTTGAAGTTGTGAAAGGGTGAATTTTTCAGGAAGCAATTCAAAACCGATATGATCAGCCATCAATTCATGACGCAAAACCTTCAGGGCTTCAGCGACAATCTCGTTGTGATCAAATGCCAAATAGGGAATCTTGTATACATCTACCCATTGTGCCTTCTTTGCAAAGGAGGCGGCTTGTGGATTGAAATCGTCCATCTTTACCAACGAGTAGTAACCCACAGTAATAACCCTTCTTTCTGGATGTGTTCTGAAACTGCGCAACCAATCGCGGTCTTTTAAACCACTTACTCGATTGGGGTCACCAAAGGAATGAAACTGTTTGAGGTAGATGCCCTGCAGACTGGTTAATTCTTTAAGTATGCGTTGCGCTGCTTCGTTAAGTCCTTCGTCCTCTTGAACCAAATCGCCAGGCACAGCTTTCTGAGGTTTGATGGTTTTTCCATCGGGTTGCTTTTGCTCAATAAGAAGAACTTTTAATTCATCATCATCAAATCCAAAAACAACGCAGTCAACCGATACATCCATTTTATTTGAGGGTTTTTGTTGTAGTTTGTTGCGAAAATACGGGATGTTGAAAAATAGTTAGTGTAAAAAATACACTAAGCTTGAATTTTATTATATTTGCGATAATGAATAACAATGGCATAAAGCGAATAGGTGTGCTCACCAGTGGTGGTGATGCTCCTGGAATGAACGCTGCAATTCGTGCGGTGGTTAGGGCGTGTGTATTTCACAACATCGAAGTGGATGGTATTTTTCAAGGATACACAGGGTTGATTGCAGGAGATTTTAAGCGATTGAATGAGCGTTCCGTTGCCCGCATTTTGGGCAGAGGTGGTACCATTCTTAAAAGTTCGCGCAGTAAAGAGTTTTATGAGGCAGATGGAAGAGCCAAGGCTGCTGAGCAATTGAAGAAGCATGGAGTTGATGCTTTGATTACAATAGGTGGAAATGGAACTTTCACAGGAGCGCATATGTTGTACAAGGAACATGGAATTCCAGTAATGGGTATACCAGGTTCCATTGACAATGATTTGTTTGGAACGGATCATTGCATTGGTTTTGATACAGCCACCAACACTGTAGTGGATGCTGTAGACCGTATCAGAGATACAGCAACTTCTCATAACCGATTATTCTTTGTTGAGGTAATGGGTCGTAATAGTGGTTTCATTGCATTAAAGGCAGGAATTGCTGCTGGTGCTATAGCAATCATTTTACCAGAAGATGAAATGAGCGTGGATGAGTTGGTCGATACATTGAAAGCGAGCGAGGAGAGCGGTAAGTCGAGCAGTATCGTAATTGTTGCAGAGGGAAGCAAGAGTGGTGGAGCATATGAATTGGCCAAAAAGGTTACTGAGAAATATGCGGAGTATGAGACGCGCGTATCCGTCTTAGGACACTTACAGCGAGGAGGAGCCCCTAGTTGTTATGACAGGGTTATATCAAGCCGTATGGGTGTAGCCGCAGTTGAGGGAATTTTACAAGGAAGAAAAGACGTGATGGTAGGTCTTGTCAATGATCATGAAACCTATACATCGCTTGAAGAAAGTATCACGAGGAGAAATATGCCTAATCGTGATGAGTTGCGCATTGCCCGCATTCTTTCGATTTAAATAAAAACGGAACAATTGTTCTTAAAAACAAAATTAAAAAATGAAAAGAATTGCAATAAATGGCTTTGGACGCATCGGAAGAATGTGTTTCAGAAGTATCATTGAAAAAGAAGGTTTAGATGTCGTAGCCATCAACGATTTGACTGATGTTAAAACATTGGCACACTTGTTAAAGTATGACAGTATTCATGGAAGAGTAAAGGCGGATGTTGCGGCAGATGGCAACTTTCTCGTTGTTAATGGAAAGCGCATTGAAGTTATCGCGCAGAAAGATCCAGCGCAATTGCCCTGGGCAGCAATGAATGTGGACGTGGTTATTGAATCCACAGGAATCTTCACAGACAAAGAAGGAGCGCACAAGCACATTACTGCTGGTGCCAAGAAAGTAGTCATCTCAGCACCTGCTTCAGGTGGAATCAAAACCATCGTTTTGGGAGTGAATGACGGAGACATTACTTCTGAAGATGTTGTTTTGTCCAATGCTTCTTGTACAACCAATTGTTTGGCTCCGATGGCGAAAGTATTGAATGATACCTTTGGAATTGAAAAAGGATATATTACCACGGTACATGCCTACACTGCAGATCAACGCTTGCAGGATGCACCACATAAAGATTTGAGAAGAGCCAGAGCAGCAGCTTTGAGCATGGTTCCCACTTCAACTGGTGCAGCTAAGGCTGTTGGAGAAGTATTGCCAGAGTTGAAAGGATTATTGGACGGTGTTGCTGTTCGTGTTCCCACGCCAGATGGATCATTGACGGATTTGGTGGTTATTTTAAAACGAAATGTAACCAAAGACGAAGTCAATGCTGCAATAAAGAAAGCTGCTGAGAACGAGATGAAAGGAATCATAGAGTATTGCACTGATCCCATCGTTTCCATTGATATTGTCGGAAACAAACATTCTTGTATTTTCGATGCAGACTTGACCTCTGCCAATGGGAATTTAGTAAAGGTTATGGGTTGGTACGATAACGAAGCAGGATACTCAGAGCGTGTGGTAGAATTGGTAGCGCAGTGGTGATATAGAACAAATAGATTATGAACAATAGATAAACTTTGAAAAAACAAAACTGGGTTAAATTTCAGTTTTGTTTTTCATTGTTTTCAAAACCAAAACAAGAAGAAAATGATTTTAATTGCAGACAGCGGATCCACTAAATGCGATTGGGCCCTGATTGACAAGCAAGGTAAACGCTTGGGAAATTTTGAAACCATGGGATTAAATCCTTATTTCCATGATGAGACCATTGTAGAGTCTTCCATCCGCGGTAATGCCCCATTGGCTTTGTATGCTGGTAAGGTGCAAAACATTTATTTTTATGGTGCAGGAAGCAGTACTGATGTAATGTGTGCGATCATTGAAAGAGGACTAAAGAAGGTTTTTACCAATGCTGAAATTGTGGTTGATCATGATCTAGTTGGTTGCGCATATGCTACTTATGATGGTCAAGATTGTATCTCTTGTATTTTGGGAACAGGATCCAATAGTTGCTCTTTTGACGGAAAAGAAATCCACGAAGAGGTTCCCTCATTGGCCTTTATCCTAGGCGATGAGGCGTCGGGAAGTTATTTCGGTAAAATATTGTTAAGAGAATATTTCTACCGCAAGTTGCCGGCTGATCTGAAAGAGGCATTTGAAGCAACTTTTTCTATTTCAAAAGATGAATTTATTTCACGTGTTTACCGTGAGCCAAATGCAAATGTTTTCTTAGCCAGTTTTACGCGTTTTATTGGAGAGCACGCGCATCATCCTCATGTAATCAATTGGGTGGTTCGTGGTATGCGTGAATTCATTGACATTCATGTCAAGTGTTTTTCCAACTGGGAAACGGCTCCTGTGCATTTTGTAGGTTCTATTTCTCACTATTTCAAGCATTGTTTGGAAATTGCAGCGCAGCAAGAAGGTATACATCTTGGACGTGTAATCAAGAAGCCTATTGATGGGCTGGTGGATTACCATGTCAAGTATGTTTTTGCTAACGCAATTTCGTAGCGCATGCTGTCAGCTTGTTTATTTGATCTAGACGGTGTGCTGGTGGATACGGCACGCCATCATTTTGCAGCTTGGCAAAGGCTTGCCCAAGAACGTATTGGAGTTACTTTTACTCAACATGACAATGAGCAATTGAAGGGACTTTCAAGATTGGAGAGTTTGAATTATATATTGTCCAAGTCAGATCAAAGTTTTTCTGAAGAAGAAAAATTTCAAATGATGAAAGACAAGAATGATTGGTATCTCTTGTTGGTGGCTGAATTGACACCAGAAGATGCTTTGCCAGGAACAACGGCTTTGCTGCATTCATTGAAAGCCGCGGGAATCAGGACCGGTTTAGGCTCCGCATCCAAGAATGCTCCTCTTATCATAGAGAAATTGGGCATTGCTCATTTATTGGATGTAGTTATTGATGGCAACATTGTTTCAAAATCAAAACCAGATCCAGAAGTTTTTATTCGTGGTGCAGAGGCATTGAATGTTTCACCTTCAGAAACCATTGTTTTTGAAGATGCCGTCAGTGGAGTCGCAGCAGCAAAGGCTGGAGGTTTTTCTTGCGTAGGAATAGGTCTGCCAGAAGATTTGAAACAGGCGGATTTTGTGGTTCCTGATTTGTCTTTTATTACCATTGAGTTATTGAACAATAAATTTTTCAGTCATTAATACAGCATTTGTATGATTCAGTATTTGAAAACAGATCCATGGAAGATTATCGAGAAGGGATTTGATGCTAGATATCACCAAAGTTCAGAAAGTATATTTAGTCTTGGTAACGGGAAATTTGGCCAACGCGCCAATCATGAAGAACATTACAGCGGAAAGCAATTAAAAGGCTCTTATGTCGCGGGTGTTTATTATCCAGACAAGACACGCGTGGGTTGGTGGAAAAATGGATATCCAGAGTATTTTGCAAAAGTGTTGAACGCCACTGCATGGCATGGTGTTCGTGTTTTGGTGAATGGAGAAGAGTTGGACTTGGCTACCGTCAGGGTCTCAGATTTCACGCGTGAATTGGACATGCAACGCAGTGTATTGACACGATCATTTATCGCTCATTTTTCAAATGGAATAGATTGTCGTTTTTCTTTCCAGCGATTTATCAGCATGGCCGATGAAAGCATTGCAGCCATCGAAATCAGAGTTGAGGCTTTGAGCAATGGTGTAAACTTGGAGCTGATTTCTTCTATCGATGGTAAAGTCAAGAATCACGATGCCAATTATGATGAAATTTTTTGGGAACCCATTTCATCCTCTGTAGAAAGGGGTAATGGCTATGTAGCTTCCAAAACCAAAAAGACAGGTTTTGATTTGTCTGTATCCATGAGTCATGAGGCGTCAGTATTGTCATGGTCGAATGATGTTCATGAAGAATCTTTTGTTTCCTCAAGTTACATCGGTCAACTGCAGTTGCATGAAACAGCTGTATTGCAAAAATTCATTGGATTGGAAAATTCTTTGTATTCCAATGAGGTTATTGAGCATTCCCAATCTCACTCCAAGCGTGCAAAGCAGTCGGGTTATTCTCAATTGTTGAAAAATCATGAGCAAGCATGGTCCAAGATTTGGGAGATGGCAGACATTGTAATTGAAGGCAACGAAGAAGCGCAGCAAGGAATTCGCTTTAATATCTTTCATCTCAATCAAACCTACTCAGGAGCTGATGCGCGATTGAACATTGGTCCAAAAGGATTTACCGGTGAGAAATATGGCGGATCTACCTATTGGGATACAGAGGCATATTGCATTCCTTTTTACATGGCAACCAAGAATCAGGAAGTAGCAAAGCAGCTCTTGCATTATCGACACAAGCAATTGGGCAAGGCCATAGAAAATGCAGAGAAGTTAGGATTCACCAACGGGGCAGCGTTGTATCCCATGGTCACCATGAACGGCGAAGAGTGCCACAATGAATGGGAAATAACCTTTGAGGAAATTCACAGAAATGGTGCCATTGCTTATGCCATTTACAACTACACCCAATATACTGGTGATGAAACATATGTCAATGAAACCGGTTGGGAAGTGCTTTTGGGCATTGCCCGATTCTGGGCACAAAGGGTGCATTGGAGTGAGCATAAGAAACAATATGTGATGCATGGTGTAACAGGACCCAATGAGTATGAGAATAACGTCAATAACAATTGGTACACCAACTACATTGCGATGTGGTGTTTGGAGTATGCATATGATTGTATCGAAGGCCTGAAGGGCAAACATCAGGCGCAATACGATAGAGCGGTTAAGGATTTAAATTGGTCAATGGAAGAGGGTGCTGAATGGCTGAGTATCATCGCCAAGATGCATTATCCGCTTCATGAGAACGGTCAAATCTTCTTGCAGCAAGATGGTTTTTTAGATAAAGTTTTGATGAAAGCAACAGACCTCAATCCTGCAGAGCGTCCCATCAATCAGCATTGGAGTTGGGATCGCATTTTGCGAAGTTGTTTTATAAAGCAAGCTGATGTTTTGCAAGGATTATATTTCTTTGAAGATAGATTCAGTGATGATGTGATTAAAGCCAACTTTGACTTTTATGAACCCATGACCGTGCATGAGTCCAGTTTGTCTCCATGTGTGCACAGCATTTTGGCGGCCAAGTTGGGGTATGAGGAAAAAGCCATTGAGATGTATATGCGTACTTCACGATTGGATTTGGACGATTACAACCATGAGGCGCATGAAGGATTGCATATCACTTCAATGGCAGGAACTTGGATGTCCATAGTTCAGGGATTTGGTGGAATGCGCGTAAAGAATGGCGAATTGTCATTTAATGCAATGCTTCCTAAGCAATGGAAGGCATATACATTCAGAATCCTTTTCAGAGATGAAGTTGTAGCAGTAAGGGTGGATGAAAATGGTACTACAATTACCAAACATTAATCCTTTAAAATTGCAAGTAGATAGGAGGAATGATGGTGTCTGACTTGTAATAAGCAAAGACCATCAACATGCCTATTCCCAAAAAGACATAGATCCATTGATTTTGGCGACTGAGCCAATCAATGATTTTCTCATTCCACGATAAAGGCAATTGATGCAATATCAGAGCACCTGCTAACATCCACAAAACAGGTTGATAGTGTGTCATAAATGCCATTAAAGTTGAAAGATCAAAATTGTATATGATTTGATTCAATACAATTGTACTCTTTTCTAAAGAATCAGGTCCAAAGAAAATCCAGCAAAAAACAACAAAGTGAAAGGTTAGAAAAATGGACACTACTGCAGGCAGTTGAAAATGGATGTTTCGTTTTTTGAAAAAATCCAGTCGCCATTTATCTATTGCCAATGCACCTCCGTGAAGTATTCCCCAAATGATAAAAGTCCAATTGGCTCCATGCCAAAATCCACCCAAAAGCATGGTTATGAAAAGGTGAACGTATGTTCTGAATAATCCCTTTCTATTTCCCCCTAACGGGATGTACAAATAGTCTCTAAGCCATGATGAAAGCGAAATATGCCACCTTCTCCAAAATTCAGTGATGGACTTGCTTTGATATGGCGCCAAGAAGTTGGTGTCTATTTTCAATCCCATCCAACGGGCTATGCCAATGGCCATATCTGAGTATCCGCTGAAATCGCAGTAAATAACCAGTGCATAAGCATATACAGCAGTTAAATTGTAAATACCATTGTAACGTGTTGGATCATCAAAAACTACCGAAACAATTTGATTGTATAGGTAATCACTAATAACCACTTTTTTGAAACAGCCCGAGAAAATGTAGAAAAAACCAAATGCAATGTCATCTTTTTTCAAAGTCCATTGTTGTCTTATTTGCGGTAAAAAATCAGCAGCCCTGACAATAGGACCCATCATCAATTTTGGAAAAAAGGATAGGAAGAAAATATAATCCAACCATTTTTTAACAGGCTTAAAATGTCCACGATAGACATCAACTGTGTAACTCAAATTCTCGAAAGTGTAAAACGATATTCCAACGGGAAGTATTAAATACAAGAATGAAACTTGGTTATCTCCCCATTGATTCCAGAGCTGAATAAAGAAATCTGTGTATTTGAAATAAAACAGCAATCCTAGGTTGAGGACAATACTAAAAATTAAAAGACCTTTTTTCTTTTTGGTATTCTTGCTTTGATCAATCCAATGGCTGATGTAAAAATCCACAACTGAGGCCAAAAGGATCAGGCCCACGTAGTAACCACATGCCTTGTAAAAGAAATACAACGAGAACATAACTACCCAACTTACTCGCCACGTTGTTTTGTTGTACAACAGTGCATAACCAGAAAAAAAGAAGGTGAAAAAGAAAAAAAAGAATGAGGAATTAAATACCAAAGGCGCATCTGCTTGATACACCAATTGATTCAGCAACAATTGAAAAGTTTCACTGTTGAAGTTCATATGCTATTGAGGTAGGTGATTGTCCATGGCATTGCGCATACCTTCTCCTAATATGCGATAGCCTTTAGGTGAGAAATGAATTCTTTTCTTATCGGTCATGCCCAATTGCGCCCAATTCTTCATGCTGTCTTCACCTCCCATGAAAGAGTACAAATCATAAATTGGAATGTCTAAACGAAATCCAATATCCATGATTACCGCTCTTACACGAGGAACCAAAGGATTGGGGATGAAATATGATTTTTTATTCTTGTATTGAACTTTACTAACAGCAGGCGGTGTTGTTAAAACGATAATAGGTTGTGATTCAAGACTTCTGATCATTTGAATTAAATTCAAGCTTTGATCAAAAAAAGTGGTGTCATCAAAATCTCCGAATTGAAAAGCTTCATTGGTACCCAATGATATGACTACCACATCGGGTTGCAATTTTTCCAATTGATTTCGGAACTCCACGCTTTCAGAATAATGTTGA
>CAZNVU010000096.1:0-9761 GCA_964576575.1 uncultured Chryseobacterium sp.
GCCAAATCCTTTTGCTTGTAGCCCATTTGTTCCATCCTGAATTTTATGGCTGCTATCGGATCTGGAAAGGCAATCATGTACTTTTCCTTTTCGTATTGTTCAACCAATAACGAAAGCAATTCCAATTCGTCACCGAGCGCCGTGTTCTTTTTCGCATCAAATATTGCATCCAATCGCTGGAGCGCTTGTCGATATTCCTTTTCTAATTTGATGATTTTCATTTCTCTAAATATTTGATGCGTCTACCTTGTCATATTCTGCGTGCGTTCCAATAAATCGAATCCAAACGATTCCAAAGTCATAGTTGATGCAGCTGATTTCAAATGTACTAAATAGTTCCCATTTTGGGAAATTGTTGGGGGTGAATATTCGAAACCATTTCATGTTGCAAATCTCCACCAGATAACCTCAGCAGACAACCTATAAGTTATGTAGGTTTATGCAGGATGATCATCTTGCCCAGACAGCGCAGCTCGTCGGGGCCCGTCACTGCGGTTAGACGCCTGGAAAGATATTTTCTAAAACATATTGGGTTTATTTCGATAAAATACTTATCTTTGACGTTAGTAACGCGTGAGGATAGTATGTTAATTTCATTTGGCGATAAAGTCACAAAGAAAATATGGGAAGGTGAACGAGTGAGAGGCTTACCAACCGAAATTCAAGAAATCGGTCGTAGAAAGTTGAGAATGTTAAACAATTCCCAAGACTTGAATGATTTGCAAATTCCCCCATCGAACCGGCTCGAGAAATTAAAAGGAAATTTAAAAGACTTTTACTCCATCAGAATAAATGACCAATGGCGAATCATTTTTAAATGGAAGAATGGAAATGCTGAACAAGTAGAAATTATTGATTATCACTGAAAACGAGAGATCATGAAAAAATTAAGAAATACACATCCCGGAGAAATTCTTCTTGAAGAATTTTTAGTGCCATTAGAAATCAGTGCTTATAAACTTTCCAAAGACATTGGAATACCGCAGACACGTGTTTCAGCCATATTAAAAGGAACTAGACGAATTACGGCAGACACCGCGCTTAGACTTTCTATCTATTTTGGAAATTCTGCAAAGTTTTGGCTTGGTCTTCAGGATGACTTTGACATTGAAGAGGAGAGAAACGAAAAGAAGGCTGAACTAACAGCCATCAAGCAATTTGATCGCGATGCCGCATAATTGCAAATAAGTGCCAGCCGAGCTTGTTCTTTGCTTTGGGAACTTTTTAGGACGGGTCACCATACCCCGGATAGCAGTGGAAAGCCTTTGTGCGCAGCACAAAGCTTGGAACGAATAGCCGGATTAGGTCCAAAAAAAAAAGGCAAAATGATTAAAAAACGGTCACGCTAAATCAGGCATTAACACATTAACATCATCCCTTCATAGCGAATCTCATTTCATGCTTTCGCTATTCATTCTTCACGATTCTTCTTTAATATCTTATTCAAATGGAACTGAAAAACACTTTCCGCTTTCCGTTTCCCTCTTTCCCAACGATGAATTGTAAGCTGAATCTGTTTGCGCTGCATGGTCGTATTCAATACGCCCCTACTCGTATCTCAACGCCTCAATCGGATCGAGCTTGGCGGCTTGGGAGGCGGGGTACCAACCGCTGATGATGCCTACAACGGCACAGATGACAAAGCCCAAAAGGATCCACAACCAAGGGATGGTAAAGGGCGTTTCCATGAATATGGATAGGATGTTGCCGACCCATATTCCTAGGAAGATTCCTATGATGCCGCCTATCTGTCCGATGACGATGGACTCGATCAAAAATTGTAATCTAATTCTACCGGGTGTTGCTCCCAAAGCTTTGCGAATTCCTATTTCCCGCGTGCGCTCCGTGACACTCACCAACATGATGTTCATCAATCCTATCGATGCGCCCAAGAGGGTGATGAGCCCAATGAAGATACCGCCATTGGTGATGCCGCTGATCAATCCTGTCAACTCCTCTACCAATCCATTGCTCATTCTGATTTCAAAACTCTCCTCCTCACCCAGTTCATCGCCCCTGATGACGCGCATGGTATTCACAGCCTCTGATACCAAGCGCCCCAAATCTTTGCTGTCCTTGGCCTGCACTTGTATGGTGTAATCTGTTGTCGCACTGTCAAAACACTTTTTTACATTTTGCGTGGGGATCAAACATTGGTTGTCTCCCGCAAATCCCATGGTATTGCCCTTGGATTTCAATGTGCCCACAACGCGGTAAGCATTGCTGTTGATTCGCACGGTTTTGTTCATGGGCGATTCGCCATGGATGAACAATTTTTCAATCACGTCTTGGCCTAAAATGATAACGTTATCGCCTTGCTCTACCTCTTGTCGGGTAAAGATGCGCCCTTCATTCAAGGTATAAGATGATATTTGCAAATAGTGCTCATCACATCCAATGACGTTGACATTGGGGTTGGTGGTTTCCGCTTCGTGTTTGACGGTTGTGTTAAAAGATGCTCTTGCCGTGATGGAAACCAAGGGAGCGATGGTGAATTGATTTTGAAAGGAACGGGCCTCTTCATACTTCATTGATTCATAACTCTTGGCTGCCATTCCATTGCGGCTTCCGCGGCGCATGTTATTGCCAGATACAATGCTGAAACTGTTGGTGCCCAAGCGTGTAAATTCCGCTTTGATTTTCTCCTCGATGGCTGTAACCGCGGTGATCATTCCTACCAGCGCCATGATGCCGATGGCGATGATGCTGATGGTGAGCGAGGCCCTGAGTTTTTGCGCCGTCAAACTTTGCCAGGCAATTTTGATGTTTTCAACATGGGCGGGCGAAAGAATAGGCATGTGGCTAAAATACATAGACTTGCTGCTGTGAGAAAAGACTTTGTGATTTCGTAACAATTTTAGGTTTCCTGACGTAATTTAGTCGCGTCTAAAAAAAGAACAAAATGAGTCAAGTATTCGATTTAGAAATGATCAAGGAAGTGTACCGTCGCTTTCCTGAGAGAATTGCCGCTGCCCGCGCAGTAACCAACAAGCCATTGACTTTGGCTGAGAAAATATTGTACACCCACTTGTGGGAAGGGAATGCTACTGCGGCGTCTGAGCGCGGTAAATCGTATGTTGACTTTGCTCCGGATCGCGTGGCCATGCAAGATGCTACAGCCCAAATGGCGTTGTTGCAATTTATGCAAGCCGGCCGCAAGAAAGTGGCCGTGCCTTCTACAGTGCATTGTGATCACTTGATTCAAGCCAAGGTGGAGAGCAAGGCGGATTTAAGTGAAGCTGTCAATAAGAACAGCGAGGTTTACAACTTCCTTTCATCGGTTTCCAATAAATATGGCATCGGCTTTTGGAAGCCAGGTGCAGGTATCATTCACCAAGTTGTATTAGAAAACTACGCGTTCCCAGGCGGGATGATGATCGGTACTGACTCTCACACGGTGAATGCAGGTGGTTTGGGAATGATTGCCATTGGAGTGGGTGGTGCTGACGCAATGGACGTGATGGCCGGAATGGCTTGGGAATTGAAATTTCCTAAATTGATTGGTATCAAATTGACTGGTAAATTGAACGGTTGGTGTTCTGCCAAAGATGTGATTTTGAAGGTGGCGGGTATTCTTACCGTGAAAGGTGGAACAGGCTGCATCGTAGAGTATTTTGGTGAAGGTGCACAATCCTTGTCTTGCACAGGAAAAGGTACCATTTGCAACATGGGTGCTGAGATTGGCGCTACGACATCAACCTTCGGTTATGACGACAGCATGGAACGTTACTTGCGTTCTACCGGTCGCTCTGAGGTGGCTGATTTGGCCAACGGCATCCGTGAACACTTGACTGGTGATGTTGAAGTATATGCCAATCCAGAACAATATTTTGATCAAGTGATCGAAATCAATTTGAATGAATTGGAACCATACATCAATGGTCCATTCACACCAGACTTGGCAACGCCTATTTCTCAAATGAAAGAGGCTGCGGCTAAGAATGATTGGCCAACGAAGGTTGAGGTAGGTTTGATTGGTTCTTGCACCAACAGTTCTTACGAAGATATTTCTCGCTCAGCCAATTTGGCCAAGCAAGCCAATGAGTTGGGCATCAAAGCCAAGGCAGAGTTTAGCATTACTCCAGGTTCTGAGTTGGTGCGTTACACCATCGAGCGCGATGGATTGACTGCCATTTTTGATCAGATGGGTGCTAAGGTTTTTGCCAACGCATGTGGACCATGTATCGGTATGTGGGCGCGTGTTGGAGCTGAAAAGAAAGAGCGCAATACCATTGTGCATTCATTCAACCGTAATTTCTCTGCACGTCAGGATGGCAATCCCAATACCATGGCATTTGTTGCCTCTCCTGAGTTGACTACAGCTTTGGCCATTGCAGGAGATTTGACTTTTAATCCATTGACAGATACTTTGACCAATGAAAAAGGAGAGCAAGTGAAGTTGATGCCTCCTACAGGTGAGGAATTGCCAACCAAAGGTTTTGCAGTTGAAGATGCCGGTTACCAAGCACCCGCTGAGGATGGAAGTGGAGTAGAGGTGAGTGTAAGTGATTCTTCAGATCGCTTGCAATTGTTGAACGCTTTCCCAGAGTGGGATGGTAACAATATCGAGAACGCACGTGTATTGATCAAGGCTAAAGGCAAGTGTACCACCGACCACATTTCAATGGCGGGTAAGTGGTTAACTTATCGTGGTCACTTGGATAATATCGCCAACAATACTTTGATTGGAGCAACCAATTTCTTCAACGGAGAACAAAACAAAGTGAAGAATCAATTGACAGGTGAATATGCGGAAGTACCTACGGTTCAGCGTGCCTACAAAGCGGCTGGTGTTCCTACCATTGTTGTAGGAGATACCAACTACGGAGAAGGTTCATCTCGTGAGCATGCCGCAATGCAACCTCGTCATTTGGGCGTACGCGCTATCTTGGTGAAGAGTTTTGCACGTATCCACGAAACCAATTTGAAGAAGCAAGGCATGTTGGCTTTGACCTTTATCAATGAGGCGGATTATGATAAGATTCGTGAGAACGATCAAATTGATTTTGTTGATTTGACCTCTTTCGCTCCAGAAAAACCATTGACTTTGAATTTGAAGCATGACGATGGTACAGCAGAGACCATTCAAGTAGGACACACCTACAATGCACAGCAGATTGAGTGGTTCAAGGCTGGTGGTGCTTTGAATTTGATTCGCAAGAGTTTGAACTAAATGACAAAAGGGATTGAATAGAAAAGCCTCCAACTTGGAGGCTTTTTTTATTCTGCTAAGCGGTGAATTTGTACCCAATTCCCCTCACACTGTGAAAGTGCTCTGGGTGCTTGCTGTCCTTTTCAAAGTGTTTTCTGAAGTTGGTTATCAGGTTATCTATGGTTCTAGATGAAGTGAATATGTCATATCCCCAAACCTTGTCCATGATTTCCTCTCTGCTTATGGCCTCGCCTTCGCGGGCGATGAGCAACTTGAGTAACATGATTTCTTTTTTGGATAAACGATGCGTTTCGCCACTGCGGTTGATGATTTCAAATGCGTCAAATTTTACAGTGCCTGATTGGAATGTGTATTCGCTGGATTCAGCTAGAGGCTTGACACCAGACTCTTTTTGCGCGATGAGATTTTTTGTCCTTAAAAGCAACTCTTCTAAATCAAAGGGTTTGGGCAAATAATCATTTGCGCCAACCTTTAGTCCTTCTATTCTTTCTTTGCTGCTGCTCTTGGCAGAGATGAACATCAGTGGGGTTTTGTTTCCTTGAATGCGAATGGATTCACAAAAGGTTAGTCCATCCATTCCCGGTAACATGATATCGGAGATGATCAGATCAAAAGCCTGTTCCTGTGCAATTTGCAGCGCGCTGATGCCGTTGTTGCATGATACAACTGTGTAGTTTTCCATCTCCAAATTCAATTGAATCAATTGATTGAGTTGGACCTCATCTTCGATCAGTAATATTCTATACTTTTCCATGGTTGAGAACAAGTTGAGCTACGTTTCTACTGGCGCCTGGTCCTCCTAGCTTTTGAAGCAGGTCGTCTTGAATTTGTTTGGCTTTCTTATTTCCTTCAGGAGAAAGCAATTCTTTTAAGGCATTGGTCAATGACGTGACGGTCATTTTTTCTTGAATCAATTCTTTGACTTCTTCTTTGTTCAAAATCAAATTGACCAGTGAAATCCATTTCATTTTAACCAAGATTTTGGCCAAGAAGATGGATATGGGATTGGCTTTATAAGCAACTACGATGGGGCATCCGCGCAATGCAGCTTCCAATGTAGCTGTCCCGCTGGCAATTAAACCTGCTTTGGCATTGCGCATCAATTCAGGCGTCTCACCAAATTGAATTTGAATGTTATTGGGCCAAACCCCAATGACGTTGTCATAGTCTTTTTTATTCAGTCCTGGTGCTCCTGCAATGACAAATTGTTCTGATTCAAATTTGCTTGCTACTGAAACGAAAACGGGAAGTATTTTTTTTAATTCTTGTTTCCTGCTGCCGGGAGCCAACAGAATAAAATTGTGCGTTGGTGTTGTTGTGTTTTGATTCAAAGCCCAGTCGTCAAGGAGCGGATGTCCGACGAAATGTGCGGTGTACTGGTGCTTGGCATAGACTGCGGGTTCAAAAGGTAAAATGCAGTACATAGCATCGATGTATTTTTTGATGTCATGGACACGACCTTCCTTCCAAGCCCAGATAGTTGGGGAGATGTAGTGGTGTGTTTCAATGCCATGTTCCTTAGCCCAAGGTGCCAATCTTAAATTAAAACCAGGGTAATCAATAAATATGATTTTGTCTGGTTGAAATTCAAGTATTTGTTCTTTGATTGTGGCAAAGTTTTGCTTGATGGTGCGCAGGTTTAATAGCACTTCAACAAAACCCATAAAGGCCAATTCACGGTAGTGCTTGAGTATTTTAACCCCAGCGCCTTCCATTTTTTCGCCACCCCATCCACGCATTTCAATTTGAGGATTGATCTCCATTAATGCATTGGCCAGATGTCCGCCATGCAAATCACCAGAAGCTTCACCTGCGACCAAGAATATTTTCATTTCAATAAAAATAAAGAGCAACAGGAACGCTGCATATCACCACGTACAAAATACCTCTGCTGATTTGAAACCATTCTTTGCGGATGAAGTAGTAAAATAGCACAACGTCGACCAAAATAGACACCGTTACAACTTTATCCTGATACATGGCGGTAACGCCATAGGCTAGATCATTGAAAAAGGTAGCCAGGTTGGTTGAAGTTCCCAAAGTGAAAACCAGTCCAAATAAAATAAAACCTACAGCGGCTCCAATGATGCCCAGCGCAATGCCATAAGGGACGGTGTCCCACTTGCTTTTAGAAACATTACTCATGATTGAGGTCCCATTGTTGAAGGTGAGACAACGTATGATAAGCAGTAAGGTCGAATTGCACAGGTACTACAGAAACGTAGTTGTGTTTTAGTGCAAATTCATCTGTGTCCTCACCTTTGTCCTTGACCATGAATTCTCCGGTCATCCAATAGTATTTTTTTTGAAATGGGTCAAGGCATTCTTTGAATTGTTCCATCCACATGCCTTGGGCTTGACGACACATTTTAATGCCGTTGATTTCAGTTCCTTTTGGGATGTTCACATTGAGGCAAAGGTTTTCGGGCAAATGCTCATCCGCTAACATTTGTTTGGCCAAGTGAATGGCTACTTTTTGAGAGGCTGTAAAATCAGCGTCTAGGCTATAGTCTAGCAGTGAGAAGCCAATAGACGGAATGCCTTCCACGGCGCCTTCAATGGCAGCGGACATGGTACCGGAATAAATGACATTGATGGAAGAATTGGATCCATGATTCACACCACTGACGATGAGGTCGGGTTTTCTGTCCAACAAGGTGTACAACGCTATCTTCACACAGTCGACAGGTGTTCCACTGCAGGAAAAGGCTTTTTTTGCATAAGGCACTTCGGCGTCATTGACGCGAATAGGATGGTGAATGGTCACCGCATGACCCATTCCGCTTTGGGGTTTGTCAGGTGCAACAACAACGACATCTCCCAAAGTGGACATGGCGAGTGTTAATGCGTGTATACCTTTGGCGGTGATGCCGTCGTCATTGGTGACCAAAATCAATGGTCGATCTTTTCTATGCATGTTTCAAAACTAATAAGGATTTCTATCATCTTTGCAGGAAATCAAATGAGATTATGAACGCGTACATCGTAGAGGGTGTCAGAACACCGATAGGAAATTTTGCTGGAACATTGGCACCTGTGAGAACGGATGATTTGGCAGCGCATGTATTGAAGGCGCTGATTGAAAAGCATGGCAACATCGATCCATCCATGATTGATGATGTCATTATGGGATGCGCCAATCAAGCAGGTGAGGACAATCGCAATGTGGCGCGCATGGCATTATTGCTGGCAGGTTACCCCGTGACTGTTCCCGGTGAAACAGTCAATCGCCTTTGCGCATCAGGAATGAATGCCATTGCGCATGCAGCTCGTGCTGTGCATTGCGGAGAAGGCGATGTGATGGTTGCAGGCGGAGTAGAGCACATGACCAGAGGTCCTTGGGTCATTTCCAAAACCAGCAGCGCCTTTGGCAGAGATGCTCAAATGTTTGACAGCAGTTTCGGATGGCGCTTTGTGCATCCAAAAATGAAAGAAGATTATGGCGTCGAAGCCATGGGAGAAACTGCGGAAAATTTGGCGGAGCAGTTCAACATTTCAAGAGAAGACCAAGACGCTTTTGCATTGGCATCGCAACAGAAGGCAGCACGAGCGCAGCAGGAAGGAAGATGGGAGAAAGAGATTGTTCCTGTGGCTATTCCACAGAAAAAAGGTGAGCCCAAGATTTTTTCGCAGGATGAATTCATCAAGTCCAATAGTTCGCTTGAAGTGTTGAATGGTTTAAAAGCAGCTTTCAGAAAAGGAGGCACGGTTACGGCAGGAAATGCTTCAGGATTGAATGACGGGGCGGCTGCGTTGTTTGTCATGAATGACAACGGGTTAAAGAAGACAGGCGCTAAGCCATTGGCTCGCATTGTATCCACCGGAATCAGTGGCGTAGAGCCCAGAATCATGGGCATCGGTCCTGTGGAGGCTTCCAAGTTGGCTTTGAAAAGAGCCGGTTTGACCATGGACGAAATGGACATTATTGAATTGAATGAGGCTTTTGCTGCACAAGTACTGTCTTGCACGCGAGCATTGGGATTGGCGGATAGTGATCCAAGAATCAATGTCAACGGAGGAGCCATTGCATTGGGACATCCGCTGGGGATGAGCGGTGCGCGCATTGTGAATAGCGCGGCCATCGAATTGAATTTGCGACAAAAGAAATATGCCTTGTGCACCATGTGTATTGGTGTTGGACAAGGCTATGCCATGGTAATCGAGCGAGTATGATATACGCTTTTAACGGATACATTCCGGTAGTGCATGAGTCGAGCTTTGTGCATCCACAGGCTGTAGTAACGGGTAACGTCATTATTGGAAAGGATGTTTACATTGGTCCCGGAGCGGCCATAAGAGGAGATTGGGGAATGATTGTAATTGAAGATGGCTGCAATGTTCAAGAGAATTGCACGATACATCAATTCCCTGGAGTCGCCATTACGTTGAAGGCTGGAGCGCACATAGGACATGGAGCCATCATTCATGGAGCCAATATTGGCAGAGATACTTTGGTGGGGATGAATGCGGTGGTGATGGATCGATGTGAGATTGGCGATGAATGCATCATTGGCGCATTGACTTTTGTACCGGCCAATACTACAGTAGAGAATAGAAGTGTGATGGTGGGTAATCCAGCCAAAAAAGT
>CAZNVU010000097.1:0-9624 GCA_964576575.1 uncultured Chryseobacterium sp.
GAACCACTTTTCCTTCACTATTCACCACAATCATGGTGGGAAAGGCCATGACTTTCTCTAACTGCGGAAACACATTTTGCGCGCGTTCCTTGCCCTTTCCTTCTGCTCTCCCAACAAAAGCCTCATAACCGCAATTCAATTGCGCCATTTGCTTTTGTATGACTTTTTTATTCTCGACAATATCATCCGATCTTTCAAAAGCAACGGGAATAATCTGCAACCCCTTTGCACCGTATTTCTTGTGCATGGCTGCCATCACCTTTCCTTCATCGGTGCAATTGGGACACCAAGTTCCCATGAGTTGGATGATGCTCAAATGTCCTCTCCAGTCTTCTGCTCCAAAGGTTCTCATATTGCCTTGCAAATCCATTGCACTAAATGCAAA
Source organism: uncultured Chryseobacterium sp. (assembly GCA_964576575.1). Taxonomy (GTDB): domain Bacteria; phylum Bacteroidota; class Bacteroidia; order Flavobacteriales_D; family Sanyastnellaceae; genus CAMCTV01. The sequence continues at coordinate 386 of CAZNVU010000097.1, forward strand.
CACTTCTCCTTCTCTTCCCGCTCTTAGCTTGACCAATTCCTCTGCGGGGCGCAATTCAAAAGTTTGATCATCTTCTCCCTCCCATTTCTCTGAATAGGTATTGCCACTGTAAAATCTTCCATTGTAAAAGTTTCCCTCCTCGTGAGCCACCTCAGCTGTAAAACAAAACAAATGCGCACCGTCCAAACATTGCATTTGAATGTAATGAAAATCCCATGTACCCTTTAAAAATCGATAATCCCCTGTCTCTGTTAAAAAAGTTCCTGTGCACATCCCACTGGAATACAAATCAAATAAACCAATGGCGTTGTAGGCGTCAGGAGTGCCTGGCTCAAACACCACCTTCTGTCGCTTTTCGATGACCAAATCTTGCTTCAATTGATTAGGCATGGGTTCATCCTCCGCACTCACATAGGGTTGTCTTTGTGCGTCAAAATAAACCGGCTTTCCTCCTTTCTTTATAAACCACCCTTTCCAAGCCATATCTCCTTTATCTTCTGGCTTCCATTCTATTTTGGTTTCAAAATAGGGAAAAAGAAAACCAGGATATTCCTGGCCTTCTATGCTATTTAAATAAATCGATTCTCCGCCGTTCTCAATGGTCATGCCCATGTTGCTTTCACCATGCTCCACCAACACATCAAAAACAGCATCAACACTGTCATTCAGGTGAAACTTCATTTTCCATGATTCTGTCTGTGATTGTCCCATGATGGTGATGAATAAAGAAAGAAAAAGGAAAATTTTTGGTTTCATTAGATATCAAATTTAATCCCCTGTGCCAATGGCAATGATGTGGAATAGTTGATGGTATTGGTCTGACGTCGCATGTAGTTTCTCCAAGCATCAGACCCGCTCTCACGTCCACCACCAGTTTCTTTCTCTCCACCAAACGCACCACCAATCTCAGCTCCACTGGTTCCAATGTTAACGTTGGCAATTCCACAATCCGATCCTTCACAACTCAAGAAACGCTCAGCTTCTCTCATATTCAAAGTCATGATGGATGAACTCAATCCTTGCACTACTCCATTTTGCATCGCGATAGCCTCATCCAAGGACTTATAGGACATCACATACAAAATAGGGGCAAAGGTCTCATGCTGAACAATGGGCATATCGTTATTGGCTTCAATGATACATGGCTTCACATAACACCCAGAAGTGTACTGTTCTCCTTCTAAAACACCTCCTTCTACCAATACTTTTCCACCTTGCGCCTTGGCTTGTTCAATGGCATTCAAGTAATTGTTCACTGCATCCTTATCGATAAGCGGACCCACGTGGTTGTTGGCATCCAATGGATCACCGATGCGCAATTGTCCATATGCTTTTACCAAACTCTCTTTGGTTGCTGCGTATAGGCTCTCATGGATAATCAAACGACGTGTAGTGGTGCAACGCTGTCCTGCTGTTCCTACAGCACCAAAAACCATGGCGGGAATACACATCTTCAAATCCGCACTATCTGTAACGATAATGGCATTGTTTCCTCCCAATTCCAATAAACTTTTTCCAAAACGCTCAGCGACTTTTGCGCCTACTATTCTTCCCATGCGGGTAGAACCAGTAGCTGAAATCAAAGGAACGCGGGTATCTGTTACCAACCACTCTCCTTCTTGAACCTTTCCTGTGATGATGCATGAAATTCCTTCTGGCAAGTTGTTTTCTTTAGCAACTTCATTCCAAATATGCTGACAAGCCACCGCACACAATGGCGCTTTTTCTGATGCCTTCCAAACACAAGTATCTCCGCAAATCCAAGCCAGTGCTGAATTCCAACTCCAAACAGCAACCGGGAAGTTGAACGCAGAAATAATTCCTACAACTCCCAGTGGATGCCATTGCTCATACATTCTATGGCCTGGACGCTCACTGTGCATGGTTAATCCATACAACTGACGACTTAATCCTACTGCAAAATCGCAGATATCAATCATCTCCTGTACCTCTCCCCATCCTTCTTGTAGGGATTTTCCCATTTCATAACTCACCAATCTGCCCAATGCATCCTTCTTTGCACGTAGTTTTTCGCCAAACTGACGAACAATTTCACCACGCTTAGGTGCTGGCATCAAACGCCATTCTTGATAAGCTTTTTGAGCTGTTAAAATCACTTGCTCATACTCGTCTTTTGTCGTTGACTTCACATCTGCAATGTGCTTTCCATCTACAGGTGAATAGGATGAGATTACTTCACCTGATCCCATAAACTTCAATCCTGTAGAAGTTCCGTCGTTCACTGCTGCTAACCCTAAGGTCTTTAATATTTCTTGCATCTTATTAATTATTTATTGTCTCTTATTAATTATTTTTCTTTGAAATCATTGGTCACATCCACCTTCAACTTTTCTGGTCTGTTGGCTACTTCCCAAGCGGTATGAAAAACCAACTTTCCTATTTCAGCCATTTTATCATACATGATTTTTTCTGGATCATCTCCAGGTTTATGGTAATCTTCATGCACTCCACTGAAGTAAAATATCACCGGTATATTGTGCTTCGCGAAGTTATAATGGTCAGAACGGTAATAAAATTGATTGGGATCATTGGGGTCATTGTAGGTATAATCCAACTGCAACTGCGTGTATTTCTTGTTGGCCTCCTCAGAAATCTGATGAAGTTCAGTACTCAATTTGTCTGACCCTATCAAATACACATATTTCCCATCTTGGTGATCTGCATCTTTTCTTCCTACCATGTCCACATTCAAATCACAAACGGTATTGGCCAATGGATATACAGGATGATCTGAGTACCACTCACTGCCTAATAATCCTTTCTCTTCTCCACTCACATGCAAAAACAAGATGCTACGCTTACTTCCATGCCCTTCTTTTTTAGCTTTAACAAAAGCCCTAGCCATTTCCATCACACTCACCGTTCCTGATCCATCATCATCCGCTCCATTGTGTATCTCTCCATTGATGATGCCTACGTGATCGTAATGCGCACTAATTACCACAATCTCTGACTTTAATTCGGGATCTTCTCCTTCCAAAAATGCCAACACATTATCAGAAACCAAATCCTCTCTTTTCACGTGAAAGTTGACTTTTAATACACCACCCAAATCTTGTCTCTTAATCTTCTTCTTGGACATTGCTTTTTTCTGAAGAGTCTTGTACTCAGGCATTCCAAACATTGCTAATAATTCCTTAGCCATATTAACTGAACAGTGCAAATAAGGTATGCGCAAATCCTCTTCATCTTCTGAACCCCTTTTGTCTAGTGTCATTCTTGGTGTCTGCAAATAATACTTTACACGACTCATGTATTGATCAAAATTCTGATCAATCTGAATAAACATCTTTGCGCCCTTTTCAATCGCTGCTTTTCTTTTTGCTTCGCGATCCAAAGTCCATTGAGAAAATTCCTTTTTACCTGTGATTAAACTTTTACCTTTTTTAACTGGCTCGCCAGACAGACAAATCACTGTCTTTCCTTTGACATCAATGTTCTTGTAATCATCCCAGTTGTCTGCAGATATTCCATATCCAACAAAAACCAAATCAGTTTCAGAGATGGTTTGGGTTTTATCAGCACTAAAAAAATAAAAGTCATCAATAAATGAGAATTGCTTTTTAATACCCTTTACTTCATTTTGCATCTCAACGGTTGAAGCTAAAAAGCTCAATCGTTTCAGTGGAAAAAATTGTCTTTGTGTTTTTATTCCAATAGAGGCGTAGTATTCATCTAAATATTGTGCCGCCTTACGCTGACCTTCCATACCTGTTTCACGTCCCTCATAAGCGTCAGATGCGATAACATAAAGGTGTTTCTTCAACTCCTCTTGCGAAATTTGTCCTCCATAATGTCCTGACCAATCCTTCTGTCCATATCCTACAAATGATAAGACTAGTAATATTAAGAGTGCTATATTCTTCATTACATGCAAATTTTATTTACCCTATTCTGATGACGTCCACCCTCAAATTCTGTGCTAATAAAAGTTGTTACAATTTCCTTAGCCTCTTCTAATGAAATAAATCTTGCAGGTATACATACTATATTGGCATCGTTGTGCTGTCTGGCTAATGATGAAATTTCTTTGGTCCAACACAATGCGGCCCTTATTCCTGCGTGTTTGTTAGCTGTAATACAAACTCCGTTAGCAGATCCACACAATAAAATTCCCAATGTATCTTCGCTCTCAACTGCTTCAGCAACAAGATGAGCATAATCCGGATAATCCACACTTTCTGTCGAATGGCATCCTTTGTCATCACAAGTATGTCCTTGTATTTTCAACCATGTCTTCAATTCTTCTTTCATAGAAAAACCCGCATGATCACTTCCGATAATAATTTTCATTCCACAAAAATACAATTTCTTTTATCTACATTTTGGATTTGCAACTTGTTAATTGGTGTTCATAACCATGCACAACTATTGTTGACTTTGATTTTTTCCTTTGTCCTTAGTTCTTCCTATTCCCCTGACCAAAATTTGTTTTGGTATTTTCTACACAAGGATATGAAATCACCATCACCAATATCAACAGCATCAAACCATTCTTTTTTATTCACATCACCCATAAGTTTTAGATTATTAATAACCCATCTGCATTTCTCAAAACCAGTATTTTACAATAAAATAACATGTTCATAACCATGATAATTTTGTGAATTACAAGAAAAACAAATGTTTTGAACGAATTTTACCAACGCTACTAACAGCTTAATAAGGACACCATCTCTTTTTATTTAAAAAAATATTTTAGTTTTATAATGAATACCAATGGGAAAAAAATAAAATCATTTTTCTTTTTGATGCTTTTCATTGTTGCGTCTAAAATGGTTTTTGGTCAATTGGAATACAAGAAATTTTATCACTCAAATGGAATAGTGTCCAGTGAAGGTTATTGGTCTAATAATCAACCTGAAGGTTTTTGGAAAACTTACAATAGTGCTGGTGTCCTCATTGCAAGTGGTAATAGAAAAGGAGGTCTACTGGATTCCACGTGGAAGTTTTTTGATGATAAAGGAAGAATTGAAAAAGAAATAGGTTACAGAGAAGGAAAGAAGAATGGCTGGGAAATTGAGTTTGATACATTAGGGGTTAGAGTGATGGCCATGCAATATTTAGATAATGTAAAGCAGGGAATAAAAGAAGAGTATTATCCAAGTGGTAAATTGCATTGGCTTATTCCATTTGAAGGCAATAAAGAGAATGGTAAGGCCAAAGAGTTCAGTGAGGAGGGTACTTTGATAGGAATAACCAAGTATACTTTAGGTTTTGTAAATGGTGTAGAGCGATTTAATAGGTTCAATAAGAATGGTCAACGTGAAGGTTTATGGAAGGAATTTTTTCCAGAATCAGACTTTGTTCTAAAAGATGGTATTTGGTCCAATGGTAGGAAGAATGGTCTTTTTCAGTTTTATGATAAGAAGGGTATTGTCATAAGGACGGAATTGTACGAGAATGATGTATTGATGACAGATAATGGGGGAGCTGGTAATTTGATCTTTAAAATTGACACAATTGAGGGAGGAAATGTAATACGCGGTGGTTATTCAGGTAATTTAAAACAAGGTATTTTTCATGTGGAACGTTCTTCTGGTGAACGGATTATCAATCAAGTTTATCAGCAAGGTGTAAAGGTTGCAGAGGGTTTATTAGATGCAGATGGCATGAGACAAGGTATTTGGAAAGAGTTTTACTTATCTGGAGAGTTAAAAGCGCAAGGTGAGTACAAGGACAATGAGCGTATTGGTCCTTGGGTATATTTTTCAAGAGAGGGTGAATCAGAATTATTGGGTTCTTATTGGAAAGGCAAGCCTGATGGAGAGTGGTTGTGGTATTATGAAAAGAATAAATTACACCGTAGAGAGCATTTTTCACGTGGAAAGTTAGAAGGGGAATATGTGGAATGGGACACAGCTGGTGTAGTGATAATTGAAGGAACATACAGTGATAACGTGAAGAATGGTCTTTGGAAGTTTCAGATGAATGACCATTTGGAGATTGGAGAATACCTCGATGGTGAAAAAAATGGGGTCTGGAAATGGTATTACTTCAATACGGATGAACCAGCGTTTGAAGGTGAATACAGTTTAGGTGTTCCAATTGGCAAACATAAAATGTGGTATGCCAATGGAGTGGTTATGGAGAAGGGTCAGTATGAGGGTGGATTGCGGTCTGGTGATTGGACTTATTTTTCAGATTCCGGTTTACTTAAGATGACAGTTACCTACAAAGAAGGTGATATTTTTAAGATTGACGGAGTGCGAATTCTACCAAAGAATATTACAGAGGATACTTCTGATAATTAATTTCATGTGAAACAAGGTAGTTTAGTTGGATGGTTGCTGGCATTCGAATGCTTGAGAATCTTTTGATTCACTTCTAAAATCAACGATAAAAGTTGATTTTAGCAATAAACACTTCGCTGTTTATCATATTTCATAATTACTGCTGCGTAGAATCCCCAAGATTCGACTTTTGTCTTAATGGCAGTATCTATTTATTTCCAAGATGTAAAGAGGCCTTATTTCGCCTCTAATAGGCGTATTTATTCCTGGTTGGATCATTTATCGGCTCTACATAACCATGTAATAGCTGATTTAAACATCATTTTCGTTTCGGATGAGGAACTGTTAGTCATTAATCGCCAGTTCTTGAATCATGATTATTACACGGATATCATAACTTTTGATATGGGTACGGAGAGTAAAGTAATTTCAGGTGAGTTGTACATCAGCTTGGAAAGGGTAAAAGACAATGCACAGAGAGAAGGAGAAAAGTACTTAAATGAATTTGTGCGTGTAATAGCTCATGGATTGCTTCATCTTATTGGTTATCAGGATAAAAAAAGTGAACAAATTGTTGAAATGAGGGCTTGTGAAAGTCAAGCAATTTCCTTATATTTGTCTTTATTGAATGAAAAAAGAGTATAAAAAAATAAGAATGAGAAGAAAAAACTTGAAAAGAACTAAATGATGTTTCACGTGGAACAAATAAATGAAAATATCTTTGATGTCATTGTAATTGGTGCTGGTCATGCGGGAAATGAAGCCGCTTCTTCAGCGGCAAATTTGGGTGTAAAAACACTTTTAATTACCATGGATATGAATAAGATAGGTCAAATGAGTTGTAATCCAGCAATGGGCGGAATAGCAAAAGGACAAATTGTGCGAGAGATTGATGCTCTAGGAGGATTGAGTGGAATTGTATCGGATAAAAGCGCTATTCAATTCAGGATGCTGAATATGTCAAAGGGCCCTGCGATGTGGAGCCCGCGGTGCCAGAATGATCGAATGATGTTTGCTGAAGAATGGCGTTGGCAACTTGAGCAAATCCCAACATTGTTTTTTTGGCAAGATTCTGTAAAAGAAATATTATTTGAAAACGGAAAAGTTGCGGGTGTGAAAACTTCTATCGGAGTTGTTTTTTACGCCAAAAAAGTTATCGTCACAAGTGGAACTTTTTTGAATGGCGTCATTCATATCGGAGAACAACAATTGGCTGGAGGTAGAATGGGTGAGAAAAGATCAGAAGGTATCACGGAGCAGTTGGTAGCACTAGGTTTTCAAGCAGGCCGAATGAAAACAGGAACACCCCCACGAGTAGATGGACGAAGTTTGAATTACGATAAAATGGTGGAGCAGGAAGGAGATAAAAACCCTTCCAAGTTTTCTTATAGTTCAACAACTGAACCACTGAAAAAGCAACGTTCTTGTTGGATCACGAATACCAATGAATCGGTGCATGAAATACTGGCGGAAGGTTTTGAAAAGTCGCCTATGTTCACGGGTAGAATCATTGGTTCAGGTCCCCGATATTGTCCTTCGATAGAAGATAAGATTACGAGGTTTGCGGACAAAGATCATCATCAACTGTTTGTAGAGCCTGAAGGTTGGAAGACGGTTGAAATATATGTCAACGGATTTTCTACCAGTTTACCGGAGGAAATTCAAGTCAAAGCCTTGCGTCAAATTGAAGGTTTTGAAAACGCGAGAATTTTTCGGCCTGGATATGCCATCGAGTACGACTATTTTCCCCCAAATCAATTGCTGCACACATTGGAATCCAAGGATGTTCCAGGATTGTATTTCGCAGGACAAATCAATGGAACCACAGGTTATGAAGAAGCCGCTTGTCAAGGTTTGATGGCTGGAATCAACGCGGCATTAGCAGTCAAAGAAGAAGCTCCTTTTATCCTGACTAGAGACCAAGCTTACATCGGTGTACTCATTGATGATCTGATAACAAAAAGTACCGACGAGCCCTACCGCATGTTTACCAGTCGCGCAGAGTATCGAACCTTACTTCGTCAAGACAATGCAGACGAGAGACTAACACCCATGAGTCACGCGATTGGACTAGCGAGCGATGAGCGTATGCGTGATTTGGAACAAAAAAGAAGGGAGACGCAAGAAATAATGGAGCTTCTCAAAGAGACGAGCGCTAAGCCCGAAGAAGTCAACGCGTACTTGACTGAGATGGGTTCAAGTGAAATACCCAATAAAACCTCCGTTTTAAGCCTTTTATCTCGCCCACAAACTACTTTAAATGGTTTGATAAGCGTGAGTGAGAGAATGGGTGAAAGAATCGTTTTAAACGGTTATAAACAAGAATCACTGGAACAGGCCGAGATACAAGTCAAGTATTCTGGTTACATAGAGAAAGAAAGATTGCTAGCGGACAAGTTGACCCGTTTGGATTATGTAAAAATCCCAGTCGATTTTGATTACCATCAGATGCAAAGTTTGAGCACTGAAGCTAGACAAAAGTTGAGCGCAGTTCGTCCAGAGACCATTGGACAAGCCAGTAGAATTTCTGGGGTTAATCCATCTGATATTGCGGTATTGTTGGTGAAATTTGGTAGATAGGGGGTCTGTTAGATTTTCACGTTAATCAAAATCTCAGGGGTTGGTCCAAAGCATAAAACCCCATAATTTATAGGTTGTATTTTAATTCAATTTATTTCAATTTTGTGAAATGAAAAAAAAGGGATACAAAAGGTTCAGTGATAAATCATTGAGGAGACCCTATTGGGATTATCGGAGGGACGGGGCTTATTTTATAACCATTTGCACAAAGAACAGAGTGTGGTATTTTGGTGAGGTGATTGAGGGAAAAATGGAATTATCATCATTGGGTGTTATTGCAAATACCTTATGGAATGAAATACCAGAACACACCGGGAATTGTTTGTTGGGAGCATTTGTGATCATGCCAGATCATGTTCATGGGATTTTGATTTTGAAAAATAATGGGGGTGATTCACAAGGTAG
>CAZNVU010000098.1:0-9565 GCA_964576575.1 uncultured Chryseobacterium sp.
GTAATCTTTGCGCTAATCCTGGCGCCGGTTACGTTACCAATAATACGGATTGCAATGATGCTGTTTTAGCTGTTAATCCTGGAGCCTCAGAATCTTGCAACTCCATTGATGATGATTGTGATGGATTAACCGATGAAGGTTGTGCCATTGGCTCGGCTTTGCTCAATGCGGTTGAAATTACCTCCTTGCCCCAATTTGGTTTGACGGGAGGGAATTTTTCGCAGAACGTGAATATGGCGTCACAAACCGATTCGCCAGAGTATGGCGGAGTGTATCCTGAGAAGTGGTTCAAGTTTGTGGCGCAGTCCAATGCAGTGCGCATTGCAGTGACAGGTGCGTCAACAGCGGATGATAATGCCATGGCGATTTTTGATGACCCAGGGTTGTCTTATACTACACCGTTGATTCCCATCGATGTGGCTGATGCGGTGAATCCTTCAAGCACTGGTGTGACAGATCAAGGAAATGAAATTTTGCTGACCGATCAATTGGTTGAAGGTAACACTTATTACGTTGTGGTTGCAACGGTAAATGGAACGCCGGGAAACATCAATGTTAAGTTCAATACCTTGTTGCCCAGCACTTGCGATATTGCAGCCTACACTGGTGGAACCAATACCTTCAGCAATGTTTGTAACAATTTCAAATGCCGTTATCGTCAAAATGCCAAGCAAGGTGTTCTTCACCGTTGGGCTAGCAATGTGATTGCGGGTTCTCCTTTGCAGTCATATACCATTCCTCCAACGAGTATCATGAATTCAGTTTGTCAATTGTCCAAATTTGTTCCAGCCAATATTTCTGGAAGTCCACAAACGATTTACGTTTCTGCGGATGTTCAATACGAATTGCCCGATGCGGCAGGTGTGATTCATTACTTGACAGCGATTTCAACAACCACTTGCAGCTTTACCTTGAATGCAGAGCCATCCATCAATTTGCGGAGCACGGACGCATGTCCCAATTTTAAAACAACGTTGTCTTCTTTGGCAACAGATCGATCGGTTTGTGGAACTTCCCAATATCAATGGGAATTTACCATGGCCTTTCCTTCACCGGGGCTGCCATTCAACGTTTCTGGATCACTGGGCGGATCAAGGATTCTTTCAATGTCAAGTATATCAGGCATTGCCAATGGTCAGCGATATGATGTGCGCATTCGTTCTTTGCACAATGATGCATTGACTTATTCTGGTTGGACTGCTGTACCATCATGTTTGAAAACACTGGGAGCGGCGGGTATGTTACCATGGTCAAGTAATGAAGAACAAAAGCTGACCGATGCAGTGACTATAGTTCAACTCTATCCCAACCCACTGTTGCAAGGGGGAAGTGCACAGTTGAGAAGTCCCCGAGATATAGATGCTTTTCAAATCTTTAATGCTGCAGGTCAGTTGATAGCTAAAGCAGAAGGATTAGATCAAATGAGACGGGTTGATATGTCTTCGCCAGAAGTTGCGGGCTTATATTGGGTAGTGGTTCGTTCTGGAACGGAAACGCATCGATTGGCTTGGCTGGTGCAATAGAATTGAACTTATCTTTGCCTCTATGTCGTTGATTTCTCAGGATATTGTGCGGGCTGGACAAATTTTGTCATCGGGTGACTTGGTTGCTATTCCCACTGAGACGGTATATGGTCTGGCGGGAAATGCGCTGGATCCTTTGGCGGTGGCCAAAATTTTTGAAGCCAAGAATCGACCTTTTTTCGATCCACTGATTGTACACATTGGGGATGTTTCACAATTGCATCAGTTCACAACATCGGTTTCTGAAAAAGCCGAGAAATTGATGGCGGCATTTTGGCCGGGTCCTTTGACCTTGTTGTTCAATAAGTCAACTTTGATTCCTGACATTGTCACCTCAGGATTGGAGAAAGTAGCCATCAGGATGCCCAATCACCCAATGACTTTACAGTTGCTGCAAAGTTTGCCATTTCCATTGGCGGCGCCTAGCGCCAATCCCTTTGGATACGTCAGCCCTACTGAGGCAGCGCATGTTGAATCTCATTTGGGCCATGTGGTTCCTATGATTTTGGATGGCGGTCCTTGTGGAGTAGGTGTTGAGTCAACCATAGTAGATGTTGGTTCATTTCCAGTGAAGATTCTTCGGTTGGGCGGCATAACCGTTGAGCAGATTGAGGAATGTCTCAATGAAAAAGTAGAGATTCAAATCAGCAGCAGTAAACCCAGTGCTCCAGGAATGTTGGAGAGTCATTACGCCCCGAGAAAACCCATGTTTTGGCATGGTGATACTTCATTGGTAAACAATGATGCAAGAACAGGATATCTTAGTTTTGAAGGGAACTTGAATGGGGACATCGTTTTTGAATTGTCTTCAAAAGGTGATTTGACAGAAGCTGCCGCGCGCTTGTTCCAGGGGATGCGTTGGTTGGATGATCAGGATATCGATCGAATTGAGGTGAAGAGACTGCCTGAACTGGGCTTGGGAAGGGCCATGAACGATCGTTTGAATCGGGCGTGTCGTTCTTGATTGTTTTCCCTTTGAATTGAGTATTTTCGCACCCGTGAATCTGCGTCATAAAATAGACAAGCGATTGTTTCATGTCATCAGTGAGGTTTCCCATTCAATGGGATTGGAAACTTACGCAGTGGGTGGAATGGTACGCGATATTTTGTTGGGCAGAAACAATAAGGATTTTGATTTTGTAACCATTGGCAACGGATTGGCCTTGGCTGAGGCTTGCGCCAATGTATTGCAAGTTAAGAAGGTTACTTATTACAAGAATTACGGAACAGCGGCTTTCCATTATCGCGGCAATGACGTTGAATTCGTGGGTGCGCGCAAGGAGAGTTATCGCCCCGAATCTCGCAACCCGGAGGTGGTTCCAGGAACTCTGCGCGATGATCAATTGCGCAGGGATTTTACCATCAATGCCATGGCCATTGATTTGCATCCAGATCGTTTTGGGGATTTAATCGATCCATTTGATGGACTCATTGATCTTGAAAAAAAGTTGATTCAAACGCCAACAGATCCTGAGGTTACTTTTAGCGACGATCCTTTGCGCATGATGCGCGCAGTGCGATTTGCTGCTCAATTGGAATTTGATATAGTGCCAGATTGTTTGGCCGCAATAACTCGAAACGCGGAGCGTTTGGGCATCATCAGTCAAGAGCGCATCACCACTGAACTCAATAAAATCATCCTTTCTAAAAAGCCCAGTATTGGTTTCAAATTGTTGTTTGATACCCAATTGTTGCATCAGTTTTTTCCAGAGATGGTTAAACTGCAAGGTGTTTCCAAAAGAGAGGGGTTTGCACACAAGGATAATTTTTACCACACTTTAGAGGTTTTGGACAATGTGGCCGAGAGTTCCAATGATCTATGGCTTCGTTGGAGTGCCATCTTGCATGATATAGCTAAGCCACCAACAAAAAGATTTGAAGCAGGTATTGGCTGGACTTTTCATGGACATGAGGATTTGGGAGCACGAATGACTCCAAAGATTTTTGAAAGATTGAAGTTGCCTTTGGATACAACCATGAAATTTGTTCAGAAGTTGGTTCAATTGCATTTGCGTCCCATCGCCTTAACCAAAAGCGAGGTCTCTGATTCTGCATTGCGGCGTTTGTTGTTTGATGCGGGTGATGATATAGATGCACTCATGATTTTGTGCAAAGCAGACATTACTTCAAAGAATGAATTGAAGGTGAAAAAGTATCTCAAGAACTACGAGCATGTCATTGAAAAATTGGTGGCCTTAGAAGAGAAAGACAGAGTGAGGAATTTTCAACCTCCTGTTTCAGGAGAGCTCATCATGAAGACTTTTGGACTGAATCCTTGCGCCAAAGTTGGAGTAATCAAGAATGCGATTAAGGATGCTATTTTAGATGGGGTGATAGAGAACAACGATGATCAAGCCTTTCAATACATGTTGAAATTGGGTAGCGATATGGGACTTGAACGCTGTTAGATTTTTACGAGTTTATCTCGTGATATCAAAGTTTTGAAATTGCCAATGATAACGGTAACTCCTTTTTCTTCTATTTTGGTAACGATACCCACTTGTTTGGTTTGTTTGATCTTAACCAAATCGGCAATAGATAACGGAACAAGCGTGCTTAATTCTTCCTCTTGAATTTGACTTTTCTGTTTTTTGATTTGATCTTTCTTTTTTTGATTTTCCAACTTGGCATGCTCCATCAAAATGAATTTTTTCATTTCTTCCCAGAGTTCATTGTTTTTGCCTTTTGATTTTACTCCTGTAATGAATTGCTTCATCTTTTTGGCCAACTGAATATCAATTTGCTCTTTGTCCCATAGCTGTGTTTTCTTCTGGGTTAGCGCTTGTAGCTCATTGCTTTTTTTGTCGTATTGTTCAATTTTTTGATCCGCTATTTTTTGTTGCTTTTCAGAGTTGATCAATTGCTGCGTTAAGGCTTGTTTCTCTCGCTCCAGATCAAGTAGCAGTTGATCCCATTTCAATTTTTGTGAATCTATTTTTTTTCTTGCTCTGTCCAACAACTCGGTTTGAATGCCATTGGATTCAGCGACTTCAAAAGTGAATGAAGATCCCGCTTTACCCATGATGAGTCGGTATTTGGGTTGCAATAGCTGCGCATCAAATTCCATGTGACCATTGATGGCTTGTGGAAGACTCTCCGCCCGCAACTTGATATTGGCGTAATGGGTAGTGATGACACCTAAAGTTTTCTTGTGGTACAACTCTTCAAAGAAAACCTCAGCCAGAGCTCCGCCCAAATCTGGATCTGAACCGGTACCAAATTCATCCAGCAATACGAGGGTTCTTCTGTTGGCCAATTCCAAGAATTGACGCATTCTCTTTAAACGGTAGCTGTAGGTAGAAAGTTGGTTCTCTATGCTTTGGTGGTCACCGATGTCGGTCAGAAATGCATGAAAAATACCGAGTACAGATCCTTGTTTTACGGGAACGGGAATCGCACATTGAAACATTACTTGAATCAAACCCATCATTTTCATGGTTACGGATTTTCCGCCAGCATTGGGGCCGCTGATAACCAAGATGCGCTTCTCAGTGCTCAAGTGTACATCTTGCGGGAAGATGGGTTTTTTCTGTGCGCTGTGTTGGAGGAAAAGCAAAGGATGGTAACCAGATCTGATTTTTATTTCAGGCTGCTCATTGAGTGTAGGTATTAATCCGTTGTATTTTAAGCCTAATCGCGCTTTGGCTCTTAGGAAGTCAAAATGGATGAGCATCTTCTGAGCTGACAATAGGTAGGGAGCGTATCCTTTGATGGCCTGGGTTAGTTGCCACAGGATTTTTCTGATCTCCTTGAGTTCATCTTCTTTGAGCATTTCCAATTCATTGTTCAAAGCGATATTTACCGCAGGCTCAATAAAAGTAATGGAACCTGTTTTGCTGCTCCCAGTGATTATCCCGGGAACATTTTTCTTGTAACTGCTGATAACAGCCAAGACTTTTCTTTCATTTTGGTATCCTTCCTCTGTCGCCGCAATGAATCCCTTTCCTTGTAGATCACGCAATACTTTTTGAAAATTCTTGGTGATCTGTCTGCGCACAACGGTGATGCCTTCTCTTATGCTTTTGAGTTCGGGTGAGGCATCGTCTTTTACTTGCCAGTTGGGGTTGAAGACCGATTCAATGATTGGGATGATTTCCTTTTGCTCTATTACATGTTCGAAATGCTTGGGAAGATGTTCCCAGAATTTGCCAGATAAGTTCTTTATTTTAACCCAGTCATTGGTGATGAGGGTGTTGGAGACGATGTTTCTAAAATCGTCTTCATTCAGCACCGAGTCACGCAATTGCAGCATTTGAAGGGTTCTGCTGATCTCGACAAATTCACCGCTTGGTAAATGACCTCCGCTTCCCATAAGTCCCAGGAATTCTTCCATTTCCCCCAAATCTTTTTTCAGTTGGGTAGCGTGGTGGATGGGTGAAAGTGTCAAAAGTTTCTGCTTGGCTGATGGTTGATAGCACAGTTCAGCCAAGAGATCTTTGATTTCTTGCCATTGTAAATCACCCTGGGATGCGCCGTCAAAAAGCATGTTCAAAGCTACGATGTTTCACCATAAACTGTTAACAAGAAATAATGTTTGCAGACAAGTGGCACGAATTTTAGATGAAATTGCTTGCATGAAGCGATTGATCATAAAATTCTTTCGGAACAAATTCATTTTGGCCTTTCTGTTCAATTTGATTTACATTTCCTTTATTCACAATATCAATTTGTTTTACATCGTTAGGTCCAAATGGGAATGTGATCGATTGCAAGCAGAGATTGAAATGATGAAAGAAAAGAACCAAACGGTGGATCATGATCTCAAAGATTTAACCACCAACCACCGCACTTTAGAACGTTATGCCCGTGAGACTTTTTACATGAAACGGGATAATGAAGATGTTTATGTGATTAAAACCAATTATTAAATGAAGAGTTCCATTGCAGCATTTTTGATCTTATTGGGTTTTGTTAGTTGTGCTTTGTCACAACCCGCACCTCAATACACCATTACTGAGCGAAAGGCCATCAAGAGATACGAGGAAGCTGGAGAGAAGTATAAACTTGGAGCTACGGAAGAGTCAGCCGCATTGCTGAAAGATTTGGTGAAGTCCTATCCTGATTTTACTGAGGCTCATTTCCTTTTGGCGCAATTGTACATAGATGACCAGCAATGGGATGCAGCTATTCCTAGTTTGGAAAAAGGAGTTGCCTTGCATCCTGAAATTTTTCCAGAGGCTTTTTTGATTTTATCAGAAGCTTACATGGCCAAAGCGGAGTATGCCAAGGCAGAGAAGTGCATCACCAAGTTTATGCCTTACCCCAAGAATGATAAATTGATTGAGAAAAAGGCGCAATTGATTTTGGCTAGTTGTGTTTTTGCACAAAAGGCATTGAAGTACCCTGTACCGTTTGAGCCTGTCAATATGGGCGATGGTGTAAACACTGAACATGATGAATACTATCCATGTGTTACCGCAGATGAAAACACCTTGCTCTTTACCCGATTGGTCCCTGATAACCGAGTGGATGCTGGTCAACAAGAAGATTTTTTCATTTCTCGAAGAGATAACTTGGGAGTTTATGCACCAGCTCAGCCTATCATCAGCATCAACACAGCAATGAATGAAGGTGCGCCTTCATTGAGCGCGGATGGTTCTACTTTGATCTTCACAGCATGTCAAACATTGGATGGACAATGGGGAGGAGAGCGTACGGGAGTTGGAAGTTGCGATTTGTTTTTTTCATTGAAAAAAGGGAATGAGTGGGAGCCTGGAAAGAACTTGGGGAGTATGATCAATACTGGAGCATGGGAAAGTCAGCCTTCATTTTCAGCTGATGGCAAGACCATGTATTTTATTCGTGGAAAGCGCAGTGCGCGTGGAATTCAAGAGCAAGATGTTTATTATTCTGTATTAAGAGAGACGGGAGAATGGAGCAAACCAGAGAAGGTAAGAGGATGGGTGAATACTGATTTTCAAGAGGAGAGTGTGATGATTCACCCAGACGGAAATACGTTGTATTTTAGTTCAAACGGTCATCCAGGAATGGGCGGAATGGATATCTTTTTGAGCCGCAGAGACGAGAAAGGGGAATGGGGTAAGCCCATCAATTTGGGTTACCCAATTAACACGGAGCATGATGAGAATAGTTTTCAAGTCACTACTGATGGTCAGTACGCATTGTTTGCCTCGGCTCGTCCTGGAGGTAAGGGCGGTTTGGATTTGTACCGTTTCTTGTTGCCTGATTTCGCGAGACCCAAAAAGGTTTCCTACGTAGCTGGCCTTATTACCGACAAAGCGAGTTTTAAAAAATTAGAAGCGCAATTGGAGTTGTTGGATATGGAGACTGGAGCTGTAATTGCCAATACTTACTCTGATGCGGTTTTGGGAAATTTCTTATTGTGTATTCCTCCCGGACGTGACTATGTAATGAATGTGAGCAAAGACGGTTACCTCTTCCATTCAGAACGCTTTACATTGAGCAATGAAGTGCAAAAGGAACCTTACAAGTTGAATATCGCGCTTCAGAAGTTGAAAGTAGGAACAAAGATTTCTTTGGTCAATACCACCAATGACGGAATGAAAAATGTATTTTTTGATTCCAATAGTGATGTGTTGAAGAAAGAGAGTTTTGTTGAGTTGAATAAGTTGGTTGTTTTATTGAACAAAAACCCACAGCGTAAAATAGAGGTCGGTGGGCATACGGATGACGTTGGAGATGATGCGATGAATTTGGCGCTTTCTCAAAAGCGTGCCGATGCAGTGAAACGTTATTTGGTATCTGCTGGGGTTGTAGAGAATAGAGTTACAGCCAAAGGTTATGGAGAAACACAGCCAACAGCTCCTAATGATTCCGATGTGAATCGTGCCAAAAACCGCAGGACGGATTTTGTTATTACGGAGTAATCTTAGACAACGTGAAAAATTGAAATGGCATCTGAGAAAGATGCCATTTTTATTTCAGTTCAAAATCGCTGAAATCAAATCCTGGTGAAACGGAACAGCTGACCAATACAAAATCACCTTCTAGCACATGCGCTCCAAACCATCGATTTGCGAATACTACATGTTGAAGTTTTTCAGACAAGCGAAAGTCTTTGCCCAGCTTGGTTTGTATCTCCACATCGTTTTCATCAATTTCGGTGATGACTAACGTTCCTCCATCATGGTGATACCAAATTTCGTCGCTCTTGATGCGGTGCAATGCGGAGGTTTGACCTTTTTCTAACAAGAAAAATATGCTGGTGCAATAATTCCTTTTTCCATCGAATCCGGGAAATTGAATGTCTTCAACAGATCGGTATACTTCTTTAAAAAATCCTCCTTCTGGATGTGGGAGCATTTGGTAATGATCAATGTAATCTTGTGCCGTCATGCTTGATTGTTGTATTGCATAACAAAAATGGTTTCTTTTGGTTCGTAAACTTCGTAAACAAAAGTGACATTTTCCATCAGTTGTTCTTCTATAATTTTTTTCTGAAGAAATGGATACACCCTAATGGCTCCCATGATGCGCGTGGGAAGTGAAGCTCCTTTCCAATGGCTTACCCATGCGTTTCCTGAAGGTATTTCCAATGCGGTGAGGTTTTCATTCTGCAGAAGCGACTTAATTTCAGGCGTCACACGGATGGCGGCCAGCGCCCTGCATTCTGTATCTTTTACTTCTCTTGGGTTATCGAAGTAAATGGCAATGATCTGTGGCGTTATTCCTTTTGATTTAGCTAGTTCAGCAATTTTCTTAATGGAAGGTCCAATCTTTTGGTAAGGCCCTTGGTAGTGGTAGCCGAGCAAGGAATAACCGGGCATGTTTTCTGGTGTGATTGTAGGTTTGCGAAAAGAGCCCATAAATCCAGCGAGAACAACCATCCCGAAGATAAAAGTCAGTAAAAACAAAAGTAGATTCATTTGGCAAAAATAGGAGGAATGATTAGTTTGGTCGAAAAGGAATTTCGGATGAGACATCTGGCGGGATTGGCTGTTTTTCTTATGTTGACTAGTACGGCAACTGCACAAGATTTGGCTCGTCCGATAGTGCGCAATCATTTCCAGAAATGGACCAGTCACGGTGAAATGTTGGATTGGATCAAGCTATGTTCAACG
>CAZNVU010000099.1:0-9367 GCA_964576575.1 uncultured Chryseobacterium sp.
CGCTCGTTCACCACGTGATGGTAAATTCATCGAGCGCATCGGAAGCTACAATCCAAACACCAATCCAGCTACCATTGACTTGGACAATGCCAAAGCATTATCTTGGTTGCAAAATGGAGCACAACCCACTGAGACCGCTCGTGCTATTCTTAGCTACCGTGGCGTATTGTACCGCTTGCACTTGCAAAAAGGTGTATTGAAGGGTGCATTGACTCAAGAAGAAGCAGACAAGCGTTGGGCTGATTGGAACAACGGAAAAGAATCTAAAATTCAAGCAAAGCGTGATGGTTTAGCACAAGCCAAAGCCTCTGCTGATAATGAAACTTTGAAGCGTGAGCGTGCAGTAAATGAGGCTCGTCTAAAGGCCATTACTGAAGCCGCTGCTGCTGCTGAAGCTGCTGCTGTTGAGGTAGTAGAAGAAGCTCCAGCTGCTGAAGAGGCATCTGCTGCAACTGAAGCCCCAGCTGAAAATGCAGGTGAATAATTTGCATCAACTTATTAAAGCCGACCTTTGTGTCGGCTTTTTTTATTTTTGTTAATATGGAAATCAAAGACCTTCACCCACTGGGTAAAATCACCAAACTACACGGATACAAGGGAGAGTTTACCATTTGGATCAACTCCTCCTCACCTTTTGATTATGTTGACCTCGAGTCACTTTTCCTTTATCAAAAAGGACGCATTTCACCTTTTATCATCGAAGATTTGGGTCGGAAAACCAATACGACTTTGCGGATGAAATTAGAAGGAATCAACAGTGAAGCAGAAGCATTGCCATGGGTCAAGGCAGAGATCTATATCAAACCTGAAGAGATCAGTGAAACCGATCAAATGCGCGACAACATCCGCGGCTGGATTGGCTTCCGTGTGTTTACTGAAGACAAGGTTCCCATTGGTGTCTTGGCAGAGGTCAATGATTCTGGTGTCAATCCCATGATGGAAATTGACCGCGATGGACAAACCATTTACGTTCCGCTTCAACCCGCCTTTATTGCTGAAATCAAAGAAGAAGACCATCACATTTTCCTGAGCCTGCCTCCAGGACTGTTGGAACTTTACGAAAAATAAAGGCGATTAAAGCCTATCTTTACGGCCGCTTAAAATCAATATTCTGTGTTAACGGTCAGCAACATTTCTCTGCGCTATGGAAAGCGCACCCTATTTGAAGAAGTCAATTTAAAATTTTCTTCAGGCAATTGTTACGGTGTCATCGGTGCCAATGGCGCTGGTAAATCAACATTTCTTAAAATTCTTGCTGGCGAAATAGAGACTACCACAGGAAACGTATCCATGACCCCCGGTGAGCGCATGAGCGTTTTAAAGCAGAATCACTTTGAATTTGATGAAACACCAGTTTTGCAGACCGTTCTTTTGGGCAATTCCAAATTGTGGGAAGTGATGCAAGCCAAAGATGCTGTTTACGCCAAACCAGATTTCAGTGAGGAAGATGGTTTAAAGGCTGCAGAGTTGGAGGTATTATTTGCAGAGATGGATGGTTGGAATGCAGAAAGCGATGCCGCCAATATGTTAAGCGGATTAGGTATTCACGAGAGCAGTCACCACAAATTGGTGAAAGAATTAAGCGGTAAAGAAAAGGTTCGTGTATTGTTGGCGCAAGCATTGTTTGGCAATCCAGATATTCTGTTGCTTGATGAGCCCACGAACGACTTGGACGTGGATACCATCAATTGGTTGGAAAACTTCTTGGCCGATTTTCAGAATACTGTCATTGTTGTATCGCATGACCGTCACTTCTTGGATGCGGTTTGTACGCATATCGTAGACATTGATTTTAGCAAAATCCAATTGTACACCGGTAACTATACCTTCTGGTATGAGTCCAGCCAATTGGCCTTGAGACAGCGCTCTGACCAAAACAAGAAGATGGAAGACAAGCGCAAAGAGTTGCAAGAATTCGTTGAGCGTTTCTCTGCCAATGCTTCCAAATCAAGACAAGCTACTTCTCGTAAAAAGCTATTGGACAAATTGGTCATTGACCAAATTCAACCCTCAACGCGCAAGTACCCTGGCATCATCTTCCGTCCTGAAAGAGATTGTGGTGATCAAATTTTACGTGTGGAAAATTTATCCAAGACTTCTCCCGAAGGTGCTTTATTGTTCAAAAACATTGAGTTCACTTTGACCAAAGAAGACAAGGTTGCCATTTTATCCAAGGATCACTTGGCTATAACCACTTTCTTCGAAATCATCAATGGCCGCGAGGCAGCTGATACTGGTGAATACAATTGGGGAAGTACCATTACCACAGCTTATCTTCCCAACAATAATTCTGAATACTTCAATAGCGACGACAACCTCATTGATTGGTTGCGCCAATACTCCAAAGACAAAGATGAAACCTATGTGCGCGGCTTTTTGGGTAAGATGTTGTTCAGCGGTGAAGAGGTGATGAAAAAATGTACTGTGTTGAGCGGAGGTGAAAAAGTACGTTGCATGATATCACGCATGATGTTGCAAAATGCCAATTGCTTGATGTTAGATGAACCCACCAATCACTTGGACTTAGAAAGCATCACTGCGTTTAACAATGCCATGAAAGATTGGAAGCATGTTGCCATGTTCACCTCTCATGACCATACTTTCACCGAGACCGTAGCAAACCGTATTATCGAAATCACTCCCAAAGGCGTTATCGACAAAAGAATGAGCTACGATGAGTATTTGGAGAATGAAGATGTAAAAACTTTGCGCGCCAAAATGTACGCGTAAAGATTTATGCATTAAAAGACAACAAGGTCATCCAAGCTTCAGTTATGTGATTCTGATCCAGTAATGCTGCAGCATGTTGATGAAGCGCCCTTTCAAGCGCCTGACCATCTTTCTCATGTTCCAAGAAAATATCGGACAATTCCGTGAGCTTGTATTCGTTTACTTCTGTTTCATTGGGCATAGATTCAACATTACCCAATTGGCCCAAATGATTACCTGTCAGCACCCTTGACAATCGGATATCGGCAGGAATTTGATCCACACCAATTCCCATTCTTTCCAATGGCTTGGCTACAGAGAACAAACCATCCTTGGCTCTGGAATACCAATCGCCACCTAATCTCGCCACTTGATCAATCTTGATGGGGTCGATTCTTCCGTTGTCATCCAATACACTCTCGTTGATGTGGATGCGCACCACTTCTGAAACAATCAAATTGCCTGCTCCACCTTCAGTTCCCAACTCAATTACTTCCTTGATAATGCATTCCAACTGCACCGGCGACTCCATTACACGTTGTGGTTTTACCACTTCAGAAGCAATGGGAGTAAGTCCACTCTTCACAAATTCATTCACCCCTTGCGGATATTCAGTGCTGGACAAACTCATTTGTTGTACCATGTCAAAATTGACAATGTTAATCACACACTCCTTGTGCACCTTAGCATTTTCAAAAGTATGCTTGGTGGTGTTGTCCCTACCTCTCCGTGCAGGAGAAAAAATAGCAATCGGTGGATTGGCTGAAAAAACATTGAAAAAACTAAATGGAGAAAGATTTGGATTTCCATCAGCATCTACCGTGCTCACCAACGCAATGGGTCTTGGGGCAACAGCGCCCAACAAATAACCATGCACTTGCGCCACTTTCAGCGACTTAGGATCTACAGACAAAAAACTCATGATTTCAAATCTTTAGCGGCGTCCAAAACCTTTTTCTTTAATTCTTCCTTGAATGCGACAATGCGCTTTAACAAAGCTTCATCATGTGCACCAATAATCTGAGCAGCAAGAATTCCTGCATTTCTACCGCCATTTAAGGCCACCGTTGCCACAGGTACACCAGCCGGCATTTGCAAAATGGATAAAACACTATCCCAACCATCAATGGAATTGGAAGATTTTATGGGAACACCAATTACAGGCAAAGGCGTAATTGATGCTGTCATACCAGGAAGATGCGCTGCGCCTCCAGCTCCGGCAATGATGACTTTGATTCCTCTTGAATGGGCCTTCTGTGCATATTCAAACATGCGTTCAGGTGTACGGTGTGCCGAAACCACTTCAGCTTCGTAGGCTACGCCCAACATTTTTAAAACATCCGCCGCCTCCTGCATGATGGGCCAGTCACTCTTGCTACCCATGATAATTCCAACCATGATCAATAATTTTTTGACAAAGATAAACCCTTTCCATTTTAACTTGTGCCCATCAATTATCAGACATGAGAACTTTAGAGCATTACATATTGGGGCAGTGGGAAAAAGGTGCCGGAAACACACAAGTCTTATCCGATGCAACCAATAATGAACCCATTTTCGAAATCAGCACAACCGATGTTGATTATGCAGCCGTTTTCAACTATGCCAGAACAGTGGGTGGCCACGCTTTGCGCAAGATGACCTTTCATGAGCGCGGAAATATGCTGAAGGCCCTGGCTTTTTATCTCATGGAGAGAAAAAATGTCTATTATGATTGGTCATACAAAACAGGCGCCACCAAAGTGGACAGTTGGATTGATATCGAAGGAGGTATTGGAAACTTGTTTGCTTACGCAAGTTTGCGCAGGCAATTCCCCAACGAAAGATATTATGTAGACGGCGAGATGGCCAAGTTGTCCAAGAATGGCACATTTGGTGGACACCACATCATGGTTCCCAAGGAGGGTGTGGCCTTTCACATCAATGCGTTTAATTTCCCAGTTTGGGGAATGTTGGAAAAGATTGCGGTTAACCTATTGGCTGGTGTTCCTGCAGTGGTGAAGCCTGCAAGTATTTCCTCCTATTTGGCCGAAGTTGTCACAAAAGACATTATTGCGTCCAAAATACTACCTGAAGGAGCTTTACAATTGATCATGGGAAGCGCGCATTCAGCGTTGAATCATGTTACTCTACAAGATGTTGTGACGTTTACAGGTTCTGCGCATACTGGAAAAAAACTTAAAGCGCATCCACAAATCATCGCAGAATCTGTTCCTTTCAATATGGAAGCAGATTCCTTGAACTCTGCTATTTTAGGATTGCAAGCAGCACCAGGAACTCCAGAGTTTGACTTATTCATCAAAGAAGTTCGCAAAGAAATGACGGTGAAGTGCGGACAAAAATGTACCGCCGTCAGAAGAATTATTGTACCAGAGCAATATGTTGAGGATGTGCAGATAGCTTTGGGCAAGGCGCTGACTCAAACTGCCATTGGCAATCCGCTCAATGAAAAAGTACGCATGGGCTGTTTGGCTTCGCAATCGCAGCGGGAGGATGTATTGGCCAAATTGGAGATATTAAAACAAGAATCAGAAATGGTCATTGGCGGACAGCTGCCTGAGATCATTGATGGAGATTACAACAAAGGCGCGTTTATTTCACCTGTTATATTCTTGAACAATCAGCCATTTTCAAAACTAAGTTCACATGAAGTGGAGGCTTTTGGTCCAGTTGCAACTATTTTGCCCTACAAGACAACAGAAGAAGCTGTGGCCATCAGCAAGCTTGGAAAAGGCTCTTTGGTTTCCAGCATCACCACATTTGATGACAACGAAGCCAAAGATTTTGTCATTGGTGCAGCATCGCACCACGGAAGAATATTGGTCCTCAACAGAGAATCAGCCATAGAGAGCACAGGACATGGATCTCCTATGCCCATGTTGGTGCATGGCGGACCTGGTCGTGCAGGCGGTGGAGAAGAAATGGGAGGTAAGCGAGGTGTATTGCATTACATGCAGCGCACTGCCATACAAGGAACGCCTACTACCCTATCCCATTTGACCAACGTATACCAATACGGCGGAAAACAAAGAGAAGCCAATCCCCATTTATTCAGACAGCACTTTGAGGATTTGGTTATTGGGGACACTGTTTTCACACACAAGCATACAGTAAGCGATGCTGATATCGTCAACTTTGCCAATGTCAGTGGAGACAACTTTTACGCGCACATGGATGCCACCAGTTTGGAAGGTACCATCTTTGAAAGACGCGTGGCTCATGGATATTTCATTTTGTCCAAAGCTGCTGGATTGTTTGTCGATCCCAAAAAAGGTCCCGTATTATTGAACTACGGTTTGGAAGATTGCCGATTTACCAAACCCGTTTATCCAGGTATGACCATCGGTGTTAAATTCACTGTAAAAGAAAAAGTGGACCAAGAGAAAAGAAACGAGGAAGATATTGCTAAAGGAATCGTCAAATTCTTGGTTGATGTATATGATGAATCCGGAGAAACAGTAGCACTGGCCACCATTTTGACGATGGTTAAAAAACGCAACGGTTGATTCAAAAACTAAAATACATTTTTATGGGGGTAGGATTTTTCCTACCCTTTTGTATTTGGGGACAACAGGGCGATACAAATCTATCTCCTGATGAAATGAACCAAGATTTAGATTCGTTGATCTCCATTTTGAAAGCTTCGCACCCTTATCCCATGGGATATGCGGATCCTTTGGAATGGGAAACAGCTATTCAAATGGCCCATGATTCCAGTAGTATAAGAGCACGAAGCAAATTAGAATTTGCCTTGATTGTAGCGCGACTTTTGCAAACCATGGAGGACAGCCACACTCAGGTGCACATCAAAGGACTTTGGAACCAACACCTGAACAATGATTACCGCATTGTTCCAATAAAAAAAATAGGAAATCGGTTGAGCAAAGACCCCTTGCACAGAATTCCATTGGGGTCAGAACTTCTGTCTTTCAATGGAATAGCATTGCAAACCATTCTTGATAAAACTGCTCCATTGGCTCTCATGGAGCATGACAGCAATGACGGACTAAAAAGACAACAAGACGAATTGCTTCCTGTTTACTACTCCGTTTTTTATCTTGAGAAAGAAGACAGCATACAAGTAAAATTTAAGGATCCATCAGGTGCAGTTCAAAGCACTTGGTATCCGACATGGAATAAAAGGGACAAAGATCGATATCAAAAAAAGAACAAATCTTTATACAGCGACCTTCCAAAAATTGAATTCCACAACGATACCGCCTATATCGCTATTGCATCTTTTGATCCACAAAAAATGGGGAAGCAAAACAGAATGATTCGTTCATTCTTCAAACAATGCGCTCGAAAAAAAATGAGCCATCTGGTCATAGATTTAAGAGATAACACCGGCGGTAAAAGCACCGAAGTAGAATATCTTATGTCATACCTATTAAAGGAAGGATACAACGCTCCAGATAACATCGTTGCGAAACGAAGTTTACTGGCTGACAGCCGAATTAAACCATTGAATAAAAAGTTGGTTAGAACATTTCTCAAAATAATGCTCAGACGCAACGAGGACATACAACGCTACATTGACCTAATGGAATTGCAACAAGGCGAGGTGGACACTTTGTTTTTCAACAAAAAAATTCAACAAAAAAAATGGATTTTCCAGGGAGAGAAGCATCTTTGGGTAAATGGATTGTCTGCCTCAGCATCTGTTGACTTCACACAAGCATGGAAAAAAAACAACTTGGGGACAATTTGGGGACAATGCATCATGGGCAATAATAGCGGGACCTTTGGCAATGCGACTCTGGTTACCTTACCAACCTCAAAATTGCCCGTTTCTGTGGCCACCATACGATACAATTACAGCGGAGATTTTAAATTTGAAACGCCTAATATTTGTCCAGACATTAGAATAGAACTCACTCTTGAAAATATTATTCACGGAACCGATCCATATTGGATTGCGTTTAGAAAAAAGATTTAACTTGCGGTCGCTATGCAAAAAATAATAATTATTCTTAGCCTATTTTTCATGGGCCTCACAATGAATGGTCAAAAGGCCACCATCAGTGGTGCCATCTTATCCAAAGGAACATCATACAATGATTTGGGAACAGACCAGATACATTTGATTCTTTCAGGTTGGAAAGCTGACACGCTCATTCTCAAAAATTATAAATGGGATATTCAGAAAATAGATACCTTAAAGCAGCTGAATGAATTGGCCAAGGACCCTTTGGTCATCAAAAAGGTTTACAAAGATTTAATTGCATTTTACACTTTTCACAAGAAAACAGAGGAAGTATCTCAGCTAAAAGCTGAAATCCAAAAAATGGAATTGAACGAGTTGAGAAGTCAAAATGAACTTTTGAAAAAAAATGAAGATTCTTTGCGAACACTAAGCATTGATTTGCAGTCAAAATATTCATTTGGACAAGAACTCATTGGGCAAATCGAAGGTGAACAAGAGTTGTGGTTTTTCGTTGCTATCGTACTAGCTTGTTTACTTGTATTTATTACGATTCTGTATTTCTTAAAAAATGGAAAAACAGAAAAGGAAATTGTATACAAAGAGAAAAAAGTTGTTGTTCACCAACCTTCAGAAGATCAAGGTGAGTTGATGCAAAAAATTGCAGATTTGGAAAAGCTATACAAGACAAGCTTACAAAGCATTCAAATGCAGGATGCGGAAAAAATTGAGCAACAAAAAATCAACCAGGAAGCTGTTCAATTTTTAAAGGAAGCTCAAGCGGAACTTAAGAAAATACAAGAGAACAAAACAATGACGGCAGAAGATTTCATGCGATTGAGCAATGCCGTGCAGCGCGCGATAACCAAATTGTAACATGAACGGAATTCAAATGGTTGACCTCAAAGGTCAATACAACAAAATAAAAACCGAAGTAGATCGAGCTATCCTAGATGTCATTGAACAAACAGCCTTTATCAATGGACCGCAGGTAAGTAAGTTTACATCTGAATTGGAATCTTACTTAAATGTTAAGCATGTCATTCCATGTGCCAATGGAACCGATGCCCTCCAGATAGCAATGATGGCATTGGACCTTCAACCAGGTGATGAAGTAATAACAACTTCATACACCTACATTGCGACATGCGAGGTGATTGCCTTATTGCGCCTTACTCCGGTTTTTGTAGAAATCAATCCAGACACATTTACCATAGATCCAGTTGCTATTGAAAAAGCCATAACCCCTAAAACAAAGGCTATTGTTCCAGTTCATTTGTATGGTCAATGTGCGGAAATGGAGGCAATCTTAGAAATTGGGAAGAAATACAGGTTAGCAATTATCGAAGATACCGCTCAGGCGATTGGCGCAACCTATACTTTCTCAGACGGTAGAACAGCCAAAGCGGGCTGTATGGGCACAATAGGAACAACTAGTTTTTTTCCTTCAAAAAATTTGGGCTGCTATGGTGATGGTGGAGCCATTTTCACCAACGATGATGAACTAGCGGAAAAAATAAAAATGGTGGCCAATCATGGACAAAAGACCAAATATTACCACGACATCGTGGGTGTCAACTCGCGCCTAGATACAATTCAAGCCGCAATTCTTTTGTGCAAGCTTCCACACCTAGAAAATTATTGCAATGCACGCCGTTCAGTAGCTGATGCCTATGATAAGGCATTTGTCAATCATCCCAACATCAAAACTCCTGTAAGAAATCCTAACAGCAC
>CAZNVU010000100.1:0-4857 GCA_964576575.1 uncultured Chryseobacterium sp.
CGAAGTAATTCATCCACAAGGAAGCTCCCGATAAATAGGCGTTATTGATCAATTGTACGTGTGGACCATTGTACACATAAACCAATACCGGGTATTTCTTTTTGGGGTCAAAATTGGACGGCTTGATGATTCGGTAGTTCAGTATTGTTCCATCGTGACCATTGATTTGTCCTACCTCAGTGATACCAATCTTTTTGTCTTTCAATTTGTCAGCAGCGTTTAACAGTTCCTTCTTCACTGTTCCGTTGTTGTTCAACACAACACTTTTGTTGGGGGTGTTTTTGTTGCTGTAGGTATCGAGTATCCATTTTCCGTCTGCTGATATTTGCAGATCGTGAATGCCGTTGGGCAAGTTGATGTAAGTTGTTTTCTTGTCTTGGGTGTTGTACAAATAAGCAGTGGTGTTGAGGCCATCCATGTCTCGACCTTCTACCAACATCCATTTTCCGCTGTTGTCAAATCCTTTTATTTTCTCTTGTTCCCAACCATTTACTTTTCCAAGGACACTGCCATCAGTTTTGTAATGGAAATACTCATGACACTCTCCACGATAAGAACGCCACAAAAACTCATCTCGCTTTCCGGGAATAAATATTGGCGCTTGGTCCGGCTCTACCCATCTAGGATCGGTCTCTTGTAAAATCTCACCAAGGTATTCTCCCTTTGTGTTGTAATGCATCAACTTGATTCGGTCCGTTTTTCTGTTGATCCAAGCACAAAGAATGGATTCGCTGTTGGGCGTCCATCCCACATTGGTGATGTAAAATTGATCGCTTTTCTTTCCTTGTTCGTCAGTAATGTCTAGTGTCATGTATCCTGTCCCTGAATCCTTAACACCAACGTTTTTGATGGGGAAAATACTCAAAGAAACCTTTTCACTTTTTCCACCTGACATGGGATACTTTATCATGCTAACGCTAGCAGGAACTGTCTTGTAATTGGTCAATGGATAGTCCGCAACATCCGATTCGTCTTTGGTATAAAAAGCAACATAATTTCCATCAGGCGACCAGAATATTCCTTTCTCAATTCCATACTCATTCCTTGAAATGCTTTGACCATGAACAATAAACTCAGGGTCTGCTGTAACCGCATACGTTTGATTGGTTTTAACAAACAAATTGTTCCCAATGGTATAGGCAACATGCCCATTCTTGGGATGGTATGAAGCATTCTCTGCACCCTCAGGCAATTGATTGGTTTGCTTTACTTTTTTACTTTGAATATTGCCATTGAAATATCGGCCATCTGACTCGTACCAAAATTCAAATTCCGAGGTCCATTCTAAATGGGGCATGTCCGCTAGTGTATACCCAGACCATTTGGACAAATCTGTTTTAGAAATAAAAGGCAAAGCCAATTCAGTACTGTTCGCACTCCCTTTCCAAATGGTATCGTTCTTAATAAACTGATAGGAATTTGTTCCATTGATCCATGATAAATCTTGAAGATGTTCTGGGTAAAATTTACCAAATTGTTGTCTAACTGCTTCCTCCAGCGTGAGCATCTCCTGTCCCAAACACATTTGTGCTGAGAGGAGAATGAATAAAAAACCAATTTGTCTTTTCATTGCTATTAATTAAAGGTGTTGAATATTTTTTTTAATGTGTTACAGGCTTCGACATCGTGTGTGCGGATGATGCTTGCTCCCTTAACTGCAGCCAATAGGTGGGCTAGGGTACTTCCCAATTGAGCATCTTCAGCAGAAACATTCAATGTTATTTGTATCATTTTTTTTCTTGAAAGTCCCGCTAAAATAGGGTAGTTTAGAACGGAAAGTTCATTCAAATTTTGAAGTAAGGTTTGATTGTGTTCAAAGTTCTTTCCAAATCCAAATCCTGGATCTATCCACAGCTGCGCGTTTGGTTTGCTTTCAAGTATTGCTTCAATTTTATTTTGGAAAAAGAATACGATGTCTTGCACAACATTCGCATAAGTCGGGTTGACTTGCATGGTCAGGGGATTCCCCTGCGCGTGCATGAGGATGTAAGGAACTTCAAATGCGTTTATTACCTCTTGCATCCCGACAACCCATTGTCCTGCCGATACATCATTGATAATGTGAACGCCCAGCATCAAGGCTTTCCGGGCTACTTCCGGATGAAATGTATCGATGGAAACAATTTGTTGGGGAAATGTTCTTCTAATCCATAGGAGCACGGGTTCAACCCTTGACCATTCTGTATCTGCATCAATGTATTCCGCTCCTGGTCTTGTGCTCTGACCGCCAACATCCAATATGTCCACGCCCATTGCTATCCATTGTTGGATTTTGTTCTGCATGTCCAAATGGTATCTGCTATCAGATAAAAAAGAGTCCGGTGTACAATTGATGATGCCCATAACAGCGGGGATTTCCAATTGATAAGGCTGACCATGTGAAACAAATTCCAATTTTTTTCTCATCGAATACGTTAATGCGTTTATTTTTGAACGAGTCCTCAAATATCAGACGTGGAAAAGACAATTACACAATATCAAGCGATAATTTCCTTATGCAAGGAGCTTTTTACCAAGAAAACAAAAGATTACGGAACCGCTTGGCGCATTTTAAGACCCAAAAGTCTAACCGACCAAATTTTCATCAAGGCGCAACGCATTAGAACCCTGGAAGAAACCGGTAAGAACAAAGTAGGGGAGGGCATTGAGGATGAATTTATCGGCATCATCAATTATGCAGTGATGGCATTGATTCAAATGCAGGATCACGATTCTTCTGATACAGATTGGCCGGTAGACAAGGCTGTAATGGCCTATCAGTCACAAGTAAACACTACCCTCGAGTTGATGATGAACAAGAATCATGATTACGGCGAGGCTTGGCGTGATATGCGTGTTTCATCGTTTACGGATTTGATTTTAATGAAGCTTTTGAGAATCAAACAGATTGAAGACAATCAAGGAAAAACCATAGTGAGTGAGGGCATCGAAAGCGGTTATCAGGACATACTCAATTATGCGGTTTTTGCATTGATTCAAATGGAAGAAGCCAAGCATGAGGCAGACAATGATTAAATCTTTAGTCAAGTCAATTGGTATTTTCCTTGGGGTTTCGTTACTCGTTTTTTTACTTTTTAACCTTTCTGGAAACGATCCGGTTAGAAACGTTTTGGGAGAAAACACCAATGCTGAGATCATTGAAAATACCAGAAAAAAGTGGAATTTAGATTTGTCATTGACAGAACAATACTTTTTGTTTTTGAATGGAATGTCTCCCATTTCTTTTCATTCCAGTGATGAAAGTTCACGCTGGGCGTGGCAAGAAAGTTTTCAGGGTACAAATTTTGAATTTGGTGGTTGGATATTGGGATTGAAATGGCCTTTTTTAGGCAAGTCCTATATCAATGATCAGAATGTTTCTGAGGTATTGTTTTCAGTATTGCCAGCAACGCTTTTGTTGGCCACCGTTTCGATATTGTTGTCATTGGTCATTGGCGTGATATTGGGCATAGTGGCCTCCAAATATGAGAACACCATTTGGGATAAAATACTGATATCAATTTCGTCATTGGGGATGTCGGCGCCGTCATTTTTCATGGCCATTGTATTGGCTTGGCTATTGGCCGTTCAGTGGGGAGCTCTCACAGGGCTTCCATTGACAGGAAGTTTGTATGACCTAGATCCATGGACAGGCAGGCACATCGAGTGGCGAAACATTGTTTTACCAGTGATAACACTCATGATAAGACCGTTGGGAGTTGTTGTTCAATTGATGCGTTCATCGTTGTTGGAAATATACCAACAGGATTTTATTCGAACAGCCAGAGCCAAAGGACTTTCAGAGTCCAGAATATTGTGGGTACATGCAGTGCCCAATTCGATGAACGCTGTGCTCACAGCGATATCCGGATGGTTTGCCTCATTGTTGGCTGGTGCTCTGTTTGTTGAGTTCGTATTTGGCTGGCGCGGAATGGGGCAAGTGATGTTTCAGGCGATAGAAAAAGGCGATTTACCCATTTTGATGGGAGGCGTCATCACCATTGCTTTGATCTTTATGGTTATTGATATTTTGATGAATCGATTGTACAAAGTCTTGGATCCCAGGCTTTGATAAACCGAACCACTAAAATGGAATTGGAAACGCTAGAATGCTGCTACAGCAGAACGTTTTGTTTTTAAATACAAGGCGCTATATTTCGCCAAACCTCATAAAAAATCACACATTTGGCGGAATATAGGTTGGCGAATGAGGAGTGGGGTGTAGCGAAAATTTTGATGTTTTATGACAGACACAAGCAAAAATGTGTGCAAGAGTTTGTAGGCAAAGGATTATTCAATTGGGATGCATGTTGTGAGGGTATCGTGATGTGTAAAATATTTATAGATTCGATCGTGGCGTTTTAAAAGTTACTGCCGAACACCACCGCAAGGAGAAGCATGATTGCCTCTGCCAAAATGACCAATGCAAAAATCCGGGACCATTTCGGTGTTCGTTTCTTGATTTTTTCGTCTTGGATGGATTCCTTACTTCGGCGATAACGGACGTTCATAACAAAGAGGTAAATCAAGGTGGGGATCATCAACAAAACGGTGAAAATGCCGAATATGACTAGAAAAAATCCCCATACATCAGGTGAGTAGGTATGGTAAAGCAATCCGAGATAGAATAAACTCTCGATGCTCCAAAAGGTCAAGAAACCATTGGTTGATCGACGTATTTTCTTTTCTGTTTCATCAGGATCTTTTTCCTTGTTCAGTGAGTCTTCTTCAGCGTTTTTCGCGATCCATTCTGCTCTTTGTTTGTTCTCCCATTTTTCGGAGGATGTGTCATTGCTCAATGCGACAGATTCACGCTTTATCTCATTCTGTTGCTCACTCTGTATCTTATTTTGATTCCCGTTCTGTCTCCAACTCTGT
>CAZNVU010000100.1:4957-9226 GCA_964576575.1 uncultured Chryseobacterium sp.
ATTCTGTTGCTCACTCTGTATCTTATTTTGATTCCCGTTCTGTCTCCAACTCTGTCTCCAACTCTGTTTCCCGCTCTGTTTTCCGCTCTGTTTCCCGCTCTGTTTCTCGCTCTGTTTCTCGCTCTGTTTCTCGCTCTGTTTCTCAGTTTCGTAAACGATTTCATTGCGTCCGTCCCAAAAATGCCCGGTGGTGTACTTTCGACTTTGGAATCCGCATCCCGTAAGGTGAAGGAGCAAGAAAAGGAAGGTTAATTTTTTTAGAAAAGTGAGGGAGGGAAAGTTAGCATTAGACAAATTCAATTGTTTTTTCATTGCCAGTGGTTTTTTCAAATATAAGCTTGTTTTCTTGGCCTTAGATTTTTATTGGAGATGGTATAAAAAGTGGAATGAAACTTTAACTCGCGCAACTGAAAATAAAAACAAGTGGAAAAATTTCAGACTAGTTATGGTATTGGTGAGTCCTTCCAAACACTTCAGGGTTTCATTTGCATGTAATTTGCAGGTATCCCCTCCAAAAATCTCCAAAATCACCATTAAAAGACCATTTCCCCTCTACCCTCAGACTTAAAGTTTTACCCAACAAAAAACCCCTTCACTCTTTCAAAATGAAGGGGCTTGTGCTTTAAATGTTTGTAGCGAGAGAGGGGCACGATCCCTCGACCTCATGATTATGAATCATGCGCTCTAACCAGCTGAGCTACCTCGCCAAAAGCGGGTGCAAAGATAAACGAAATTTTTATTTTTACAAACGAACTCGATTTTGTGTTCTCCGGCCAGCTTTTCGGTAGCGTTGACTGCGTTGGTAAAGGTCACCTCTTGAAACGTAAACAATGCCAGCACTGTGGTGGATGTAATTACTTCCAGTTTTTAGTAATGGTGTTTCAAGTCCTAATTTCCCGACACTCTGTAAGGTAATCCCTATTTTGTTTCGCACAAACCAGTAGGTTCCCGCAACGCCAAAGTTAAAGGTAATGGCTCGATCAAAAACGGTTTGTGTTCTTGATGTAAATCCAAAACCAAAAAGCGGTGCAATATTTACCCCGCCCAAACTCATTTTATTCAATAAGTTGTGTCCTTGTCTCGGATAATACAAGTTGTCAAAAAACCTGTCAAATGGGTTAAACTGAATTCTGAAATTCAAATCAACACAGGTGAATATACCTGGATAGACATAGCGCTCCTTATAATAGGATTGCTTCATTTTAGAGAAACCAATATTAATCTCACCTTTGAGTCTTCCTGAAAGTGTTTTCATTGCCGAGAACTTACCCGGAAATGCATTGCTGTACCATGATTTAAAACTCAACAAGTCTTGGTATGAATTTCTGTTGTCATCAATAATGTTCCAACCTCCTTGGAATGTTGTCGGTTTTGATCTAAAGTTTTTTAAGAACTGAGAATGGGAAATGGTGGCCACTAAGCTAAATACAATGACCAATATTGCATTGTGTAAAATTGCTCGTCTAACATAAGAAAACACCATACTACAAAATTATAGTTTTTTTTTGACTCAGGCGTCTTTTTTTTATCCGGTATGCAGTTTGTTGGTTAGGGTTCTTAATAAATGCAGTGCAGAGGTAGCGGATTCATTCGTTTTTGACACCCCTATTTTCATGGAATTAATACTAAAGCTCCAATTTTCAAGCAATTAGATTTGATGTTGAAACATTACAGGTTGATCTTTATAAGAAATAATTCGTTTTAAGGCTCAGGTACTTTGTACTTTTGCGCCGAATTTATTTTATGCAAAAGATTAGAAATATCGCGATTATCGCGCACGTTGACCATGGTAAGACTACCTTGGTAGACAAAATGTTGTTGGCTGGTAAGCTTTTCAAAGAACACGAAACATCAGAAGAGTTGGTCCTGGACAACAACGATATCGAGCGTGAGCGCGGTATTACCATCCTTGCCAAAAACGTTTCGATTCCTTACAAGGGATACAAAATCAATATCATCGACACGCCAGGTCACAGTGACTTTGGTGGTGAAGTAGAACGTGTATTGAACATGGCGGAAGGAGCATTGCTTTTGGT
Organism: uncultured Chryseobacterium sp.; assembly: GCA_964576575.1. GTDB lineage: Bacteria > Bacteroidota > Bacteroidia > Flavobacteriales_D > Sanyastnellaceae > CAMCTV01. The sequence continues at coordinate 6,994 of CAZNVU010000100.1, forward strand.
AGATGCTTTTGAAGGTGCTATGCCACAGACCCGTTTCGTTTTGCAAAAAGCATTGCAAATGGGATTGAAACCAATCGTGGTGATCAATAAAGTGGACAAGGAGAATTGTACTCCAGAAGAGGTGCATGAGCAGGTTTTTGATTTGATGTTCAACTTGGGAGCCAATGAAGATCAGTTGGATTTCCCTGTGGTATATGGTTCTGCCAAGAACAATTGGATGGGCTTGGATTGGAAAACACCAACCGGCACCATTGAACCTTTGTTGGATATGGTTATTGATAAAATTCCAGCGCCTATATCAAGAGAAGGTATTCCTCAAATGTTGGTGACTTCTTTGGACTATTCAACCTACACAGGTCGAATGGCTATCGGAAAGTTGCACCGCGGAGAGTTGAAAGCAGGGATGAATGTCTCATTGGTTAAAAGAGACGGTTCCATCACCAAAGGAAGAATCAAAGAATTGTATGTGTTTGAAGGATTGGGTAAGAGAAAGGTGGATTCAGTAGTGTCTGGTGATATCTGTGCTATTAATGGTATTGAGAATTTTGAGATTGGAGATACGTTTACGGATTTCGAAAATCCAGAGGCATTGCCAAGCATCAATGTGGATGAGCCAACGATGAGTATGTTATTTACCATCAATGACTCTCCATTCTTTGGCAGAGAGGGTAAGTTTGTAACCAGCCGTCATATCAAAGAGCGATTAGAAAAGGAGTTGGAGAAGAACTTGGCGTTGCGTGTTCAAGACACAGACAAGGCAGATCGTTTTAATGTATTTGGTCGTGGTGTATTGCATTTGTCAGTATTGATTGAAACCATGCGCCGTGAGGGATATGAATTGCAAATTGGTCAGCCAAGGGTTATTTTGAAAGTAGTAGATGGTGTGAAGATGGAGCCTGTAGAGGAGTTGACCATCGACTTGCCATCGGACATGGCCGGAACAGCGATTGAGTCGGTTTCCAAGAGAAAAGGTGAAATGAAGAACATGGAGCCCAAGGGTGATCGCACTGTGATTGAGTTTGAAATTCCATCTCGTGGTATCATCGGTTTAAGAAGTTATTTGTTGACTGCAACACAAGGGGAGGCCATCATGAACCACCGTTTCAAGGAGTATCAGCCGATGAAGGATGAGATTCCTGGTCGTTTGAACGGTTCTTTGATCTGTATGGAAACAGGTAATGCTGTTGCATACAGTATCAGTAACCTTCAGGACCGTGGTAAGTTCTTTGTTGAAGCCATGGAGGAAGTATACGAGGGCCAAGTAATTGGCGAGCATTCTCGTGACAATGACTTGGTTGTGAATGTAACCAAGACTAAACAGTTAACCAACATGCGCGCCTCAGGTACAGATGCTAAAACGGTTATGGCTCCACCTATCAAGTTCACTTTGGAAGAGGCTTTGGAATACATCGGTGCCGATGAGTACGTTGAAGTAACGCCAAAATCCATCCGTTTGCGCAAGATTTATTTGAATGAAAATGACCGCAAGCGCTTTGGTAAAGATTTAGGAAAATATTAAATGAAAATTTGAGAAAGTAAAAAGGGTAACAATTGTTACCCTTTTTTTTCGTTCCATTTTTGATACCTGCGGTTCAATCCTTCTTGTACTTTTTTACAACGCCTCTGCCAAGGACCTTCTGCCAATGCTTTTGCATCTTGGATAATTTCCCAGCACTCTGGAATCATCTCAGGATAAGTCTTCCCTGCTAATTCAATAACGTTGAGCGAGGCATATCTGATGGCAGCCTCAGCCTGAACGTCAAACATCCATTCCTTGGCTCTATCGAACAATTGTCCAAAGGTGTCTTCCTTCTCAGGTTTTAAACTGAGCAACACTTTCAGCAATTCGCGGTGAGCAGCAGGGGATAGAACCTTTTGAATCAACCCTTCCAATAATGGGAGTTTGTATTCCAATGCAAAGGCACAATCACATTCAAGAACCGCTTTGTAAATTACCCATGCAGCACGGTCGGATTTTTTATCATTGCTCATGGCTATTTGAAACAAGGAGTCAAAAAACTTTCGATCCATTGCCGCCTGTTGCCCAAAAGAAAGGGCGTCTTTCACGCCCATTCCTTTTTCTAAAAAATCTAAATTCAACTTGTTTTACTTACCCGTTTTCTTTGGTTTGTTGCTAGGGGTATGCTCATCCTCGTAATCCTCATTTTTCAGATTCCTAGTGTCCAATTCTTTTCCATCTATCAAGTGCGCTAAGAAGGCATCCAATTGTTCA
>CAZNVU010000101.1:0-9012 GCA_964576575.1 uncultured Chryseobacterium sp.
CGACAGCGACAAGAGACGTAACTGTAACCACTGCTCCAAACGTAGGTACATTGAGTGGTGATCAAGCCTTGTGTTCAAATACAACCGTAACCTTTGCGAGCAACGGAGACACCGGAGGTGCATGGACGTCAGGCAGTACAGCCATCGCTACAATCAATGGAACGACAGGAGTTATCACTCCAGTCTCAGCCGGAACATCTACCATAACCTACACTATCACAGGAACAGGCGGTTGTAGCAACGCGACAGCGACAAGAACTGTAACTGTTACAGCAGCAACTATGTATTACCAGGATTCAGATGGAGATGGATTCGGAAATAATACTATGAATTTGCAAGATTGCGTTCAGCCCAATGGTTATGTAAGTAACAGCACAGACTGTAATGATGCTAGCAGTGTAGTAAATCCAAGCGTAACGGAGACGTGTAATACTGTAGACGACGATTGTGATGGATCAACGGATGAGGGCGTTCAAACTACTTATTATGCTGATTCAGATAATGATACATTTGGAAGTACAACGTCAAGTATTCAGGCATGTGCCTTGCCCATAGGTTATGTTACAAACAATACAGATTGTAATGATGCTTTGAACACCATTTATCCCGGAGCCTCAGAACTTTGTGTCAACACAGTAGATGATGATTGTGATGGTCAAGTAAATGAAGGTTGTTTATCTTCGGTTCCGGGTGATATCCCTGCGGATGCAATTAACGTTACACCTTCTTCTCAGTTTGGAACGGGAGCTCAAGTACAACTGACGTGTAATTTATTGCATGCTACTAGTAGTTCTCAGAGTGGATCCACGGGAAATGATTTGTGGTACAAATTCATAGCTCAGAAGAATGCCATTCGAATTGGTCTTAGAGGCTCTTTGACGGTTACGGATGATAACTCAATGATGTTATTTGAAAATCCATCGGATTTAAACAACCCAATGATTCCGATGTTGTTGGAGAATGATGTAACCATGAACAACATGGGCGCTTCAACGGATGCAGGAAATGAAACAATATTGTTTGATCAGTTAATCCCTGGTACTATGTATTATTTATGTGTGAAGAATACCAATAATACACCAGGAACTTGTCAGTTGTCTTTAGCTTATCTATCAGCAAGTGAATCAGACAATCAAATATTCACTAATTATACCAATACTTTTAATAGTTCATGTCAGAATTTTAAGGTAAAGTTTCGATCCAATGCCAAATACTACAGTGTTCATCGTTTGCCGAGTAATGATCTTTCAGCTTTAACTGAATGGATATACGCTATACCACCTGGTTCTGGTACAGTTGCTTCAACTATTACGCAGTTGGGACGTATCTTCTCAGCGAATACAGGAAATACTTTATTAACTGAGTACTTTAAGGTTGATGTATATTACGAACTGCCAGATGCACATGGAAATTTGGTTCCATTGGTGGCAAATGGTGATGTGGTTAGTAACATTCAGCTAGCGCCTGAGGCACCCGTAGTTGTGCGAGCATCAGATGCTTGTCCAAACTTTAAATTTTTGACCTCTTCTGTGGCAACAAGCCGTTCAGTATGTGGAGTGAGTCGTTATCGCTGGCAGTGGTCGATGATGTTCCCTTTGCAGAGTTTACCTGTTCAAGTTGAAGGAGGTGTTGGTGGAGTGAGAACTTTAGCTATGAATCAAATTCCTGCCATAGCTGGTGGTCAACGATATGATGTTAGAATTGGCGTGAAGCATATGGATAATGTCACTTTTTCACCTTACAGCAACATTTCATGTGTGAGGACTGTAGGTGCTGCAGGTATGCCAACCATTGAGGAAGAGGTAAACATGTATGAGCGTTCTGAGAATGGTATTACCACTACCATTTACCCCAACCCTAACAATGGTCAAATGGTAAACTTCAGTATCAACGGACTAGAAGGTTCTTTGAATTTGAAAGTAACCGATGCTACAGGTCGTGAGGTATACAACAACCGTTTTATGGTGGAAGGATCAATGAATACTACCTTGGACTTTGGTCAAACTTTGTCTGATGGTGTATACATGGTAGAGATGATACAGAACGGAGAAATGAAAACCATGAGAATGGTTGTGAGTAAATAAGAAAATAATATTAGTTGAAAAAGCCCTTCCATTGGAAGGGCTTTTTTGTAACAAATTATTTTGTTCTAAATAACAATGAGAGATTTATGCTGCATTATCGAGCATTCCAGACTTTGCAAATTGCCTTTTTGCATATTCTGCATTGACTTTCACTTCCTTTTCCTCAGGTTTAGAGGGCAATTCAAACATCATGTCATTCATGATGGCTTCACAGATGGAGCGCAATCCCCTTGCTCCTATTTTGTATTCCAAAGCTTTTTCTACAATAAAATCAATGGCCTTTTTATCAAATGAAATTCTTATTCCATCCATCTCAAACAACTTGACGTATTGTTTGATTAAGGCATTCTTAGGTTCTGTCAAAATTCTTCTCAGCGCCTCTGCATCTAAGGGTTCCAAGTAACTTAAAACAGGAAAACGACCAATCAATTCTGGAATCAAACCAAAGGTTTTTAAATCCAAGGGAGTAATGTATTTCAACAGATGATGACTGTCTTTGGCTTTTGTCGCATTGCTAAATCCAATGGCAGTGGTGTTGATGCGTCGAGCAATCATTTTATCAATACCATCAAAAGCGCCACCGCAAATGAACAGGATGTTTTTGGTGTCAATCTGTACCAATTTTTGCTCGGGATGTTTTCTTCCTCCCTGCGGCGGAACACCAACTGTACTGCCTTCTAACAATTTTAATAATCCCTGCTGTACGCCTTCTCCGCTGACATCTCTGGTGATACTAGGATTGTCGCTCTTTCTCGCAATCTTGTCAATTTCATCGATGAAAACAATGCCGCGCTCTGCACGCTGTACATCAAAGTCCGCATTTTGCAATAGCTTAGAAAGTATACTTTCTACATCTTCTCCGACATATCCTGCTTCAGTAAGCACTGTCGCATCTGCAATGGCAAATGGAACGTTCAATATTTTAGCAATGGTCTTGGCCAATAACGTTTTTCCTGTGCCCGTTTCACCCACTAGAATGACATTTGATTTTTCAATTTCAATTTCATCGGCTTTTGATTTAGTTGCTTTTTGTGACAACCTTTTGTAGTGGTTGTAAACTGCAACACTCAGAACTTTCTTAGCATCTTCTTGACCAATGATGTACTCGTCTAAATGTTTTTTGATTTCCGTTGGTTTGTAGTTTTTAAAGGCAACAGGCTTTTCCGTTTTTTCCTCCTTCACATCCTCTGCGATGATGCGATGTGCTTGCTGAGCACAATCATTGCAAATATGCCCATGCAATCCTGCAATGAGCATTTTTACTTCATCTTCTTTTCTTCCGCAAAAGGAACAGTTTACATTTTTCATAATCAAAATTGGAATGCAAAGATACTAATGGAATGGACTATTGTGGGTCAACATCAATATTAACTCTGGTGCGGTTGTGAGGAGGTGTGACCTTCAGTGTTTGGATCAGTTTGTAGATCTTCATTTTATTGTCTACCAATTCTTTGCTCATGGCCAATTTGATAGTGAAAATGCGGAGGTGATAGTTATTGATTTTAGATACAAATGGTTTTTCTGGTCCCAAAATGCCCTCTTTAAAAGTCTCGTGTAATCGTTGCGCTAAGTATTGTGCCGTTTCTTCTATTTCATCCTCCTTTTTGTTTTTCAATGTCAATTTTACCAAACGGACATATGGGGGATAGCCGAAATGAAAGCGTTCCTTGCTTTCCTTTTTATAGAACTCTAGGTAATTATTTTCAATCACCAATGGATAAATCCAATGCTCAGGTTGGGTAGTTTGTATCAAAACTTTTCCTTCTGCCTTGCTCCTTCCCGCTCTGCCTGCTACTTGTGTGAGCAATTGAAATGTCCTTTCAATGGCTCGGAAGTCAGGAAAGGCCAATAGTCTGTCAGCGTGTATCACCCCGACCAATGTGACATTTTCAAAATCCAATCCCTTGGTCACCATTTGTGTACCAACCAAGATATCAATCTCCCCATCCATCACTCTTTCCACAATTTCAGCTTGACTATTCTTGTTTCGAGTGGTATCTCCATCCAGCCGTTGAACAATTTTATCTGGAAAAATATGGGCTATCTCTTCCTCTATTTTTTCAGTACCAGAACCCAGCATTTTTAAGTCTGCTGAATGGCATGTGCTGCATTGCTTGGGCGGAATGGTCTTGTATCCGCAATAGTGGCATTCCAAATGGTGATCTCGTTTGTGATAAGTTAAGCTAACGTCACATCGGGTGCATTTGGTAATTTGTCCGCAGGTTTGGCATTGCCACTGAGGTGTATATCCTCTTCTGTTTTGAAATAGGATAACTTGATGATTGTTATTTAGTGCAACGCCAATATTTTGTATTAAATGCTGACTGAAGGAGTCTTGCATTTGGTCTTTTTGTCGAGCCTCCAACAGGTTGATGAGTTCTATCTTAGGAAGAGCGGCAGTACCAAATCTCGTTGTCAATTCTACGTATCCGTATCTGCCGCTGTCAGCGTTTTTGTAACTCTCTAAAGATGGGGTTGCACTACCCAATAGTATGGGGCATTGGTGAAATTGGGAAAGCACTATTGCGGCATCTCTTCCGTGGTAACGAGGAGCTGGATCTTGCTGCTTATAACTGGCATCATGCTCTTCATCCACAATAATGAGTCCCAATCTTTCAAAGGGAAGAAAAATGGCACTTCTTGCACCGATGATGATATCGTACTCACCAGGTTGATGGGTAATGATTTTACTCCATATTTCAGCACGCTCATTTCCACTGTAGCCACTGTGATATACACCAGCACGTATTCCAAATAAAGCTTTTAATCGCTGAACGATCTGCGTGGTCAGTGCAATCTCAGGGAGCAAAAAAAGTACCTGCTTACCCTGTTGTAGTTGTTCCTCAATCAAATGCGCATACACGGCTGTTTTTCCACTTCCTGTTATTCCGTTGAGCAAAACGATGGGTTTTTGTTTCCATTGATCTTGGATAGAAAGCAGAGTAGTCTGTTGTGCTTCACTCAACGTGGGTAGGCTACTGGGTGCAATGAGCCCTTCTAGAATGCGGTCAATGTTCTTCTTTTTAATGAGGACAATTCCTTTTTCTATTAAAGCATTGAGTTGACTTAAATTACAATTGGATTCTTGTAGAATTTCTCTTTTGTTTCCTTCCCAATCTGCTTGATTGTTGGCCTTTGTAACCAAATAATGCAGCAGTTGAAATTGTTTTTTAGCACTCTTTTCAAGTTCAGCTAGTATAGGAATACATGCGTCAATTTGGTAGTAATGTTCTTCAAACCTGATGACATCAATGGTTTTTGGTTTGAACCGCTTTTTTATTTCCTGTTGCGGCAACAGGAGTTTCTTCTTAAGCAGTTGTTGAAGTGCGGCGGAGAAATGTGTGCTTTTTATTTTTTTATTTAACTCCTCCCAAGATTGACTTCCATTTGCTGCCAACTCAGCTATGATCTCTTGTTCAAGAGGTGAAATGTTGTTATTTAATTCTACGTCATCTGCAATGACATAAGTTGTTTCTTCATCAAACTTTAATCCCGGAGGTAATGCGGATTGCATGACTTCACCGATATGGCACAGGTAATATTCTGCTACCCAAAACCAAAGTTTGATTTGTTTTTCAGTAACAATTGGGTATTCGTCAATGAGTGATTCTATGCATTTAGGGTCATAAGCTGACGGCACCTCCTCATGCATGGCGATGACAATTCCGACATATTTTTTGTTTTTGCCTAATGGAACTACTACCCGCATTCCAGGTAAAAGATACGGCGCAAATTCCTCCTGCACTTCATAGGTCAGTGCATTGGGAATGGCAAGTGGTAGTATGATGTCAGCAAATGTGGGCATCCAAGCGAAGATAAAAAAGGGCCACTTGTGGTGACCCTTTAAAAGTTATGATTTATTGAATTATCCGTTTTTTCTTTCAAGGACTTCATCAATCATTCCATATTCCTTGGCTTCCTGAGCAATCATCCAGTAATCTCGGTCACTGTCAGCCCATACTTGCTCGTATGTTTTTCCACTGTGGCTCGCGATGATATCATACAATTCTTTCTTCAACTTTTGAATTTCTCTGGCTGTAATTTCGATATCAGATGCCTGACCTCTTGCACCTCCCAATGGTTGGTGAATCATGACACGACTGTGCTTTAGGCCTGTGCGTTTTCCGGCTTGTCCAGCACAAAGTAGAACAGCTCCCATAGATGCTGCCATACCTGTACAAATGGTAGCAACATCAGGTTTGATGTATTGCATTGTGTCATAAATACCTAATCCGGCATATACACTTCCACCGGGAGAGTTGATGTAGATTTGAATGTCTTTGCTGTGGTCGGTATTTTCAAGGAAAAGCAATTGGGCTTGAATGATGTTGGCTATGTAGTCATCAATTTCGGTTCCCAAAAAGATAATGCGATCGGCCATCAAACGAGAAAAAACGTCAACCTCTCGGAAGGGCATATTTCTTTCCTCAATGACAGTTCGCGTCATCATTTCAGGTCCATACATGTGTGAGATCACATCATCTACTGCAGTTCCCGTAATATTGTGTGATGATGTAGCAAATTTTCTAAATTCTTTTCTGTTTATCATGGTTTTGTTTCTTTGTGTTATCCTTTTTTCTCGTCTTCGTTATCTGCATATTCTGAGTAACCATATCGGTAACCGTCACCGTATCCATATCCATATCCGTAAACATAGCCGTATCCATATTTGTATGCATATTTAGCATAGTAGTATCTCCAACGGTTCTGTTTGATATTGTTCAAAAGCAATGATACATGTGATATGTCGTTTTGCGTGAAAGTCTCCTCCAAGAATCGCACACCTTGTTTGGTGGCCTTCTGCGTGTTCAAAACGCAAAAACTGAGATTCACCTTGTTCATCAATACCAAGGCGTCACTGATCAATGCCAATGGCGGCGTATCAATCAATATGTAGTCGTATTCAGCTTTGAGTTCCTCTATCAGGACATCAATTTTTTTAGATAGTACCAATTCAGATGCATTGGGTGGGATAGGTCCGGAAAGTACGAAGTCTAGGTTTTTTATTTCATGGTGAATCACCGTTTCTTTCCAATGTTTTTGACCTACCAAATAGTTAGATACACCATCCATTTTGGACAAACCAAAAACTTTGTGGATCCTGGGTTTGTGCAAGTCAAAATCCAGGATGATAACCTTTTTATCTGCTTTGGCAAGGGTTGCAGCAATGTTTACGGTGACAAAGGTTTTTCCTTCCCCCGGGTGAAGAGAACTGACCAAGATAACCTTGCTTCCTTCACTGCCAAGTATGAATTGCATATTGGTCCGTATAGATCGAAAAGATTCACTGATGTTACTTCTGGGTGCTTTAACAATTGAAATGGGAAAGTCGTTTGCCTGATCATAAAAAGGAACACCGCCAATCACAGGCAAACGTGTGATTACTTTGAGTTCTTTGGTATTTTCAATTCTCTCAAAAAACATTGTTCTTAAAAATCCAACCACAAGAGCCAAAATGAATCCAACCCCAAAACTTATGTAAATGTATTTTTGACGGTCTGGCCCAATTACCCCCATGGAACGTGCTTTCTCAACGACGTTGGTTTCTGGAACAATTCCAGCTCTGGCGATAATGGTATTAGCTCTTTTTTCAATTAGAAAATTGTAGAGATTCTCATTAACCGATAGTTTTCTCTCAATTCCATTCATCTCACGCTTACTTTTGGGTATGTTCTTCAGCGTTTTCTCAAGTCGCACCAATTGGCTATTGAGCTCGTTGTTCTCGACCGATAACATGTTTTCTATATCAGAAATGTATTGATTGATGTTCTTGGTTAGACCAACCAATTCATCATCGATACGAACAATTCTTGAATCTTGAGGGGTAACATCCATTAAAAAGTTATGTCTACGCTGACGCAGTTCGATGACCTTATTAATCATGTTTTGTAGGTTAGCATCTTGGTATCCCCCTGCAAGTATCGTAGGAATCAAATCTGATGAGTTAAGGTCTAAGAGTTTAGATTTAATTTTTCCGGTGCTCTTAAGCCGAAGTTCATTTTCGGCTAACTCTAATTGAATTTTTGACAGTTGATCAAAAGCGTTTTGTTCTTTTTGAGTCAAATCCACAATCTCGTTTTCTTCTGAATACGAATCTAAAATTAGCTCCAAGGAGTCAATGATTTCAGTCATTTCAGTGATTTGCTTGTCGATAAAACGCAGTGTATTTTCGTTAATTTCTATTTGATTCTCAATTGTTTGGTGAATATACTCTTTGGTAAGTGTGTCTAAAAATTGTTGGGCATTTTCCGCAAGTCCGTCATTGATGGATAGCGTTAAAATACTTGAATAGTTGTTGTTTGAAACATTTATTGCAGAAGCGTATTTGGATATGAGATGGTCCCTGGTGTGAACAATGAATTTATATGTTTGTTCCCTGATTAACTCAAACTCTTCTGGTTTTATATCTTTAACCAAATCAACTTGCAATGTGATATTGCCTTCCTTTATTGGTTTATTGAATTCACACTCCTTAAATATCTTTACTCCTCTTGAATCAAAAGAAAGTTGAAACCTATTTTGATCGATAACCTTTATAAAGAAAGGCATATTTAACATTCGTGGATTGAAGTTTTTCCAATCGCAAATAATATTCATTGATCCAAAATTGGAAACTTGGGCTGTTTTTATTCGTCCAACGATATAGTAACTCAGGTTGAAGTTTAACTTGTCGATCACCCGACCTACCAGGTCTTTTGATGTAATTACTCTTTTTTGATTGGCTATATCTTGAATTACAGAGTAGTATCCAAGGCTGGAATATATCTTACTTTGGTAATCGTATGTTTCATTTGATTTGAGTAAAATCTCTGCCTTTGCCCCATAAATATCGGGCATTCTATTGCTGTAGAAATAGGCAATCACAAATGAGACTGAGCAAAAAATAGGGATAAGAATCCAGTTCTTGTTAATGAATTTAAATACTGGG